>JANLPS010000532.1:0-16159 GCA_031367385.1 Archangium sp. | reverse complement strand
CGTGCCTGGCGCACGCGCGTGGAGATGCGGAGGCCCGCGACGCTGCGCTGCGGACGTGGAATGAGGCGGTCGCAGCCAACCCACGCAGGGGCCTGCTCCGAAGTGCGAACCGGTGGATACTGACTCGCCTCGCGCAGAGCGTGCCTGTCGTCGATTGAGCGCGCTGGTGGGCGTCGATGCGCGAAACGTCGGCGCTGGATCGGCCGAGGCGGTCGCACCTGCCTGCCTCGAAGGGCACGCCGAGCTCGTGACTCACCTCCCGGAGTGCCTGCGTGCGCGCGATTGAAGCGCCTCTCCAGGGGGATTGCCTGCGTGACGTCCCCCGAGCGCGCTGATGGAGCGTCGGTGCGCGTGACGCGTGGGCTGTATCGAACGAGAGAGGGCTGCCAACCAGCCCTGCCTGGCTCGAAGCGTCAGCGGCGCGACTCATCTCGTGGAGTGCCGGCGTGACGGCGATTGACGCACTTGCTCAGCGTCGAGAACGAGGAGTCGGACCTTCGTCCCTGACACAGGGGGAACGCGTGCGTTTGCTTTTGGGAACGCATGCGTTTCGTTCACCTGCACGCGAACCGCTGATTTTCGTTACCTCTTTGCCGGCCGTGAATGCATTGCATTCAGATTTCTGAATGCATGCATTCATCAACCACGGCCCGCTCAGGCCCCGATGATCGGCGACTTCTTCACCCACGTGTCGCTGCCCAGCTGCGCGATCATGAAACTCGAGAGATCGGCTCTCGAAATCGAGTTGCGCACGCCTTTGCCATCTTCTGACGCCGTCACGTTGCCCTTCTCGGGCCCGTCAGTCAGCCGGCCCGGGCTCACGTTCACCCAATCGAGGCCGCTGGCGAAGAGCAGCTGCTCGCCGCGCTCCTTGTCATTGAAGACCGCGCGCAGAATCGTGTAGCGAATCGGCAAGAAGAACAGATTGATGTACTGGCGCGTGCGCGACGAGCCCCAGGCCGAGAGGTTCACCAGCTTCTTGACCCCGTGCTTCTCCATCGCCGCGACCAGGTTGCGCATGAAGGTCTCCTGCAGGTCGTCTTTCTTCAGCGAACGCGGCCCGAAGAGCGTCATCACGGCCTCTTGACCCTTCACCGCCTCGGCGAGCGCGGCGGGGTCACGAGCGTCGCCCTGAGCCACGGCGAGCCTCTCGTGCTTCACGGTCAACGCATTCGCGTTGCGCACGAACGCCGTCACCTGATGACCCGCCGCCAACAACTTCGGGAGCGCGTACTTCGCGGTCGCGCCCGTGGCACCCACGAGGAGAACTTTCATGGCTGCGGCGTCTATCTCATTTCGACTTTGGCGGCGCGTGGCTGATCGGCGGCACCGGTGGGTCGAAGCACGAGATCTTGCCGTCGATGACCGAGCAGGTGCCGTCGGGGGTTTGGGCGCATTGCACCGATTGATACGACTTCTTGCAACTCCAGCCGCAGGCGACGCCCTGGTCTGACTGAACGCACGACGCCGAACCGAGCGCACCTGCCGAAGACGCGTGAATCACCTCGGGCGCGGGGTCCCAACAGGTGACGGCGTCAAAGCGGGTGGTGCAGCGGCCGAAAGGGGTCTGCGCACAGGCGAGGTGGCTGGGCGAGGTCAGGCAGGCATAACCACACGCAACTTCGCGGTATTTGACCTCACACCGAGGCGTGGGCCCGCCGGTCACGGGGTGCAGGCGAACCTCTTCGGGAGGGTCCCAGCAGGTCAGACGGCCTTCGACCCGAGCGCAAAACCCTTCGGGTGTTCGAGCGCACCGCACCTGACCCAGCTCGGCACGGCAGTGAAAGCCGCAGGCGCGTTCGTCACCTGAGACATGGCAAGTCGGTTGCTCGGTTTGGGCGAGCGCAAGAAGGAGGAGGATTTTTGTCATGGGGCGCTCGAGACGCAGGGGCGCTTGCGAAATTCACGAAGCCGTACAGAAAAAGTGCGGGGGGTGGGGGAAAGTCGCTACGGCGGGGAAAGCTCAGTAACATCGGCCGCCCATGTCGATGTACTCCGAGTCATTGCGGGCCTTTCTCAAGCCGGTGCTGGCCTATCTCGATGACGAGTCGGTCACGGAGATCATGATCAATGGCCCCGAAGACATTTGGATCGAGCGCAAAGGCAAGCTCTCGAAGACCGACGCCCGGTTCACCGAAGAGGGCCTGATGGGGGCCGCACGCAACATGGCGCAATTCGTCGGCCGCCCGATGACCGACGAGCGCCCCCGGTTAGATGCCCGCCTGCCCGATGGCAGCCGCATTCACGTGGTGCTGGCGCCGATCGCGCGCAAGGGCACCACGGTCTCGATTCGCAAGTTCTTCAAAGACAAGCTGACGCCCGACAGCTTGGTGAAGTTCGGCTCGATTACCCAGCCGATGATTCGCGTCATCGAGGCGGCCGTTCGCATCAAGCTCAACATGCTGGTCTCGGGCGGCACCGGCTCGGGCAAGACCACCCTGCTCAACATCTTGTCGTCGCTCATCCCCAACGAAGAGCGAATTCTCACCATCGAAGACTCCGCCGAGCTCCAGCTGAACCAGGAGCACTTGGTGGCCTTCGAGAGCCGCCCGGCCGATAAGTTCGGCAAGGGCGAGGTGAACATGGGGCACCTGCTGCACTCGGCGCTCCGCCTGCGGCCCGACCGCATCATCGTCGGCGAAGTGCGCGGCGGTGAGGCCTTCGACCTGATGCAGGCGATGAACACCGGTCACGGCGGCTCGATGGCCACGACCCACGCGAATACGCCCACCGACTCACTGCGGCGCATCGAGTCGCTGTGCCTGATGAGCTCGGTCGAGATGCCGATGGTCGCGGTTCGGGCGCAGGTGGCCAGCGCGATCAACTTCATCGTGTGTTGCGAGCGCCTCCAAGACGGCAGCCGAAAGACCATCGCCGCCTCGGAGGTCTTGCCGCTGAACGAAAAGGGCGACTACCGCACGTCTGATCTCTGGCTCTACGTACCGGTGACCCGCGATGACGAGGGCAACGTGCTCGGGTACCACGCGCCGACGGGCATCTTGCCGACGTTCTTGGCGAAGGCCCGCGCGTACGGCTTCACTGATTTGAACGAAGCGTTCTTCGACCCGGCGACCTACGGCGTGCCTCCGCCGCCGCTGTTGCACGGGTTGGGAGAGAACGTGACGACGCACTGGGCGCCCTCGCTCAAGTACCGCGAGCGCGGCATGCCTGACCCCGAAGACGCGACCGACCGGTGGCACGAGTTCGAAGAGCGCCTCAAGCTCGAGGCCCGCGCGAAGGCGAAAGACCAGAACCGGGTGCAATCGCAGGTGCCTGCTGCGCGCCCCCCGACCTCGCCCATTTTGCAAGCCCGGCCCGCGCCGGTCAGCTCGACACCGTCGAGGCCTCCCGCGCTGCCTGCTGCCCCCGGGAGAGACGAGAATACGCCGCCTCCGACCCGGCACCCGGCCCAGGTCGCCGCCAGGCGAAACCCGGCGTCAGATCAAACCAACGCCGATGAAGACGGCCTCGAACAGGCGAGTGTCGAGGTCGACGCGGGGTTGATGGGCGATGACGATGATGGCGAGAGCACCAACATCAAACGCAACCCGATGCGGGCACAGAGGCCTCCGGGCCGGCCGTTACCGCCGAAGCGCTAAGCCCACCGCTCACGGTGCCGTCGGCGCGGCGTCGACGTAAAAGCTGCACAGCGTCGCGGCGTTGGTATCGACGATGACGTAGTAGGTGCCGGCCGCAAGCGAGGTCGCGGTGTTCAAGCTCAGCGACCCGCTCGTCGTGCCGCACGCCAGCGGCGAGGTGCTCGGGCATGATGAACCAAGCGAGACGACCAGCCCGCCCACTTCGCAGCCACCGGCGCTCAAGGTGATCTTCGAAGCCGTGTCGAGCACGAGCTTGAACACCATGTCGGGGCCGGTACCCTGCGGCGTACCGGTCTCGCCACATGGGCTGACCTGGTAGTTGCCAGTCGCCGCCCCTGCCTGGCTCTGCGTGACGAGGGTGGTCTCATAGAGCGCCAGGGCGAGCGCGGTCGCACACGTATCCCCCGGGGTCGTCCCCGATCCGCCACCGCCGCCGGCCCCGCCGCCCGTTCCCCCGCCGGCCCCGCCACCCGCCCCGCCGCCCGTTCCCCCTCCACTGCCCCCACCGGTTCCCCCGCCGCCCCCCCCACCCGTTCCCCCGCCTGCCCCGCCCCCAGTGCCCCCGTCGTGACCATTCACGACGCCCCCCTTGCACGCCCCCATCTCGCAGCTCGCCGGAAACACGCACTGCTCACACTGGAGACCGCCGCGCCCGCACTCCAGCGTCGAGGTCCCCGGTCGGCACGTGCCGTTCGCGTCGCAGCACGTCGAGCACGTCATGTTGCACATCGTCAGCATCCCCGCGTCGTGCTGGCTGGTGGAGTCTCCGCCGTCGCGAAGGCCTCCCGCCCCGCCATTCATGCCGCCGGCCCCCCCGCCGCTGCCAGACGAGACCGCGCACACGCCAGACAAGCACTGCTGGTTTGCCGCGCACACGCCGCACGCTGCCCCACCGAAACCGCATTGCCGTTGGCTGGTGTTGAGCTGACAGGCGCCCGTCGAGTCGCAACACCCCGCGCAGTTGGTGGTCGAGCATGCCCCCGGGTGCTGCCCGGCAAGCGCGCCGCACCCACTGGGCGCGACGGCCACCACGACCCCCACCACGAACCCCAGCACGCTCCACACCCTCGATGACGGCTCTTGGCTCACTTGAAATGGCTCCTGGTGAAAGTCGGCGGGGTAACCCCGCGCGCGAAAACCAGGTGCAATTTCAATTCACCGGGCCCGGCGATTGCTCACCGGCTCGGCCCGCCCGTTGACCACCCGGTGGGTCTCACGCGAGCGACGCGCCGGGTCGTGACCGCAGCGCATCGAGGCCACCAGCGGCCCCATCGCGAGCAACAGCGCGCCCGCGGCGACCGTGGCCCAGCGAATCATGCGACGGCTTCTTCACCGCGCACGGGCTCCGCCGCTCCCGGTTTGGGAGTCGACAGAATCTTGGCCGCCAGCATCTCCATCTCGGCCGGGTGCTGCTGCAACCATTCGATGGCCCGCTCGCGCCCTTGCCCGATGCGCTCACTGCCGAGCGAGAAGTGGCTGCCGGCCTTGTCGACGAAGCCCAAGCTCGTACCGAGGTCGAGCACCTCACCGGCCCGGCTGACCCCGCGGTTGTACATGATGTCGAACTCGGCCTCTTGAAACGGCGGAGCCACCTTGTTCTTCACCACCTTCACCTTGGTGCGCGTGCCGATGACGTTCTCGCCATCTTTCAAGTTGCCCGCCTTGCGAATCTCGAGGCGCACCGACGCGTAGAACTTGAGCGCGTTGCCACCGGTGGTGGTCTCGGGGTTGCCGAAGACGACTCCGATCTTCATTCGGGTCTGGTTGATGAAGATGATGCAGGTGCCGCTGCGGCTGACCGCGCCAGTCAGCTTGCGCAACGCCTGGCTCATCAATCTCGCTTGCAGCCCCATGTGCGAATCACCCATCTCGCCTTCAATCTCGGCCTTGGGCACCAGCGCCGCGACCGAGTCGATGACGATCAAGTCGACCGCGCCACTGCGAACCAGGTGCTCGGTGATCTCCAGCGCCTGCTCACCTGTATCGGGCTGCGAGATGAGCAGCTCCTCGGTACGCACCCCGAGCTTCTTGGCGTAGCCCAGGTCGAGCGCGTGCTCGGCGTCGATGAACGCCGCGACGCCACCCAGCGCCTGTGCCTGCGCAATCGCATGCAAGGTCATCGTCGTCTTGCCCGACGACTCGCTGCCGAAGATCTCAACCACCCGACCGCGCGGCAGCCCACCGACACCCAGCGCGCGATCGAGCGTCACCGAGCCCGTGGGTATGACCGACACCGGCTGCACCTCGGTGTCATCGCCGAGCGACATGATCGCTCCGCGCCCGAACTGTTTTTCGATGGCCGCCACTGCCGCCGCGACCGCTTTCAACTTCTCTGAGACTTTA
This sequence comes from Archangium sp., assembly GCA_031367385.1. Classification (GTDB taxonomy): domain Bacteria; phylum Myxococcota; class Myxococcia; order Myxococcales; family Myxococcaceae; genus JAEUJT01. Next base: position 10,217 of record JANLPS010000532.1, on the reverse strand, counting down.
CTCATCGCCCAACCCCTGCCTTGTGATGCGCGAGAACCATTTCTCGAACGCGTTCACAAAGCCGTGAGCAATCGGCGTGCCGAGACCTCGCCCAGCACGCGCGGCCGCCCAACCGTCCACGGGGCAGACGCTGCACAGACACTCCACTTCAGGCTCTCAGGTCGTGAGAGGCCCAGCGTACGGAGGAATCAGCGATTTGATCGCCCGCTCGCTGTTGCGCGCTTCGAGCGAAAACCCGAGCCAGGCCACCGCCAGCCCGACGAGGGGTATGGTGGCCATGGTCAAGGTCATCGCGGTCTCGAGCTCGTTCTCGAGCATCATCTGCTGCACGACCAGAATCGCGGCACCGGCGGCGAGCACCGTCCACACGATGAGAAAGAGCACCACGCTGGTCGGCACGAAGAGCGTCATCGCGACCTCGGAGCCGCCCTCGATGGCGTTGACCCGCCCCTCGAGAATCGGCGCGAAGCTGTTGCGAAACTGCACCCGCCGAACGATGCGAAAGCCGTTGCCTTGCACTTCGCCACGAAACTGCCGGGCGTCTTGCCGGCGGCTCCAGTCGAGCTGCATCATCGTGCCCGGCTTGACCTCTTTGCCGAGCGCCTCGGTGACTTGGTCGGGTCGAGCCAGGGTTCTCAAGGTCACCGCGCGACGAAACAGAGCCATTGGCGCATTGTATATCCAAAATCGGGTATGACCGCTGACGCCGTGTTGCCCCTGGGTTCTCCACTTTTCTCGGTGCTGGCGTTCGTGCTCGGCTTCGCGATGTTGCGCCTCAACCTCTGGCGCGCCTGGCTGGTGCTGCGGCCAGGCTCAATGCGGCTGATCGTCGAAGACCCCGGGCCGCTCACCACCGTGCCCGGCGCGCTCGAGCCCACCCATGACGCGCTCAAGGCGGTGGGCTTCGTGTCGATCGGCTCGCACCTCGAGCACCCGCGCTTCGGCGCGCAGACGTTGATGTACGACTACGTGCACCACGCGCACGGCGTGTTCGCGACGCTGCATGAGGCGCCGCCCTGGGGTGTGCGTTTTTCGAAGGGCCTGGCCTACGTGCCGCGCAGTGACACCGAAGGGCCGAGCGCGCGCCTGGTGTTGCTGACACCCTGCGAGAATGGCGGCTTCGTCGTCTCTGCGAATTCGCGGCGGCCCGGTGCGAACGTCGCAGGCCGGTACTTGAGCGGCGCGTTGATCGGCGCGAGCCCAGAGCGTTTGCTCAAAGCCCATCTGCGTCGCGTGCACGAGCTCGGCGCGCCGAAAGCAAGGTGGTCGATTGAAGGATTCATCGACGCCGCCAGAGCGTGGTACAGCGACGTGGGAAAAACCGAGTTACGTCAACAGCATGCAGTAGGGTTGTTGTGGACGCTCGGAGCACTTGGCATGGTGGGGGCTTCTCTCTTCGGTCACGACAGAACGGCGCCATGAAGAACATCTCGAAAACTGAAGACATCTATTTCTTGTCGGGCAAGCGCACGGCCTTCGGCACCTTCAACGGCTCCCTCAAAGATTTTACCGCCACTGACCTCGGCGTCGAGACCGCGAAGGCCGCGCTGGCGCAATCGAAGGTGGCTGCCGACGACGTGAGCCACGTGGTCTACGGCAACGTGATTCAGAGCAGCACCGACGCGATTTACCTCGCGCGGCACGTCGGCTTGCGTGCGGGGCTGCCCGTCGCGGTGCCTGCGCTCACCGTCAATCGCCTCTGTGGCTCTGGTTTTCAGGCGTACATCAACGCTGCCGAGCTGATGCTCACCGAACAAGCGCAGGTCGTGCTGGCCGGCGGTACCGAATCGATGTCGCAGGCGCCTCACGTGATTCGCGGCGCGCGCTCGGGCCTGGGTCTGGGCAAAGGGCAGCTCGAAGACACGCTGATCACCGGGCTCTTCGACACCTACCCCAACATGCCCATGGGTATGACGGCCGAGAATCTGGCGGTGCAGTACAGCCTGACTCAAGACCAGGTCGACGAGTTCTCGGTGCTCTCTCAAAAGCGTCACGCCGCCGCCGCCGAAGGAGGCCGGTTCGCCGAAGAGATCATGCCGATCGAAATCAAGTCGAAAAAAGGCTCGACCTTCTTTTCGAAAGACGAGCACGGGCGGCCTGATTCGACCCTCGAGGGGTTCAAGAAATTGCCCAAGGTCTTCAAGAAAGACGGCGTCGTGCACCCCGGGGCAGCGTCAGGCATCAACGATGGAGCGGCCAGCGCAGTGATGGCGACACGCACCTACTGCGAGAAAAAAGGGCTCAAGCCCTTGGGACGATTGATGAATTGGGCCGTCAGCGGCTGCGACCCCAAGATCATGGGCATCGGCCCGGTCGCCGCGATTCGGTTGCTGATGGAGCGAGCACAGTTCAAGCTCGGTGACATCGATTTGTTCGAGGTCAACGAAGCATTTGCCCCGCAGTACCTGGCGGTCGAAAAAGAGCTTGGCTTACCGCGCGAGAAAACCAATGTTGATGGGGGGGCGATTGCCGTTGGTCACCCGCTCGCTGCTTCTGGCGCGCGCATTACGCTGCATTTGTTGTACGAGTTGAAGCGCCGCGGTGCGAAGTATGGCGTTGGCAGTGCGTGCATTGGTGGCGGTCAGGGCATCGCGGTACTCGTGGAGGCCATGTGAGCAACGACGTGTTGGATGCAAAAGCTTTGCGTGAACGGGCCAAACAGCTGGCGGAGCAGCGCCGTCTCGAAGCCAAGAATCGCAAGCGAAAGTGTGCGCTGTGCGGCACTGAAGAAAATGAGAAGGCGCCCTTCGTCGCGCACCCCGATGGCATCGGGCCGGTCTGCAAAGAGGCCAGCGTGTGCGAGCACAACCGCGCGATGGTCAATCGGCCTCCACAGCTGCGCTGAAGCAGTTCGGGCTCACGACCGGTCGCTGAACTGGTGGTACTGAGCCCGCGGCGGGGGGAATTTGGGCGAGCGCAAACAATTGGTCACCTGACGGGTACGGGAGCGGCTCGGGGCAGGGCTCGAGCGAAACCACGGCCGCGCGCCGAAGCGCTGGCCATCAAGAGAAAAGTGACGAGGTTGTTTTCATGGCTGCAACTGAACTTTCATTCAACGCCATCAAGGTCTTTTCGACGACGTTGGCTCGAGACCGCGAGCAGATGGGTGAGAACATCACCCGCTGGCTCAAAGACAACGGCGGCATCGAGATCGTCGACAAAGTCGTGACGCAGAGCTCAGACAAAGAATTTCACTGCCTCACCGTGACGCTCTTCTACAAGAGCAAGCCCGCCCCGGCGGTCTAACCCCCAGTGCACCCAGGCCTCCCACTGCTTGTCGTGTTGACGCTGGGAGCGCTCGATGACTCGGAGCGGCAAACCCTGTTCGCTCGGGTCAAGCACTCGGTCGTCATTCTGCGGCAAACCACGCTCACCGGTGAACGGGTCGCGCATGGCACCGGCTGGGTGGTGCGCGCTGACGGCATGCTGGTCACCAACTCCCACGTCGCCGAGCTCTCGCATCAGATGGAGGCCGTTTTCGCCGACGGCCACGCGGTGCCGGTCGAAGGCGTGGTGTACGACGACCCAGATCACGACCTGGCGGTGTTGAAAATCTCAGCGGCCGACCTGGTGCCGCTCAGCTTGAGCGACCTCGCGGTACCGGTCGCTGGCTCGACGGTGTACGGCGTCGGCAACCCCTTAGGCTTCGACTTCAGCTTCACCCAGGGCATCGTCGCGGCGTACCGGCCCGACGGCCTGCCCAAAGACCTCCAGCTCGATGAGCCCAGCAAGCACGCGGTGCTCCAGCTCAACATGCTCAGCGGCGCCGGGGGCAGCGGGAGCCCGGTGGTCGACGAGACCGGCCGGGTGCTCGGCGTCGTTCGCGCCGGCATGGGCAGCTCGGGCGCGATGACCTTCGCGGTGCCAGTCGAGTACGTGCGCACGCTGCTGACCCCAGAGCACCTCGCCACGCCGCTGGCCTCGGCGACCACCTTTCCCTGGCTGAATGTGGTGGGGTCGGCGGTGGCGTTGGTGGCGCTTCTGGTGTTCTTTCGCAGCTTGCGCCGGGGGCCGAAGGGGCCGAACCGGCCTGTTCGAAAATGGTCGGGGTACGAAGAATGAGCTTTCGAAATGAAGTGCGCAGCTGGCTCTCGCCGCAACGCGCGGGCAGTCAGCTGGCGCTCGCGATGCTGGTGGTGAGCCTGGCGACCATCGCGTCATCGACCATCGCCCAGAACGTGCTGCTCAGCCCCCACCTGGTGCTTCGCGAATACAAGCTGTGGCTCGTCGCCAGTTGGGTGCTGGCGCTGCCGCACTCACCGCTGTCGCTCATCTTCGGGTGCATCATCGCGGTGCAGAGCGGTGCCTTTCTCGAAGACCGGCTCGGCCGGCGCCGCTTCTTTTCGGTCTTCATCGGCAACGGCCTGGTCACCGCTGGCGTGATTCTGCTGGTGAGCCTGGTCAGCGCCCACGTCGCGGTGTCGTCGTTCGACGGCGGCTGGGTGGTGATCAACTGCATGTGGGTCACCCAGGGGTTGTTGGTCGGGCCAGGCAAGCTGAACTTCTGGGGGCTGCCGGTGAGCGGCTACGCCTTCTCGGCGATCGGCGTGGCCTTCGCGTGCTACCCGTTGTTGGTCGGGGCCTGGGTCGTCGCGCTGCCGAGCCTCATCGCGCTCGCGTTCACCTTCGCCTGGTTTTACGGCATCACTCCGGCCAACGCCTGGCTTCGCCTGCGCAGCTGGCAGCTCTCACGGCAATTGAACCGGCGCAGCTCGCACCTGAAGGTCATCTCGGGCGACAAGCGCAACATGCCGAACGACTCAGACCGATTTCTGCACTGAGCGCTTCGCGAGGCTTTTACGCCGCTTGCTGCAGAAACGCGCTGATCGCTTCACGGTCGTTCGGGGCAATCTCCTCGTCGCTGAACGACACGCCCAGCCCGCGCAAGATGCCTCGGTTGTCTCGGTCGACCCGAGCGATCGACCCCACCAGAGTGCAGAACTTGGCCTCGCCGTCATTGAAGGGCAACGCGACCGCGACCCGAATCGGAGTGCCCTCGCGCGCCGGCTCGCGCGTCTTCAAGTACAAGCCACTGGTCGAGAGGTCGACGATGAAGTCGCGCACATAGCGGGTACCGATGCGGCAATGCGCCGTCAACGTGACGGCGATTCTCGGGCACACGCGCTTGTCTTGAACCATGTGGAGCACTCCGGCCTGGCCACTCTCTGACATTCGACGGCGCGCGCACCGTGTGCGATTTGGTGAACCCTTGTCAACCCGAGGCGGTGGTTTCACCTGGGCTGCAATGACGGTGACGCCGCTATTCGACCAGCACGGCCTGCACGGCGTGCCGGTAAATGAAGATGCGCTCGGTGTTGGTGCGGTTGTCAGCGGGCACCACGAAGAAGCCCAGCGTCGCGTCTTTCTGGTCTTTCGAGAACCCTGCCACCTGGCGCCCATCTTTGAAGGTCACCCGCACCTTCTCGCCCTCGGTGATGGGCGCCCGCGCGCCAGGGGCCAACATGAAGAAGATGGCCTTCACCCGAGCCCGCGGCAGGTTCTCGAGCGCCGCGCCCTCGAGCACGAGAATGTCGGCGCCCAGGTTGGCGTCGCGAATCGACCCGCGCTTCACCTGGCCTTCGACGGTGTGCAAAATGACGCGGTGCTCGCCGGGCACCAGAATCTGAACCGGCTCGGCGCCTCCCAAGCTCAGCCCAGAGCGGTCGAACGGGTCGGCAACCGGGGCTGGCACCGGCACCGGCACCGGGCTCGGCCGTGAGCTGATCGGCGTGGCGACCTTGGTCACCAGCGGGGGCGGCGGAGGCGAGGGGGGCGCAAACGCCGAGGCAGGCATCACCAGCGTGGCGGGCTGCGGCGGCGAAGGCGGCGGCGCCACCGGGGCCGGCGGCGGGGGAAAGGCCTGAATGCTCGAGGGCGAGACCTTCGCGAACGGCATCGGCGGAGGTGAGGGGCGGGTGCTCTCCCACGCAAGCTCGCTGTGCTTTGGCGCAGACGCCGGCGGCGGGGGCGGGGGCGAGAGCTCTGGCACCGGTATCGGCGCGTCGTCTTCGAGCACGATGCCCTGCACGATGTCGTCGCCCTCTTCTTCGAGCGGAGCCGGGCGTTCTTGCTCCACCGGCTCACTTCGGTCGCTCTCGAGCGAGACTGCGCGCTCGTTCGACCACTTCTCGCCGGTGCTGGTCAGCGACGCGTGGTCGATGAAATCAGCGGCGCTGGCGAGCTCGAGCTTTTCTTCGGCCATCGGCGCGGCCGGTGCGTCGGTGAGGCCAGTGGCCAACGAGGCGAGGGTCGACGAATCGACCAAGAAGTCGCCGGTTTCTTCGAAGCTGACGTCGAGCTGATCGGTCTGACTGGCGTACGAGACGAAGTCAGAGGCCGACGCCACGGGCAGCCGGTCACTGCTGTCACCGCCAAGCTCGATCGGCGCCTCTTCAGGTATCGGCGCGTCGTCGAGCTGGGCGGCCTGCGCCTCGACCACTTGCATGGCGGGCGACTCGACGATCGGCACGCTCGACCAATCTTTGAAGCCCGAGGGTGACGACTTGATGCCGCTCCCGCGGCTGGGTGCGAGGGGCTCGGCCAGCGGTATCACGGTCGCTGGCGTCGGCTCCTCGCTCGGCTCTTCAGGCACGGCCATCGGGTCGGCTTCGACCGACAACGCTTCGACCAGCGGCAGCTCGGGCTCGCCGATGGGCACCTCGGGCCCGATGGCCAGCGCGTCGAGCGCCGACATCGGCTTGATGGGCGTCGCCGGCGGGGTCAGCGCGGGCAGCTCGTTGTACGCCTCGGCCGGCGTGGGCTCTGCGGGCCCCGCGAGCGGCTGGGGCGTCAACGCGGGGAGGTCGCTGAAGGCCGGCACCGCGAGTGAATGCTCGATGGTCGTCGGGGGTGCGTCGTCGGCGCTGTCACCCAACGCGCCAAACGCCGCCGCGGGCTCGGCCAGCTCAGCGACAGGCAGCTCGAGGAAGAGCCGCGGTGAGGTCGGCGGGGGCTCGGTCTCGAGCCCCATCGGCGTGAGCGAGGTCGGGCTCTCGGCCTCGCTGGTCTCGAACGGCATCTCGAAGGGCGTCGCGCTGAGTGCGGCAAATTCGGGCGGGGTCGCGGCACTGGCCGACGCGCGCTCGGCCTCGGCCTTTCGCGCAGTCGCCGGGTAGACCCGAGTCGGCGCGTCATCGAGTGAATCGTCGAAGGGCTTCGCACTCGGGAGCGCAGCAGAAGTGAACTGCGCAGCCGCCCCCAGGCCCACGTCGGGCAGCACAGTCTGCGAGAGCTCCGGGTCATTCGCCGGCGCGGGGTCATTCGAGGCCGTTGCAGCGAGCGCGGGCAAAGAGACCGGGTCTTGGCGCAGCGGCGCCGCGTCTTCGAGCGAGCCGAAGTCTGCGGGCACCTCGGGCACGCCCGAGAGGAGCGATGGCGCAGGCTCAGCCATCGGCGGGGGCGCGACTGCTTCAGCCTCGAGCGCGGCTGGCGGCGGGTCGTGGGGCGCGGGGGCCTCATCCACGGGGGGGGCCTCATCGACCGGCGGGGCCTCGGCACGGGCGGCGCTGATGACGTCGGCCAGCGAGGCGCTCACGGCTCCGTTGGCGGTGATTTCACTGGGGTCATCGAAGGCCAACGCGTCGCGCAGCGAATTGACCGGGTCTTCACTCGAAGTCGACGCGCTGCCCGGGCCTGGAGCCGACGCGACGGGCGAGAGCTCGTCGTCGCTGACCTCCATCACTTCGTCTGACGAGACCTCGAGCGGGCTGTCATCACCCACCGGGGCCTCGCTCGTCGACGGCGCTTCGGCGATGGCGGGCAGCGGAGCCGACGCCGTCACAGGCTCGGCATCGTACTCAGGCATCTCGACGCCCGGCTGGGTCTCGAGCGGGAGCGCCGTGTGAGCCGCGGGCTCGGGCTGCGCTTCGGGCTGCTGCCAGTCTTGCGCGGGCGGGTACTCGACCGGAGGCGGCGCTGGGTACGCGGGGTAACCCCACTGACCAGTGGTGTGATCGTACTGAGGCTGCGGCTGGCTCGGTTGCGGCCAGCCCTGCGCGCTCGGTGCGGGCGGCCACGAAGGCTGCGGCGGGTAGCTCGGCTGGGGCGGGCCATAGCCCGGGTAATACTGCCCAGTGGCCGGGTCGTACCCCGGAGGGTACGGGTACCAATTGCCGTCTTGCCCGTAGTACCCCTGCGGTTGCTGCGGAGGCGGGTACCAGCCCTGTGGCTGCGGAGGATATTGCGGAGGGTACGCCGGCACCTGCGCCGCATATTGCCCGGTCGCCGGGTCATACCCCTCGGGGTACGGGTACCAGTTGCCATCATCGGCGTAGTAGCCCTGAGGCTGTGGCTGGCCCACGTCGACCCCAAGACTCTGGGCGAGCTCGTACCATCGCTGTTCTTCTGCCGGCGTCAGGCCGTTCGACTTTCTCGTTTCATCGAGAAAGCGAAACTCCCGCATCGCCGCCTGGGTATCGGACATAGGGCCGGGCGCAGCATAACTGTTCGACGCCGTTGGGGAAATTCTGCGTTTGGGCGATTTTTCTCTTGTTTAAAACGCCCAGCGGTTGAGGATTTTGCCGAAGTCGGCGAGCTCTTCGCGTTTCTTGCCCTTGCTGTCGACGAACTTGTCGTTGATCAACGCGAGCCGCCGGCTCAGCACCTGGGCCAGGTTGGCGAACACCTTGAGCGCCGCCAGGCTGTTGCCCTTGAGCAGCTTCTGCACCCGCTTGGTCGGCACCGTGAGGTAGCGGGTCTGACTCTGCGTCGTCGCGGTCGCCGAGCGGGTGTCACCCGACCCCACAAGGCTCATCTCGCCGAGCACTGAGTGTTGACCCAGGGTCGCAAGCTCGATGCCGCGCTTGGTGATGAGCACGTCGCCCTCGAGAATGACCAACAGCGCGTCGCCCGCGTCGCCCTCGGCGAAGAGCTGCGCGCCCTTGGCGGCGACCGACTCGGTCGACACTTCGAAAAATTCAGCGGCTTCGGGCACGGTGAGCCCCTGAAAAATGGGTATCTGCACCAGCTTCTTGAGCAGCGAGGCGGCGATGGCCATGGGGTCTCGATTCGTTTCGAAAGAAGAAAAGTTAAATGCCGCGCAGCACGGTGGCCTTGCCGACCCGGCCAATCGCCAACACGTACGCGCTGGTGCGCATCGGCAGCCTGCGAGACCGGCTGATCTGACCGACCTTTTCGTAAGCCTCTTTCATCACCCGCTGCAGCTCGCTGTTGACGCGCTCTTCTTCCCAGCTCACGTGCTGAAGGTTTTGCACCCACTCGAAGTAGCTCACCGTCACGCCGCCCGCGTTGGCGAGAATGTCGGGCACCACCAGCACGTCGCGCTTCTCGAACACTTCGTCGGCCTCTGGGGTCGACGGGCCATTGGCGCCCTCGAGCACGATGCGGGCGCGCACGGCGGCGGCGGCGCGACGGTCGAGCGTGCCTCCGACCGAGGCGGGCACCAGCACGTCGCAATCGGCGGCGAGCACGTCTTCATTGCTGCAGGCGTTGCCCCCACCGAAACCTTTGACCGTGCCGGTCTTCTTCACGTGCTCGAACAGCGCGGGGATGTCGAGACCCCGGGGGTTCGAGACGCCGCCGTGAACGTCGCAGACCGCGACGATGAGGCCTCCGTCTTCGTGAAAGAGGCGGGCGGTGTGGCTGCCCACGTTGCCGAAACCCTGAATGGCGAAGCGGGTGCCCTTCATCGGCAGCTGGGCGTCGCGCAGAATTTCGCGGCAGATGTAGAGCAACCCTCGAGCGGTCGCGGTCTCACGGCCCCGGCTGCCGTACAGCTCGAGAGGCTTGCCGGTCACCACCGCCGGCGAATGCCCGTGGTAGCGCGAGTATTGGTCCATCACCCAGGCCATGACCTGGGGGTTGGTGCTCATGTCAGGCCCGGGGATGTCGCGGGTCGGGCCGATGAGGTCGTGAATTTGGTCTACGAACTTGCGGGTCAGCCGCTCGAGCTCTTTGACCGAGAGCGTGGTCGGGTCGACGCGAATGCCACCCTTGGCGCCGCCGAAGGGCAGATTGACGACGGCCGTCTTCCACGTCATCAGCGCGGCCAGGCCCAGAATCTCGTTGTTGTTGACGTCGGGGTGGTACCGCAGGCCGCCCTTCATCGGGCCGCGGGAGTTGTCGTGTTGCACCCGATACCCTTCAAAGGTGCGAATTTCGCCGTTATCGAGCTCGATCGAGACTTGAACCTTCACTTCACGAACGGGGGTGGCCAGCAGGGTTTCGATGCGCTCGCCCACGTCCATGATGCGCGCGGC
>JANLPS010000525.1:0-12593 GCA_031367385.1 Archangium sp. | reverse complement strand
CCGATGCCCGACTTGCCCGCCAGAATCGCTTGCCAGTTTTTTTCGGTACCGGTGCCCAAGCCCGTAATCAGGCCGGTACCGGTAATCACGACGCGTCGGAGTGGGGTCGACACGATGGTCGCCTTACTTCTTGTGGGTGTTGATGTAGTTGATGGCGTCGCCCACGGCCTTGATGTTCTCGGCCTCTTCGTCGGGAATTTCGATTTCGAATTCCTCCTCCATGGCCATCACGAGCTCGACGATGTCGAGTGAGTCGGCGCCGAGGTCTTCAATGAAAGACGACTCGAGCTTGATCTCGTCTTCGCCTACTCCGAGCTGGTCGGCGATGATCGACTTGACCTTCGCTTCTACGTTCGTCGCGGTCATTTGCGTGTTTCCTTGGGGGTGGGGTGCGGCTTTGTGAGTCGTAAAGAACACGGCCGATACCACACGGCCGAGGGTTGAACCAACGGTGAAACTACATGTACATGCCGCCGTTGACCTTGAGGGTTTCGCCGGTGATGTACGAGGCGGCGTCGGAGGCCAGAAAAGCGACTGATTTGGCGATTTCTTCGGCCAGACCCAGCCGGCCAAGTGGTATCGACTCGAGCAGCTTCGCCTTCATGCCGTCGGGTATCTCGGCGGTCATGTCGGTGGCGATGAACCCCGGCGTGACGGCGTTGACCCGAATGCTGCGCGAGGCGAGCTCTTTGGCGACGGCTTTGGTGAGGCCGATCAGCCCGGCTTTCGAGGCGGCGTAGGCGGCCTGACCACCGTTGCCGGTTTCTCCGACGATTGACGAAACGTTGACGATGGCCCCGCCGCGCTGCTTCATCATCGGGCGCGATGCGGCGCGAATGAGGGCGAAGGCGCCACGCAGGTTGGTGTCGAGGGTTCGGTCCCAGTCGTCGTCTTTGAAGCGCATGATCAGGCCGTCGATGGCGACGCCGGCGTTGTTGATCAGCACGTCGATGCGGCCGAACTCGGTGACGACGCCCTCGATGGCCTGCGCGCAGGCGGCAGTGTCGGCGACGTCGAAGCGAATGGCTTTGCTCTTGGCGACTCCGGCCTCGGTGAGCAGCTTGAGGGTCTCGGTGGCGGCGGCTTCATTGCCGGCATAGCTGATGATGACCGTCGCGCCACGGCGGCCCAGCTCGAGCGCGATCGCGCGGCCGATGCCACGGGAGCCTCCGGTCACGAGGGCGACTTTGTTGGCGAAGTCAGTCATGGGCTGCTCGGGTTTCGTGGTGCGTCGCGTTGAGCGCGAGAGGAGAGCCCTCATCCTGAGCTCGTCCAACGACCGCACTGAGCAGCCGGCTACGTGGTTCGTGGTTCGACAGGCTCACCATGAGAGGTCCTGGGGTGCTCACGATGAGCGTGTGCGATCGACGATCTCCGAACTCCACACGAGCGCTCATGAGGCGAGCGCCTTCTCGAGCGACGCCGGGTCTTCGACATTCACGCAGGGCACGTTCGGGCTGATTCGCTTCACCAGCCCGCTGAGCACCTTGCCGGGCCCAAGCTCGATGATCTTCGTCACTCCGGCCTTCTCGAGCGCCTGAACCGTCTCGACCCACCGCACCGACCCGACCACTTGCCGCAGCAACAGCGCGACGATCTTCGAGGCATCTTGGTTCGCAGCCGCCTCGACATTGCTGACCACCGGCGCATTGGGCGCGTTGAACCTGACCGTACCCAGCACCTCGGCCAACCGAGGCACCACCGGCTGCATCAGCGCGCAATGAAACGGAGCGCTCACAGGCAGTGGCAACACCCGCTTCGCCCCAGCCGCCTTCAGCGCCACCGAGGCCCGCTCGACCGCCGCGACATGCCCAGCGATCACCGTCTGGTTCGGCTCGTTGAAGTTGGCCGCCGAGACGACCTCACCCTGCGACGCCTCGGCGCAGATCTCGACGATCTTCTCTGGCGGCAGGCCCAGCACCGCGGCCATCGCCCCGACTCCAGGCGGCACGGCCTCTTGCATGAACGTACCGCGAGCGCGAACCGACCGAACCGCGTCGGCCAACGACAGCGCGCCACTGGCGACCAGCGCCGAATACTCACCCAACGAATGCCCGGCCACGAACGCGGGCAGGGCCCCGAAGCGCTTCGAGAACACCGCGTGCGCCGCCACCGACACCGTCAAGATCGCCGGTTGGGTATTCGCGGTCAGCTTGAGCTTGTCTTCAGGCCCCTCGAAGCACAGGGTCGAGAGCTTTTCGCCGAGCGCATCGTCGGCCGCCTCGAACACCGCCTTCGCCTCGGGAAACGCGGCCGCCAACGCCTGGCCCATGCCGACCGACTGACTGCCCTGACCTGGAAAAACGAAGGCCGTGCTCATCGCATCACCACCGCACCAACGCGCTGCCCCACGACATGCCCGCGCCAATGGCCATCATCGCGATGGTGTCTCCGGTCTTGAGCCGGCCCGCGCGGTTCGCCTCGTCGAGCGTCATCGGCAGCGAAGCCGACGAGGTGTTGCCGTACTTGTGTATGTTGATCCACGCTTTTTCAATCGGCACGTTCGCGCGCTCGAGCACCGCCTGAACGATGCGAATGTTTGCCTGGTGCGCGATCAGGTGGGTGATCTGATCAGCGGTCATGTTGTTGGCGGCCAGCGCCTCGGCCAGCGCTTCGGTCAGCGCCCGCACCGCGAACTTGTACACCTCGCGGCCGTTCATCGAGACCTTGTGCAGCTTGTCAGCCATCATCTGCTGCGACACCGGGGTCTTCGACCCGCCTCCGGGTATGCAGAGAATCTGGGTCTGCGCGCCGTCGGTGTGCAGGTGCGTCGTGAGAATGCCGCGCACGCCATCGACCGAGGGGCCGAGCACCATCGCGCCGGCGGCGTCTCCGAAGAGCACGCAGGTGTTGCGGTCTTGCCAGTCGATGATGCGCGTGAGCAGCTCGACGCCGATCACCAGCGCCCGCTTGACCATGCCGGTGGCGATGAACTGGGTGGCGATTGACATGCCGTACAGTGAGCCTGCACAGGCCGCCGACACGTCGAAGGCAAAGGCATTCTTCGCGCCGAGCTTGTGGGCCACGAACGCAGCGCAGGCGGGCATCGGCATGTCGGGCGAAATGGTGCCCACCACGATCATGTCGATCTCATCGACTCGGGTGTTCGCCATCTCGAGGGCGCGAATCGCGGCTTTGACCGCCATGTCTGACGTCACTTCATCGTCAGCGGCCATGCGGCGCTCTCGAATACCGGTGCGATCGACGATCCACTCGTCGCTCGTCTCGACGATTTTCGCGAGATCAGCGTTGGTCACCACTTTTTCTGGTGCGTAGCCGCCGGTGCCGATGATTTGCGCGCGAATCACAGGGGAGCGTGTACACACAAAGGCGCATCTGTGTCACCGCGTATGACTTTTCGCAGGCGCGAAACCAGCTGCACAGAGTCGCGAGCGCATTCACCCGCTTCGAGCGAACGAAGCCAGATACACGAAAACCGTGCGGGCCCCACCAAGAGGCCCACCCGGTCGCGTCAAACGTGTCGAGCGAAAAGTCGAAAGCTCGAGAATCAGTCAGCAGTACCGGCGAGGCGCTTCTTGCCGCCGTAGAACCCGCATGACGGGCACACCCGGTGCGGCATGATCGACGCTCCGCAGTTCGAGCACTTCGAGACCTGAACCGGAGTCTTCAACGCGTTGTTACCGGCACGGCGCATATCTCGGCGCATCTTCGACGTGCGTTTCTTGGGGACACCCATGGCTTCATCTTCCTTTCAAAATCGCTCTTCAGTTCTTCAACTTGAATTCGGCCAGCTTCGCGAGGCGGGGGTCTATCTGTTTCTGGCCGCCATGGCCGCAATCTTTCGCGTTCAAATCTTGCCCGCAGACCATGCAGAGGCCTTTGCAATCGTCGCTGTGCAACACCGACAGCGGTAATGCCAGCAAAACCTGCTCTCGCACGATCGGGTCGAGGTCGATGGTCTTGCCATCGAAGGGTTCGGCATCGATGTCATCGAGCTCAATCGACCCCTCGAGCTCATCGTCGAGGGCCTCGTCTTGCTTGGCGCTCTGCTTCTTTCGCTTCGGGCGCTTGTTCGGGTCAGCCGCCAGCGCCGCCGCCCGCGCCGCTTCGGCCGCCAGCTCGTGCTCGTCGGGCTTGGGCGCCTCTTTGACCATGCGCAGCGAAAACGCGACCGGCACGGTGAGCTCGGTGTCGAGCAGGCAGCGCTTGCAGGGGGCCGTGACCGTCACGTCGAACGCGCCCGTCAGATGCACCTTGCCCGAGACCTTCTTGAACGAAGCCGTCAGCGGGCCAGACGAGACGAGCGAGAAGTCGTCGCTGTCGGTCAGCGCCTCGGCCAACACGGCCGGCTTGATTGGCTCGGTGAGAGTGAGCCCCTGTTCTTGTATTTCTTCAATCTTTACAAGCATTTGGCAGCGAACGACCCCGCAAGGCGGCGACTCTTACCCGATGGGGGCAAGCGGAGTCAAACGCAGAGCCTTCAATTCGGGCTGCAGGCAAAGCCCGCGTAGAACCCAGGGCGATGCTGCGAACCCTCGCCAGGCTCCTCTTCGCGTTGATCTCCTTGGGTTCGCTCACCGCGGGAGTGCTGGCGGTGGCGGTCGGCCATTGGAGCCTGGCCCTGGTCGGTGTCACGGGTTCGGCGCTGATGCTCGGGCTCACGCTCAGCGTTCCTGCGACCCGGCGTCGGTGGGGCGTCGCGGCGAGCACCTTCGCCGCGGGGTTCATGATGCTGCGGGTGCTGGTGCCGAATGAACCGGCGGGGTGGGTGGTCTGTGAGGGCGTGGCCTGCACCTCCAACGGCCCCTGGTGCGGTTCGAGGGCTCAGGTACGAGCCGCCGGGCACGGACCCTCTGCCAGGCCTGGTTTTTCTACACGGCTTCGGCGGCTTGAGCTCGGTGTACGTGCAGGCGTTGGCGAGCTCCACCATCGGCTCACGCGTCGTCATCGTCGCCCCCGCGCTCGACTGGGCCGCCCAGTGGGACACGGCTCGAGGCAGAGCCGTCGTCGAGAACACCCTGCGAGATCTCCCGCCCAGAGTCGATCGCCGCCGGGTGCTGATGGTGGGTCTGTCGAACGGGGCCTTCTTCGGCGCGGCGCACGCTGAGCTCTTTGGGGCCGCGATCTTCGTCTCGGGCATCGGCGAGACCCCCAGCGCGCAGGTCAGCGTCATCACCGGAGAGCGCGACGTTCGCGTGCCGGCTTCATTCATGCGCCAGCGAGTCCAGTCGCTCCCGCACCCGGTGGCCCTCGAGGTGGTGCCCGGCGCCGATCACGGGCTGTTGCTGACGCACACCGAGGTCGTCGCTCGACGCGTACGCGCCGTGCTCGACTCGTGGTGACGGTGCTGCCGTTAGGCGGGCTTTGATTTTCGAATCTCGAGCTTGGTCTCGATGCGCTCGATCGCCGCTTCGACGCGCCTGCGATCTTTGAGCGCCAGGTCGACGAAGTGCACGCCCATGCCCATCTCTTTGGCCGCCACCACTTCGCCCTGACAGCTGAACTCGGAGGTCTCGCCGGGCAGGGTGAAGGTGAGCTTCACCCGGGTGCCCAGCGGCATCGGCACGGTCTGCGCGAAGTACACGCCGCCGACCGAGAGGTTGAGCGCGCGCTGGTAGTACGTCTCGCCTTCGCGCTCGGCCTCGACCCACAAGTCGAGAGGTACTCGGGTTTCGCGTCGCTTGTCTGAGCCGCTTGCCATCGAAGCTCTGGCTTATGCCACGGGCCGAACTGCGTTAGAAGGCAAA
Source organism: Archangium sp. (assembly GCA_031367385.1). Classification (GTDB taxonomy): domain Bacteria; phylum Myxococcota; class Myxococcia; order Myxococcales; family Myxococcaceae; genus JAEUJT01. The sequence goes on along the minus strand of JANLPS010000525.1, from coordinate 6,885 downwards.
CGCCATGGCGCGAATTTTGGTCATCGAAGACGAGCAAGATCTCGCCTCGCTCCTCGAATACAACTTGAAGAGCGACGGTCACGAGGTCGAGGTCGCCCGAACCGGAGCCGCTGGCATCGCCCGCCACAAGATCTTCAAGCCCGAGCTGCTGCTGCTCGACCTGATGCTCCCCGACATCGCGGGCACCGAGGTCGCGCGGCTGATTCGCGAGACCGAGCCCCGACGCACGCCGCTGATCATGGTGACCGCGCGCGGCGAAGAGAGCGACCGCGTCAAGGGCCTCGAGCTGGGCGCCGATGACTACGTGGTCAAACCGTTCTCGGTCAAAGAGCTGCTCTTGCGGGTCAAAGCGGTGCTGCGGCGGCATGGAGAAGAGGTGGCTCCGGTCGGCAAGGCGCTGAGCATCAAAGCCATCGCGCTCGACGCCGAACGCCACGAGGTGCGCGTCAAAGGCGAGCTGGTCGTGCTGACTGCGCTCGAATTTCGGCTGCTCAAGACCTTTCTCGAGCGGCCGGGCAGGGTGCAGACCCGCGAGACCTTGCTCTCAGACGTGTGGGGCATCGAGGCCGAGATCACCACCCGCACGGTCGACACTCACATCAAACGGCTGCGCGAGAAGCTGGGGCCGGCGGGTGACATCATCGAGACCATTCGCGGCGTCGGTTACAAGCTCGTGTCGTGATTTTTCTCTCAGATCTGGGGTAGGGCGCGAGGCATCGTGATGCAGCTCAAGACCCTCTGGGTGTGGCCTGTGCTTTCGGCGCTCGGCGTCTTTGCCCTGGTGCTGTTCACCACCGGGCAATCGGGCTCGGCGATGATCGCCTCGATCGGGGCGGGAGTGCTGGCCGCGGTGACCGCCATTCGCGTCGCCCAACCCTTGATTCAACGGGCCGATGCCATGGCAGCAGCAGCCCGAGGCCTGCGCGTCGCGCCCTTCGAAGACGCCACCAACGACCCCGACAACCCGAACCGATTGGCCCAGCACGTTCACGAGACCGCCCAGAGTGCGCTCGAGATGGGCCGGCAACTGGCCGTGATGCGCGCGGTGATCGACGGCATGGCCGAAGGCGTGTGGATCACCAGCAACGATGGCACGGTGATGGAGCACAACAACGCGCTCAAGGAGATGCTCTTCGCCGGGCAGCAGCTCGCAGGGCGTCGGCCGGTCGAGCTGTTGCGCAGCGCCGAGCTGCAGCTGGCGGTCGAGCAGGCCTGCCGCGACAACATGACCACCCGGCTCGAGGTCGCGCTCGATGGGGTTCGGCCCCGGGTGCTGTCGGTGCATGTCTCTCCCCTGGGCCGTGAGCTGGGTGGCAGCTCGGCGGTGTTCTTCGACGTGACCGAGCTGCGCCGCCTCGAGAAGGTTCGCAAAGACTTCGTCGCCAACGTGAGCCACGAGCTGCGAACGCCGATCACCGCCATTCGCGGGTATTCAGAGACGTTGATGTCAGGCGCGGTGAGCGACCCGATTGCAGCTCCGAAGATGGTCGACATCATTCACCGGCAATCAGAGCGGCTCTCCGAGCTGGTCGAAGATCTCCTCGAGCTCTCGCGGCTCGAATCGAAGCAGCTGATGCTCGAGCGCAAGCCGGTCGAGCTCGCCGAGGCGGCCCAGCGCGCCAGCGAAGCCATTCGCCCAAAGGCCCGCGCTCGAAGCACCGCCATCGAGCTGCAAATCGCCCCCGAGCTGACCGCCTTCGGTGACCGACGGGCCATCGAACAGGTGCTGCTCAACCTGCTCGACAACGCGGTCAAGTACACGCCTCCCAACGGGCACGTGTGGGTCACCGCGCGCCCGGTCAATGACACGATGGAGATCTCGATTCGCGATGACGGCCCAGGCATCGAAGCCCGCCACCTGCCTCGCATCTTCGAGCGCTTCTACCGGGTCGACAAAGGCCGCAGCCGCGACATGGGCGGCACCGGGTTGGGCCTCTCGATCGTCAAGCACCTCGTCAGTGCGATGAACGGAGAAGTGCGCGTCGAGAGCACCCCAGGCCAGGGCAGCACGTTCTTTCTCCAGCTGCCCAAGACCGGGGTCGCCGAGCCCGAACCGACCCCATCGCACCCCGAAATCATTGGAACCGCTGGGAATTCTGGCTTGAGCAGCTAGAGTGCCCGAATCATGCGGGTTGCGGTGTTGGCCGACATTCACGGCAATTTGCCAGCCGTTGAAGCAGTACTCGAAGACATCAAAAGGCAGTCGCCCGATTTCATCTGCGCGGCGGGAGACCTCGCCTTGCGCGGCCCGTACCCCGCTGAGACCGTCGACTGTCTCGAAGATGCCTGCGACGCGCTACTGATGGGCAACACCGATTGCTACCTCGCCGGCAATTACCTGGGCGGCGCGTACCGCGAAGCCGACCACTGGAAGACTGAGCTCCTGGAGTGGACACGCGATCAGCTCGGCTCGGCCCGTACCAAGCGGCTGGGAGAGCTGCCGTTCTCGACCCGGTTCAGCCCTCGCAAAGGCCAAGACCTCTACGTGTGCCACGCGAACCCCCGCAACCTCGAAGAATCGATCGAGCCGACGCTCGACGATCACCTGCTGCGGCGCTTCTTGGGCAACCTCGACGCGGCGGCGGTGGCCTTCGGGCACCTCCACTTTCCTTACCGGCGGCGGGTCGGCCGCATGGTGATCGCCGACGTGGCCTCGGCTGGCATACCCCGCGATGGTGACCTGCGACCGGCGTGGGGGTTGTTCACGTTCACTCCACGCGGGTGGCGGGTGCAGATTCGGCGGGTGCGCTACCCGGTGCGCAAGGCGACTCAGGCGTTACAAGATCGCAAGGTGCCGGGCGCTCCATTGCTGATTCACAAAATGCTCGAGTGCCGCTACCGGCATCACGCGCTGCTCTCAGAGGCCGCGCGCCGTCACTCGGGGTTGCCGCCCTACTTGAAGCCGCCCCCCGGAGCGCCGCCCTCGATGAAACCCGCCGACGCCTCGCTGCGAATTGCGATGCCGGCGCCCCCAGGCGTGGTGTTGCCGCCGCCTGGTGAATCGACCCAGGCCGATGAGCTCGCCGACGAGCTCATGAGCACCAGCGGCCCGATGCCGTCGGTGCCTGACTTGATGCGCGAGACCGATCACGAAGAGGGCGAGCCGACCGACGTGTTTGATTTTCCGCTCCCCGACGAGCAGTAGGTTCGCAAGACGTTGCATATTGACTGTTGTGGGGCACGGCAGAGCTGCCAGTAGCGAGCGCAACCGTCACACAAACGTTGCCGAGGCTCCACCCATGCGTCGTGGGTCAAGCCTAGGAAGCTGAGCCCATGGCCCACATTCTCATCGTCGATGACGAAGCCGACCTCGCCAGCCTGGTGGAGTTCAACCTTCAGCAAGCGGGCCTCGAAACCGAGGTGGCGTTGACCGGCGAAGCGGCGCTGGCCACCGTTGCGCAGCGCGTGCCCGACCTGGTGCTGCTCGACCTAATGCTGCCTGACATCTCTGGCAAAGAAGTGTGCCGCCGGTTTCGCACCGACCCTCGAATGAAGCTCGTGCCCATCGTGATGTTGACCGCGCGCGGTGAAGAGGCCGACCGGGTCGATGGGTTCGAAGTGGGCGCTGACGACTACGTCACCAAGCCATTCAGCCCCCGTGAGCTCGTCTTGCGGGTCAAGGCCATCTTGCGCCGGGCGCACCAGTCAGAGCCCGCTGTGATCTTGCAGCTGGGCGAGCTGACCATCGACGTGGGCACCCACCGTGCCACCGTCGCCGGTGAACCCGTCGAGCTCACCGCCCTCGAGTTTCGATTGCTGCAGCACCTGATGTCGCGCCCGGGCCGGGTGCAGTCGCGCGAGCAGCTGCTGGCCGAGGTGTGGGGCATCACCAGCCAGCAAGAGACCCGCACCGTCGACACGCATGTGATGCGTCTGCGTGAAAAGCTGGGCGTCGCGCGAAACCTGGTCGAGACCGTTCGCGGCGTCGGGTACCGGCTGTCTGACGAGAACCAGCCGGTCGCTCCCGCGTGACACGACTCGCGGCCGTGCTGTTGGCGGTGCTGGCAGCCCCGGCCGCTGCGGGTACGATCACCATCAAGGGCTCAGATACGCTGGTCGGCCTCTCACAACGCTGGGCTCGCGCGTTCAGCCGAAAACACCCCGACATCACCGTACAGATCACCGGCGGCGGCTCGGGTACGGGCCTCGCGGCCCTCGAGAGCGGAGCAACCGACATCGCCACCAGCTCGCACCCGTTGGGCGAAGAAGAGCAGGCCCGGTTGGCCGCCAAGTTGGGGCACGCTCCGATCGTGGTACCGGTGGTACGCGACAGCGTGGCGTTTTTCGTGAACGCGAAGAACCCGGTTCGGGCGCTGAGCCTCGAGCAGCTGCGCGACGTGCTGCTGGGCGATGTGGCCCGGTGGTCGGCGTTCGGTGGGCCCGATCGCCAGATCATCACCTACACCCGTGAGAGCACCTCGGGCACCTACGGGTTCGTCAAAGAGCGGGTGCTGCACGACGAAGACTTCGCCTCGACCCTGCAGCCCCTCGAGGGCACCGGCGCGGTGGTCAACGCGGTCTCGCATGAGCCGTGGGCGATGGGCTTTGGAGGCACTGCCTTCGCGCGCAACGTTCGGGTGCTGGCGGTTCGAATCGGAGACGAAGAGGTGCTCCCCACCAGCGAGAATGTGATGTCAGGTAAATACCCTTTGTCGCGCCAGCTGTACTTTTATGTGCCGGTGCACCCCTCGGCTGACACCGCTGCTTTTCTCGAGTTCGTGCGATCGCCCGAGGGTCAGGCCATTGCAGATCGAGCGGGGTTCTTGCCGCTGCAGTGAGCAAAGACGACATGGCCGCTCCCTTTCGAATTTCGCGCACAGACCGGGTGGTGGAGTGGCTCGTCACTGTCGCCGGCATGAGCGGCCTGGTCGTGTTGCTGCTGATGCTGGTGTTCATCGCCCGCGAGGCGTTGCCGCTGCTGTTCGATCACGACGTCTCGTTTGCGAAGCTGTTCTTGCCGCAAGCAGTTCGCGAGGGGCGGCCACCGGCCTGGGTGTGGCAGCCGATTTCGCGGGTGCCGAAGATCAGCGTGGTGCCGCTGATCATCGGGAGCCTCAAAGTGACGGGCGTGGCGATGGTGCTGGCGGCGCCGGTGGGCATCGCGGCGGCGGTGTTCAGCGCGGAGTTCGCGCCTCCACGGCTGCGCGAGGTGATCAAGCCGGTGGTCGAGTTGCTGGCGGGTATCCCCTCCGTGGTGTTGGGGTTCTTTGCGCTGATGGTGCTGGCGAGCGCGCTTCAGTCGCTGTTCGATTGGCCCTACCGGCTCAACGCGATCGTCGCGGGGGTCGCGATGGCGCTGGCGATCGTGCCGATTGTGTTCACCGTCACTGAAGATGCGCTGCGGGCGGTGCCGGGCTCGTACCGAGAGGCCTCCTTCGCCCTGGGCGCCACCAGGTGGGACACCGCGTGGCGTATCGTGCTGCCGGCGGCGGCTCCGGGGGTGCTGGGGGCGCTGGTGTTGGGCTTCGGGCGCGCGGTCGGAGAAACGATGATCGTGTTGATGGCCTCGGGCAACGCCGCGATCGTGTCGGCGAGGTTGAGCGATTCGACGCGAACGTTGTCGGCCACCATCGCCGCTGAGATGGGCGAGGTGGTGCCTGGCAGTACCCACACGTCGCTGCTGTATTTTCTGGGCGTGATGCTGTTCGTGGTGAACCTGGTGCTCAACGGCACCGTCGGGGCCTGGGCGAGAAACCGGGTTCAGCGGGCGAGGGGACGATGAACCCGTTCATCCCTTCGGAGTCGAACCCGTTCATCTCGAGGGACGCGGGCCGGGCTGCGACCGAGCACACCGAGCCCGCTCGGCGGCACACAGCCCTGAACGGAGAGCACCCATCGCTGGCGAAGGTTTACCTCCGCGTTCACGTGCAGCTTCCCGTGACCCGGGCTTCATTTTTCGAGTGCCTCAGGATGAGCGGCTTCGTACAGGCTTCGCGATGAACCCCGCCCGCGGTCGCCGAATCAACCGGGTCTTCGCAGGGCTGACCGGCCTGGCCATGCTCCTCATTCTCACCGGGCTCGTCGTCGTCGTCGTCGACGCAGTGCTCGGGGGCTGGGGCGCGCTCTCGTGGAGATTCTTCACCGAAGGCCCGGGCGACGAGGTCACCGAGGGTGGCGTCTTTCCCGCGATCTATGGCACCGCGGTGCTGACCCTGCTGATGACCGTGGCCGTGATGCCGCTCGGCGTCGCGACCGCCGTGTACCTGCACGAATACGCGGCACCCGATTCGCGCCTGGCCCGCTTGGCCCGCGCCGCCATCGCCAACCTCGCCGGCGTGCCTTCGATTGTCTTCGGCCTCTTCGGGCTCGGGTTCTTCGTGCAGCTGATCGGCACCGGAGTCGACCGCATCTCCGGCACGGGCCTGCACTTCGCTCAGCCGGGCCTGCTCTGGGCCGCCCTCACGCTGGCCTTGCTCACCCTGCCCATCGTCATCGTCACGACCGAAGAAGCGCTGCGTTCGGTGCCAGTCGAGCTCCGCATGGCCAGCCTCGCCCTCGGCGCCACCCGCTCGCAGACCTTGTTTCGCGTCATTCTGCCGGGCGCGTTGCCGGGCATCATGACCGGCGCAATTCTGGCGATCTCCCGAGGCGCTGGTGAAGTCGCCCCGGTGCTGCTGACCGGCGCTGCCTACGCGCTGCCGAACCTGCCGACCTCCCTCTCGTCGCAGTTCATGCACCTGGGGTACCACGCCTATGTGCTCGCGACCCAGGCCCCCGACGTCGAGGCCGCGCAGCCGATGATGTACGCCACCGTGCTGGTGCTGCTGATGCTGACCTTCTTGCTCAACCTCGTCGCGGTGCTGGTGCGTTCGCGCGCTCGCGGGGCAGCGTTGTGAGCCCAGCGGTCAAAATCGACGTGCAGTCGCTGCGGGTGGCCTACGGCGA
>JANLPS010000507.1:0-3016 GCA_031367385.1 Archangium sp. | reverse complement strand
AGTGCGGGTGCTGGTCGATGCCTTCTGGGGTCTCCCAGGTGGCGGGGGCGGGCGGGGTGGTGGGCAGCAGCGGCACCGCGTCGAAGTCGAGTGAGGCGAAGTCGGGCTTCATGAGGCTGACTCCACGAGCTGCGAGAGAATCGAGACCGCGTCGCAGCCGATGAAGATGAACCCATCGGCACCGGCCTCGCGGAGCTGGTGCTCGAGCGCGCCGGGTCGACCGGCGACGAGCACCCGAGCGCAGCCAGCGGCCTTGAGCGAGCGAATCGCCTCGGCGCCGTGAGTGGCGTACAGCTCGTCGGGGCCACAGACGCAGGCAATCGCGGCCTTCTGGGCGGTCGTCACTTCACGGGTCTTGAGGCCTCCCGCGGCGAAGAAACCCGAAGCGAAGCCAACCCGGGCTCGGGCCTGCGCCTCGCCGAGCGTCAAGAGCAGAACCCCCCCGTTGGTCCTGGGAGACTCGAAGGACCTTGCCCAGGTGTCGCCCCCGTTCGTCCTGAGGGACTCGAAGGACCCTGCCTGAGTGATCGAAGCCCTTTCGCGAATCGACTCGAACACTTCAGCGTCGCGAAGGCCTGTCATGCGCTCACCATTCTTCACTGGCGCCGTAACGGGCAGCACCTCGTCGAGGTTGGCAAACTCCGAGACGCCCAGAATCGGCTCTTTGCGCTTCGAGATCGCCTCGAGCCTCGCCTTCCACGCCTCCGCGAGTTGCGCCTGCAACCGCCCGCTCTTCAACCCCTCGACGACGCCACCGGCTCTCTCAATCTCTCGAAAGCGCGACCAGGCCTTGCGTGCGAGCGAATCAGTCAACGTCTCGAAGGCATACGCCCCCGCGGCGGGGTCAGCGACCTTGCCGAGCGAGCTCTCTTCACGCAGCACGAGCCCGGTATTTCTCGCGACCCGTCGCCCATGCGCCGACGCAGCGCCCAGCGCCTGGTCAAACGCATTGGGAGTCACCACGTCTGCCCCACCCAGCACCGCTGCAAAAACCTGGGTCGTGACGCGCAGCATGTTCACCCATGGGTCACGCATCGTCATCGTGCGCGAGGAACACACCGCGTGAACGATGGCCCGCGAAGGGCCCTTCACGCCGAACGCGCTGAGCACCTTCGACCACCCGACGCGCAATGCCCGCAGCTTGCAGAGCTCGAGAAACGTGTCGCGCCCGACTGAAGTTTGCAGGGCGATCTTCGCGGCGGCCTCGTCAGCGCTCAGGCCCGAGGCCGTCATCGCCTCGAGGTACCGCGCGCCTGTCGACAGGCAGAGCGCGAGCTCGTCGACGCCGTGGGCTCCGGCCTCGTGGTACGGCAGGGTCGAGACCATGACTGCGGTTGAGCCGGGCCCGATGGTGCGCGCGAGCGAGCCGAGCTGAGCGAGCTCAGCTTCGAGGGTGTCAAAAGTGGCGGCGCCACGCGCACGTGAGGCGATGGGGTCGATGTTGAGGGTGGTCACCCGTGGTTCGACAGGCTCACCATGAGAGTTCTGGTTTTCACGTTGAGAGCCCCTCGGGCCTTCTGAACGAGCCCCACCGAGAGCCCCACCGAGAGCCCTACCGGGAGCCCCATCTCTCATGGTGAGCCCGTCGAACCCACGAACCACGAACCGCGCACCCGCAGGCACCTCGACGCCCCAAGGCACCCACAGGGCATCAGCGCCCTCCTCGAGGTCAGCCACCAACTCCGCCTCACTGACCCCCGCCTCGTGCCGCATGCAAATGCGAAACGGCCGCGAAGACGCCTCGCGAGCAACCCCCTTCGGAGCCTCGACATACAGCGGCGCCACCGAGACCCCCTCGGGCGTCTCATGCACCAGAGCCTTTTCGAACGACTTCCCCGCGAGCTCTTGATCAACCTTCGCGCGCCAATCAGCAAACGTAACGAGAGAGCCGCTCATGAATCACATGTTCCGTCGGTACTGGCCGCCGACTTGGTACATCGCGTTCGACAGCTGCCCCAGCGTGCACACCTTGCACGACTCGACGAGCGCCTCGAACACGTTGCCACCGCTCAACGCTGTCTTTTGAATCGCCTTCAACGCCTCCGGTGCCACCGCGGCGTTCCGCTTCCAGAACGCGTTGCGGGCTTCGATCGCGTAGTCCTTCTCGGTCGCGGTCGCCCGAATCACCTCGGCCGGCTGCACCGTCGGAGACCCCTTCGGGTCCAAGAACGTATTCACGCCGATGATCGGCAGCGACCCGTCGTGCTTCATCGTCTCGTAGTACAGCGACTCTTCTTGAATCTTCGAGCGCTGGTACATGCGCTCCATCGCGCCGAGCACGCCGCCGCGCTCTGAGATCGACCTGAACTCATTGAGCACCGCCGCCTCGACGAGGTCGGTCAGCTCTTCGACGATGAACGAGCCTTGAATCGGGTTCTCGTTTTTCGAGAGCCCGAACTCTTTGTTGATCACCAGCTGAATCGCCAACGCGCGCCGCACGCTCTCTTCGGTCGGCGTGGTGATCGCCTCGTCGTAGGCGTTCGTGTGCAGCGAGTTGCAGTTGTCCATGAGCGCGAGCAGCGCCTGCAGCGTGGTGCGAATGTCGTTGAAGGCGATCTCCTGCGCGTGCAGCGATCGGCCCGACGTTTGAATGTGGTACTTGAGCTTCTGCGAGCGCTCGTTGCCGCCGTACTTGTCGCGAATGGTGCGAGCCCAGATGCGCCGCGCCACCCGGCCGATGACCGTGTACTCGGGGTCCATCCCGTTCGAGAAAAAGAACGAGAGGTTCGGCGCGAAGTCGTCGATGTGCATGCCTCGCGAGAGGTAGTACTCGACGAAGGTGAAGCCGTTCGCGAGGGTGAAGGCGAGCTGCGAGACCGGGTTCGCTCCGGCTTCGGCGATGTGGTACCCGCTGATCGACACCGAGTAGAAATTGCGCACTTTCTTGTCGATGAAGTACTGCTGAATGTCGCCCATCAACTGCAGCGCGAACTCGGTCGAAAAGATGCAGGTGTTCTGGGCCTGATCTTCTTTGAGAATGTCGGCCTGCACGGTGCCGCGAACCGCCGACAAGGTC
>JANLPS010000474.1:0-21583 GCA_031367385.1 Archangium sp. | reverse complement strand
TCGACACGCTGCCCGGAGCGACGCAATCACACGCGCACGGCGGGCAGCTCTCACCAGGCGCGCACACCGGGCATGCACACGCGCACGTGCCGGTGTCGAGACACCCGGTGCCCGTGGTCGGAGGCGCGCAGTCACACGCGCAGGGCTCGCAGGTCTCTCCCGGCAGACACGCCTTGCACGCACACGTACACACCCCGGTGCCGGTGCCGCCTGTGCCACCGCCGCAATCGCACTCCATCGGAGGGCACGCCGCGCCGGCGGGACAGTACGCGGGGCTGACGCACGCACACGAAGAGCCGTCGGAGTCGCGCGCGTGACAGTACCCCCCACTCTCGCACGAGGCGCCGGCCGGGCAGAGCTTCTCAGACTTCGACCAGCCGCACTTCGAGTCGACCTCGCATGACTTCGCGTCTTCTCGCGCGCTGCACGAGTCATTCGCCGCGCAGACGCCGGCCGGGCATTTTTCACCCGCGGGGCACGCGGTGTTGAGCCACGAGCAGGCCGAGTCGGCCGAGCACGCGTCTTTCGCTGCGTGCGCTGAGCATGATGAGGTCGCGAGGTAGCTGACGACCTTCGAGGTGACGGGTGTGCGCTGCGAACCGCAGGCACTGAGAACGAATGTGGTCACGACGAGAAAGCGGTGCATGGAAGCTCCAAGGGGAGAGAGGTGTGCGTCTTGTGCAGCAACCCGGGTGCCGTCGCGCGGCCCCAGTGATTCACTGCGATTCGGCTGCCCACATGCGCCTCCTCGTCAGTTTCCCACTTCAGAATTTCGTTGGCGAGACGTCACGCGTGTCAGACGTCACGGTACCGCCAGCAGGTGTTTACTTCGCTGGGCACACATCTGACGCCACCGCGTCGCCCGAGGCGAAGAAGTCGATGGGGTGGCTTGGGTTGAAGGCTCCGGCCGGTAACGCGCGCCAGAGAACGCCGTCGGTGCTGCGCAAGAAGAGCTGCCCTTGATACGCGCCGACGACTGCGACGTAGGCCCCGCCAGGCGTCACCCCCACTTGGCCGAGCTGGAGATTGCCGAGCTCTCCGCCATCTGAGAGCACCGTTGAGATGGGCGTCGTCGACCAGGTGGCGCCGTCGACAGACTTGAAGAGGCGAGGGCCTCCGCCGTTGCTCCAGGCAGCGAATGCGGTGCCCGACCAGACCGGAGCCGTCATGAACGGCGCGAGGCCGACGGCGTCCCACGTCTCGCCGTCGTCGGTTGAGCGGCAGGCGATGCCGCCGGGTGACATGCCCACCAGCACGCCGTTGCCTGAGGCGAACGGTGGCGAACCGCAGAGGTCGACGCGGCCTCCGTCGGTCATGATCGGGCGATGCCATGCGGCGAGCAGGCGGTCGTGGGTGACGGCGAAGTCGAAGTTGATGCCCTCTCCGGCGGCCAAGACGAAGGTGCCCGCGTCGCGGCTGCCGGAGACGCCCGACCGGCAGTTGGTGATGGAGTAGCTGCCGTTGGTGAAGTCGATCAGCACGCCCGCATCCCACGTGGCGCCGAGGTCGGTCGAGATGATCGAGCGCTTTGAGCCGCCGAGAAAGACGCCGTTGTTGAAGAGCATCGTGGCGACCTGCGGCCCGGCGAGCACGTCTTGCCAGTGAACGCCGTCGGCCGAGCGGCTGACCGTGCCGGGTTGGCCGTGGCCCCACGACGCGACGAACGTGCCGTCACCGAACGCGATGCCGGTGGTGGCCCACGGGTGGTGAAAGCACTCGGTGCTGATCACGCCGCCGTCGGGCAAGGGGTGGTCGCCCGACCCACATGGGTAGCGTTCACTCGGAGGCAGCAGCTCGTCGACCGCGAAGTCGAAGGCCCAAGTCAGCCCGTCGTCGCAGGAGACCGTGCGGCGGCCCATCTTGCCGATCGCCACGATGACCGAGACGCGGCCCGCGTCAGGGCGGCCGGCGTCGAAGGGCCCTGCGTCAAGCGGTGGTGCTCCTGCGTCAGTGCCCGCATCGCCGGGTTGCGCGATGCCAGAATCGAGGGCGCCGGGGGGGTGCCCTGCGTCTGCGAGCGGCCCGACGTTGCCGGTGCAGGCGATGACGAAGCAGAGCGGTGTGGCGAGTCGATGCACCGCCGCAGCTTTGCGCGATCGCCGGGGCAATGCACCACGGTCTTGGAGGCGATGAGGCTCGCGGTTCTGCTCGATGGCGACGCTGGTCTGGCGGGTGACACGACGAAGTGCCCCCTGCAGTGATCGCCCACCGCCTCGTCACCTGGCGTGCCGTCGACTCCGTTCTCCTTTTTTGAGATGAAGACGCATGGCTCTGGAGACCGACGCGCTCGTGGCCGCACTCGGGGCGCCCGTCTCGGCAGAGGGCGTCGCGGGCGTTCAGGCGACCTTCGAGCGCACGCTGCGATCAGCACGAGCGAGCTGGCCGACCCTCAACGTCGCCCCCGAGGCCTTTGCCCAGGCCCTGTGCAAGAGCCTCGAGCCTGGGCCGCTCGACGCCCAACTTGAAAAATTGGCGCTCTCTGACCTCTACCTGGCGACCGCGTGCGCAGCGGGGAGCCACGCGGGCATCGAGCACCTGACGCGCGAGCTGCTCCCGGCGGTGTGTGACTCACTTCGGCGGGTCAACCAAGGCTCGGTCACCAGCGACGAGCTGATCGCCACGCTCACCGAGCAACTGGTGCTGCCAGGCCCGAACGGTCGCCCGCCAGGCATCGCGCAGTACGCGGGGCGGGCCCCCCTGCTGCACTGGTTGCGGGCCACCGCCCTTCACGGAGTGCTGACCCAGAAGCGAAATGCCGACCGTCGCGCCCAGCTCGAGACCCGCTCGCTGGCCTCGGCAACGCCGGTCGGTGACGTCGAGCTCGAGCTCATTCGCCGGCTTCACGGCAACGACTTTCGGCAGGCCTTCGAGACCGCGTTCGCCGGGCTGACCCCACGAGAACGAACGCTCCTGCGCATGCATGTCATCGATGGCCTCAACATCGAGCAGATGGGCGCGTTCTACCGAACCCACAAGACCACGGTCTTTCGCTGGCTGACCGCGGCCCGAAAGGCCCTGGCCGAGGGCATTCGGCGTGCGTTGGCGCAGAAGCTCGAGCTGTCTGGCCGCGAGGTCGAGAGCCTGCTCGACTTCGTGGGCACCGAGCTCGACTTGAGCTTGAACCGCCTGCTCAAGACGTCGGTCTCGCACGCCCCATGACGGTGACGGCCTGCTTCGACACCCAGACTTTGCGCTCGGTGATGTTCGGCGAGCGCACCGACGACGCGATGCAAGCCCTCGAAGCGCACCTCGATGGGTGTGATGACTGCCGGGTCAAGTTGGCGCAGCTGATTCAGGTCTCGGCTTCTTCGAGCGAGGCTGAATCAGAGAACGACGCGCCTGCCTCGGGTGAGCTGCTCGACCCCGGTGAGCACGTTGGCCGGTACATCGTGCTCGACGTGCTGGGAGCGGGCGCCTGGTCGGTGGTGTACGCCGCCTACGACCCTCAGCTCGACCGCAAGGTCGCGCTCAAGCTGGTTCGCGCCGACGTCTTGCGGCGCATCGGAGACGCGGCCGGCCCTTCGTCGAGCCGAGAGGCGCAGTCGATGGCCAGGCTCTCACACCCCAACGTCGTCGCGGTGCACGATGTCGGCCTGTTTCGCGGCAGCCTCTTCATCGCGATGGAGCTGGTCGCCAATGGGAACGTCGAGGCCTGGGTCAGGCGCTCCGCACCGGGGTGGCAGGCCATCGTCGCGTGCTTCGCTGCCGCCGGCCGTGGCTTGGAGGCCGCCCATGCAGCCAACCTCGTTCACCGCGACATCAAGCCCGCCAACCTGCTCGTCGGTGACGATGGCAAGGGCCGGGTGAGTGACTTCGGCTTGGCCATGCCGACGAGCGGCAGCAGCAGCTCGACTGGTGAGGCGCCGCTGACCTTCGTCGGCACTCCCGCGTTCATGGCGCCCGAACAGCTCGCGGGTCGACCGGCGACCGCCCCGTCAGATCAATTCAGCTTTTGCGCAGCCCTGTTCGAGGCGCTCTACCGAAAGCCCGCCTTCGCCGGAGTCAGCATCGCCGAGCTCGCCTGGGCCACCGAAAAATCGCCCCTTCAGCCGCGCCAGGGTGACACGCCGGCCTGGGTGTTTCGGGTGCTGCGCAGGGGTCTTCAGCACGACCCCGCCCGGCGATACCCGAGCATGGGAGCGCTGTTGCGGGCGCTCGACCCCCGGCGTCGCTCGGCGTGGAGGCTGCGCGGCTTGCTGGTGGCGGCGACGCTGACCGTTGGTGTGTTCGTCATCGCAGCGCTGTCGAGGGGCCCGGTGCATTCGTGCGCGCCCGCGCCCGAGCGGCTCTCCGGCGTGTGGGACGCGTCGCTTCGCGAGCAGCTGGGCCGGGTCTTCGCGCGAGTGCCCGCGGGGTCGAGCTTCTTCGAAGCGACCGCCCGAAACCTCGACCAGATCTCGAGCAAGTGGGTGCTCGCCCAGCAGCGCATCTGCGAGGGCACCTGGGTTCGCGGAGATCAATCGCCCCTGATGCTCGACGCCCGCATGGCCTGCCTCGATCATCAGCGCCGCTCGATGCAGGCACTGGTTGCGACGCTCTTGAAGGCCGATGACGAGGCCGTGCGGCATGCGCCCAACGCCACCGCGACGCTCGACGCGCCAGAGGCCTGCGAGACCAGCACCGAGCGGCCCGAGACCGAGTCGTCGGCGTTGGCAACGCTGCGCACCGCGTTGGCAGAGGCCGGCGCACTGGCGGCGACTGCTCAGTACTCGAAGGCACGCGAGCTCGCGCAGGCACAGGTTGTCGCTGCGTCGGCGTTGCATGACCCCTTGGCTGCGGCCGAAGCCGAGCTCGAGCTTGGGCGCATTCTGTTTTTCGCAGCGCCTCCTGAAGAGGCCGAGAAGGTGTTGTACCAAGGCATCTTTCACGCAGAGCAAGCGGGCGCGGCACCGCTGGGGTCCGACCTCTGGGGCTGGGTTTCAGCGCTTCAGGTCAAGAACCTGCAGCACACCTCCGAGGGCCGCCATTCGGCGCTGATGTCGCAGGCGCTCTCCGAGAAGGCGGGCGCACCGCTGCGGCTCGAGGTGGGGTACCGGCAAACGCTGACCTCCGCGCTGCTCAACGAAAACCGCTTCGCCGAAGCCGAGGTCTCGGCGCGAGAGGTGTTGGTGCTGCGAGAGAAGTTGCACGGCGCTGACAACCCCGCCGTGCTCTCCGCGTGGGACGACCTGGCAGTGGCGCTGGGCAACCAAGGCAAGGTCGAGGAGTCGGTGGTCGCGCTCCAGCGGGCCTTGGCGTTGGCGGAAAAAGGCCTCGGCGTTGACCACCCCGACACCGCGCTGATCTTGAACAACCTCGGCACCTCGTTGCAGAGCCTGTCGCGCGAAGACGAGGCCCTGGCGCTCTACACCCGCGCGTATTCGATCTTCGAGCGCACCATCGGAGCCGACCGGCGAGCCCCGGGCGTGGTCGGCATCGGGCTCTGCACGCTCTTCGTGCAAATGAACCGGCCGGCCGAGGCGATGACGTGGTGCCACCGCGCGGTCGACATCGCGTTGCGGCTGGGCCGAGACCCGATCGCGGCGCTGGCCCTCAACGCGCTCGGCGTCGCGCAGCTGGCCAACGGCGATGGTGCCGCGGCCCAAAAGAGCTTCAGTGAAGCTTTGCGCATCGATGAAGCCACGCTGGGGCCAACCAATGTCGGGTGTTCGCTCGACCTGCTGGGGCTGGGGCAGGTGGCGCTGCAGCGACGAGCGGGCGAGGCGATACCGCTCTTCGAGCGAGCCGTGCGCCTGCGTGAAAAAGGGGTGGCGCCCGCGGTGCAAGTGGCGAGTGCTCAATTTTGGCTCGCCCGTGCCCTGTGGGAGGCCCGCTCAGACCGTGCGCGTGCCGAGACGCTGCTGGTGCAGGCGCGAAAGACGCTGACTGAAGCGGGGGCCCAGGGGGCTCATGACCTGCGTGTGCTCGAGCAGTGGCTCGCGCACCGGTGAAGGTAAGCTTTAGGGCTTGCGACCCCACCCGCCGCTCGAGACGCGCGCGACGGCCCAGGCTGCAGCCTTGATCGCCCCGTCGGGGTTCTTGAGAAACTGCGACAACGCATGCATCAAGCTCGGGTTCGGCGGGTGCTTCACGTAGTAGGCATTGATTGCCTTGCGCAGCTGAGCAGGCGGGAGCTCCAGGTCGAGCTTCGCCTTGGCGACGAACACACCCAGAACTTCTTGGGCGGGGCCGGGGAGGTTCTGCGGCTTGAACCCCGACGTGAGAATCAACAACGGCAGCAGGTGCCGCACCTCTGCGTCGGAGTAGGTCGGGTGGCCGGCGCGATCGCGCTGCTCGACGAGGTTGAGCAGCTTCTGCGTTTGCTCGGCGGCCTGCATCACAGACCCTGCGTCAGTTTTTCAATCGCCTGATCAACGGCCTTCTGCATCGCCTGCTGATCTCCCGGCCGCAGCTTCGAAGCGAAGTCGTTTTGGTCCCACCCGGTGTGGGTCTGGCCCCAGAGCTTCTCGTAGAGCATCGCCCCATTGGAGCGCAGCCTGTTGGGCGTGACCCCCGCGGTCACTTCGGCCCGAACCAGCTTCTCGGCGGCGGCCTGATCGAAGGCGTTGCGCATGTTGTCGTGCACCGCGTTCTCGGGCACGCCGAGCGCACTCGACAGGTCGGCGAGCTCTTTGGCACCACCCTGGTCAGCGAGGCGCCGCGCGACCGCGCACATCGCCTTGTCGAATGAGAAGATCTCGTTCGGGTTGACCTTGACCTGAATACCCGCGTCACCCAAGACGATCTCATTGACGAACCGCTTCATGTCTTTCGCGATCACCGGGTTTCGCGTCAGCTCGAGCAGCTGATCATTGGTGAGCGGGCCCTTCGAGGCGCCGGCCCCGAGGGTCTTGTCGATCTCGTTGCGCATCGAGGCGAGGTAGTTGCGCTCTTCAGGTGCGACGTAGCCGCCCTTTGCGACCGATGTATTCAGTGCATCAACCATGGGGTGTCTCTCTTGTGTGCCGAAGCGTTAGTAGGTGACCGAGTAGTGAACGAGGTAGTCGAGCCGGTTGCCGGTGTCGTAATTGCCGGCGAAGCCGCTGGTTGCGACCGAGTCGATGGTGACCGAGATCGCCACCGGGGGCAGGTCGACCGGAGTGCTGGTGTCGAGGCGCTGGCCACCGAGGGCGCACTCCAAGACGTTGCCGGCCGCGGCGGGCACGGTGCGCGACCAGGTCAGCCCCGCATACCGGCCGTAGGTCGAGGTGGGGTTCGCGGTGTTGGGGTCTTGAGGGGTGTTGGCCGCGGTGGTGACGGTGGAGCCTCCCGCGGTCACCGAGCTCTGCGACCACACGGCGTCATTGAGCACCGCAGTGGCCCCGTTGAGCTTGCAGGTCACGGAGATCGCCCACTTGGTGTTGCTGGCGTCGAGGTACGCGCCGTTGTGAAAGATGTCGACCTCGTCGATGTGAATCGTCGGCTTGATGCTCGAGGCCCACGCGATGCTCGTGCCCGGAGTCTCGACCGCGCCAGGCACCAACCGGTACTCGATGAAGATCGGCACCGCGGCTTCGGCGGTGGCCGAGTAATTCTTCATCACATCGGCAGCGCTGGCGGCGAAGATCGCGTCGCCGCTCTTCGGCGCCAACCCGCGGCCGACATTCGATTCTTGCAGGTTGTACTGCGTGGCCTTGGCGTTGATGGAGCCGCTGGAGGCCTTCAAGTCGGCGGCGACCGAGGCGGTGAGGGTGGTCTGGTCGGCTTGAAAGAGCGCCTCGTAGCTGTGCCCGTAATAGAGCTTCGAGACGAAATAGACCGCGCTGTTCGGGGCGGCGGTGCCGGGGCGGGTCAAGTCGACCTCTTCGAAGTAGTCGACCTGGTTGGCGCGCATGCTCATGTACCGGGTGGTGTTCGACGCTTCGAGCGCGGCCGAGGTGAGGCCCCAGCCCTTCACGTTGGCGGCGAGCTCCTTGCTGGTCAATGCCTGCACCCAGCCGAATTGAAACGCACTCGAGGAGATGTGGGCGACGGTGGACCCATCGGTTCGCGCGTGAAAGACCACGTCTGCGTTGACCTGATTGAAGTTGAGGTCGACGGTGGTGCCGAGCAGCGCTTCGCTCGAGCCGAGGGGCGCGGTGGCGAGAATCGGGGTGCCGGTCAACACGATTGCATCACGGCCGGCATCGACTGCCGCCACCGCCCCGCCATCACGCGCGACGACCGAGCCACCGTCGGTCACCATGATGACATCTGAGGGTGCACCGCACGCGATCACGGCGGTGGCCAACGAGGCTGCGAAGAAGGGTCTCATGCGCTGATAGGAGCCTGGCGGCCCATGTGGTTGCAAGAAGTAGAAAAGGATTGTGTCTTCGAGGTGTTAGAGGAGTTCGCGAAATAAAGGGGACAGGCTGGTTTAAGTTCACAGCCTGTCATGACCAGCCCGGCGAACTTAAACCAGCCTGTCCCCTTTATTCTCTTTGGTCTGTTCGTCGCCAGCTGCGCCTCGGTGCCCGTCGTCACGCCCGCCACGTTGGGGCCATGGGTGCAGACGAGCGCGCCTGCTTTCAAAGGCAAGCAAGACGACCTGCACTTCGTCGACTCCGAGCACGGCGTGTACGTGAACGGCGCGGGCCAGGTGTTTCGCACCAGCACCGGGGGCGCCCAGTGGGAGAAGGTGCTCGAGCAGGCGGGCACCTTCTGGCGAACGGTCGGCTTCGTCGACGAGCAGAACGGCTTTCTCGGCAACATCGGCACCGATTACTTCCCCGGGGTCACCGACGCGACGCCGCTCTACCGAACGCGCGATGGCGGCCGCACCGTGACGCCCGTCGATACCGGCGGGCCCGCGGTCAAAGGGCTCTGCGCCATCGACGTGGCGAAGGTCAAGGTGATCAACTCCGGCGTTCTCGAGGAGCGCACCCTCGTGCATGCCGCCGGGCGCGTTGGGGGGCCCGCGTGGCTCATTCGCTCGCTCGACGGCGGGCAGAACTGGCAGACGATCGATCTCAACCACGACCTGGCGATGATCACCGACGTGAAGTTCTTCTCACCCTCGGTGGGCTTCGTCGTCGGGGGCTCGAACGCAGACGTCGAACAGTCGCACGCCGTCATTCTCAAGACCGTCGACGGCGGAGCCCACTGGCAGCGCGTCTACGAGTCGACGCGACCCTTCGAGCTGGTGTGGAAGGTGGTTTTCCCCACGGCTGAGGTCGGGTTTGCCACGGTGATGCACTACGACGAGAGGCGCGCCGAGCAAGTCGTCGCGAAGACCGTCGATGGTGGCGAGCACTGGGTCGAAGTGCCCTTGGTGCGCGACGCGGCCGCCCGGGAGTTTGGCGTTGGCTTCGCCACTGCGCAGACAGGCTGGGTCGGCACGGCGGTCGGCGGGTTTCAGACCACCGACGGCGGGCTCACCTGGGCCCCGGTGAAATTCGGCACCCACGTGAACAAGGTTCGAATCGTTCGAGGTGAGGGCGCTGGGTTCGTCGCGTACGCGATCGGCAAAGAGGTCTACAAGCTCGACGCCAGGTGACTCGTGACCCGACTCACCCGGCCAGCATCGCTGGCAGCACCTTGCGGCTCGAATCACGAGGCCCGGGGTAGGTTGGGTTGGGTTTGATCACGCCCAGCGAGGTGAGAAACGCCGAGGCCATCAGCGTCGGGTGAAACAGCGCCAGCGGCCCGGCGGTCATGTTCAACACCGGGAGAAACCGCCGCTGCACTGAGCTGCGGTGCATGCCGCTCAGCACCAGGTTCGAGTAGGTCGCTGCGAATGAAAGAACCGGGCTTCGGGGCCCCGTGACCTCTGGAAATTGAAGGTCACTCGCCAGTGCCGCCATCCACGGTTGATCGAGCATTCGGTCGAGCTTCGTCTGAAATCGCCTCGCCACGCCGTCGAGCGAGCCGCGATCTTCGACGAGATCGTGAAGTATTTCGGCACCCAGCGCCGCGGCGGTCATGCCCTGGCCGTAAATCGGGTTGAACGAGCACGCCGCGTCACCCGAGACCACGAAGCGCTCGGGCCAGCGAGGTGCGGCGCCGTACTCGCGGCGGAGGTTGCTCTTGAAATGGTAGGGCGTCGGCGCTGCGACGGTCTCGGCTCCAGCCACCGCGTCGGCCAGAATCGGCTGACTGAGCGTTCGTGCGAAGTCGATCATGCCGTCGGCCGTCACTGGGGGGCGCTCGTTGAGGTAGGCCCCGACCAGAAAAATCGACAGGCCATCTTGCGCGCCCATCACCATGCCGAAGCGTTTTTGATGCGGCGCTTGTGATGCCAGGTAGCACGTCAGAAACCCCGGGTCGCGCGCCAGGCGCACCAACTGCGTCACGTAGGTGATGCCGACGTCGACTTCTTGCGCGGGCGGCGCTTCGTACCCGAGCGCGGTCAACCAGGCGGGTGCCTTCGAGGTGCGACCGGTGCAGTCGACCACCAGCTCGGCGTCGATCGACTGGTTGGTGGCGGTCTCGAGCAGCTCATAGTCGACGCCGGTCACCGGGTGACGCCGAGGCCGTGAAAGCCGGTCGCGTCGGGTGACCACCAGGTGCCGTTCATGTACCAGCGAATGTCGGGCCCGAATTCACCGCAGGCCGCGCCACGCTTCATCAATTCGGCGGTCAGGCCCGGCAAGAAGCGCTCGAAGATCAGCCAGCCGCGCTTGAGCAGGCCGTGCAGCTGCTGACCTTGCGCAACCCCAGACCGGTGCGCTGGGTCGGTGAGCGACAAGACGTCTGATTCGAGCACGGTGACCCGCTCGAACGCAGCGGCCAGCGCCGCTGCGTGGCACAGCCCCCCGATGCCGCTCCCGAGAACGACTGCGTGCCCATGTTTGGCCATTGGGCCCGCCGTAGCACTGCGAGGTTATCGAATCGAGTGCCGCTGGAGCTGGGCGCGGTACGCCTCGATCTGGTTGCGAATGTCAGCGGCGGTGAGCGTGGCGGCCGTGGGGTTCACTGCCGGCGATGCGAGGCCTGGCTGCGACGCCGCGTCGATCATCTCGCGCGTCTTGGGGCCGATGGTCGCGAAGAACGTGCCTGAATCGCACACGGCGCGGGGTGAGAACCAGCTGTTCGAGGCGACGCCGTAGAGCTTGCGGGTGCCACCTTCTTGCCCGATGAGCGGAGCGCCATCGTCACCGAAGCACAGCTGAGCATCGCCGGGTTGCCCGCCCGCGTGAAGCTCGTAGTCGGGCAGAATCACCACGTTGTTCCACCAGCCGGTGATGATCTCGATCGCGATGTCGACGGTGTCCTGGCCGTAGAGCCAGACCATGAAGCCGTAGTAGCTGGCCCACGTGCCGAAGAGGGCCGCGTACGACTGGCCCTCGATGGCATGAATGGTGAGCCCGCCGGCGAAGCGTTTGCCCGAGTACCCCTGGTACGCCGCTTCTTCGAGGTTCTTCGAGCCGAAGCCGACCGAGACGAAGGAGCGACCCACGTCACTCGCCGCGAACGCCCTCTGGGCCACTGCGATCGGCGTCACGCCTTCAACGGCCTCTTTCAATGTGAGCACCGCGACGTCGTTGCCCAGCTTGATGAAGCCGCCCTCGTTCACCGGTGAGAGCTCGGCGGCGATAATCTCGTAGAGCTTGGTCGGGTGGGCCGAGTCTGGGCCGACGGCGAAGTGCACGGGCATCAGGCTCGTCAGCTTCTCGCCAAAGGTCGCGAGGGTGGTCGACATCGCGCAGTGCTTGGCGGTCAGCACCAGCGTCGGTGTGATCAGGGTGGCGGTGCACCAGTACGAGTAGATGCCGAGGTCGGCGTCATACCGGCCGACGGTACCGACCGCGTTGAGCGAGGGCGACTTGGCATCGAACCCGGCGATGACGGCGCGCTCCGAAGCGGCCGGAAGGTCAGTGGTCGGCGACGGAGAGACGTCGCACGCGTAGAACGACAAGGCGCTGATCAGGGTCACGGCACGGAGTTGCATCGCTTGCCTTTGAGAAGAAGAGGGCAGGGCATTCGCACACTCGCGGGCCGACGTCACCCCCCGTCATCGCAGATATCTCGCAGGGCGAGCCGCCCGGCGTGCACTCAGGGGGCTCGCTGCGGCGCCGTCGAGCCGAGCGCGGCATCGATCGTCTTGGCCTTCTCGATTGCCAGCAGCACGCTCTCTTTTGCAGCCTTTTTCTGGCCTCCGTGCACGATGAAGGCCGGTACCGAACCGGCTGGGTCAGCGAAGATCAAATAGGTCAGCTTGGTCTTGCGGCCCGGCTGCGCCTCGAAGAGCCAGCCCCCCCACATCGTCTCGATGCGCACGGCCTCGTCGGGCTTTTTCGGGGCTTCTTCGTTGGTCGTCTTGAACCTGATGCGGCACGCGCCGCCCTCGAGCGTTTCTTTGCGCACGGTCAGTGCGTAGTCACGCAAGCTGACCAGCGGTTTCTCGATTTGCGTGTAGACCAAGCGCTCATCGTCGCCATCGCGAATGAGCAGCTTCACCTTGATGCCAGAGCTGGCGGCCTTGTCTTTGGTGGTCATTTCGAAGACCTCTTTGCAGAGCGCCTCGACCGAGACATCGGTGGTGGTCGTCAGCCGGTATTCGCTGAAAGGGCTGTCTTTGATTGGCCGCTCTTCGAATTTCAGCTCTCCGTCGATCGCACTCTCTTTCCACGGGGCGGGGTTGTCGAAAACCGAATCGGGGACCGAGGCAACCATCAGGGCCATGATGAGGCACGAGTCGAGCACGCCGGGAGGCATAGTCCGCTTGCGCGTGTCGAGCGATCGAGTTGTCTGAGCTACTTCGGAGCACATCTCCTCACACGCGCACAAACGCGGGTGCCGCTGCGGCGACGGTCTAGGCTCCGCTTCTTCTTGGGGAGGCACATGAACGCCCGTTTCTCATTCGCGCTGCTCGCCGTGGTGCTCAGCTCATGCCTCGATCTCGACCTGCCCGCGCCCAAAGTCGGAGCCGTGCGTGGCTCTCTGCGCTCGAAGGCCGGCCCGCTGGTCGGCGCGACGGTGGTGCTCACCGCGGAGGGTGGGGCGAGCTCTCCAGTCACAACCGACGCCGCCGGAGCCTTTTCGGCGAACGGCCTGAGCACCGGGTTGTGGTCACTCAACGTCACCGTCACGAAGTTTCTGCCGCTCGAGAAGGTCTTCACCGTCTCGAGCGGGCAGACCCGCGACCTGGGCGAGCTGACGCTCTACAGCGAAGCAATCGACCCCGAGCTCGCCGGCACCTTGCGCGGCACCGTGCACGTCGACGGCACCGACGGCAAGCTCGTGCAAGGCGGCACCATCGAAGCGCTCGTGCAGCCCGGCATGGGCCTCATCGGCACGACGGCGCTCGGTGCGTCGGGGCTGTTCGCGCTGCAGCTGCCTCCTGGCAAGTACACCGTCCGCGCCTCGCACCCCTCATTCGTCACCGCCGTCATCGCCGACATCACAGTGGCCTCGAAGGCCGAGACTGCGCTGCCCGACAACGCCCTGGTGCTGGCCCTCAACCCGGGCCGTGTCGCCGGCGTGGTCGTCAAAGAGGTCGACGGCAGCAACGTCACCGTCCCCGCTCCGAACGTGACCATTTTCTCAGACACCGGAGCCTCGACCATCACCGCGACCGACGGCGCCTTCACGCTCGGTGGCCTCCCCGGCGGCGCGCGGGTGCTCACCTTCGCTGCCACGGGCCTGCACGTGCGCACGGGGGCCTTGAGCGTCACCGTGGTGCCCGGTGAGACCACCGCCATCGCCGACGTCGGGCTCGCGCTCGATCGCGGAGACGTCATCGGCACCGTCGAGATGGTCGACGCTAGCCCGCTGCGCGACGTCACCGTTTTTCTCGATGGCACCTCATACTCAGCGCTCGCGGCCCCATCGGCGCTCGAGCCCGCCAAGGGCACCTTTCGCATCGCCCAGGTACCGGTCGGCGTCTACACGCTCACCGCCATTCGCACCGGGTATCGCAGTGTCTCGAGCGGCACGTTCACGGTGAAGGCCGATGAGCCGGTCACTGTTCCGGCGCTGGCGAAGTTGATTCGCATTCAAGGCGATTTCGTCATCGACGACCAAGACGCGACCAACACGCCGGGGTTCACGCGCGTCAGAGGCGTTCAATTGTTGGTCAACAACCCGACCGCGGTCGCCGAATACCGCGCGGCCGAGACCGACCCCGCGGCGGCAGGGCTGCCCTTCTTGCCCTACGGCGCCGACGGAGGCACCGGTATCGCCTTCACCCTGAGCCCGAGCGAAGGCGAGAAGACCATCTTCCTGCAGCTGCGCGACAACCTCGGCACCCTCGGCCCGGTCTTGACGGCCTCAGTGGTGCTCGATGTCACCGCGCCGACCGACCTCGCGTTGACCTTGGCCGGTGGAGCGGCCTTCACCTCGCTCTCGAACCCGCTGCCGTTCTCGTTGTCGGGCAGCGACCCGGCCACGGTGGGTACGGCGTCGTCGGGCGTGTCATTCATGCGGCTCTCGCTCAGCGCGACGGTCGATGCGAGCGGCAACCTCGGCGGCCCCCGGCTTTCGTATCGCCGCGATGACGCCTTCACCAGACCGACGTCGGGCGAAGGCCCCGTCACGCTGTACGCGCAGCTCATCGACAACGCGGGCAACGTGAGTGCCCCGGCCTGGGCCACCACGGTCGTCGACGTCACCGCACCGACCGGCACCTTGAGCATCTTGAGGGGCAGCGACGCGACCAAAGACGGGTACACGAACAGCGCCCTGGTCGTGCTGCAGGTCTCCGCGAACCCAGAGCCCAACGCAGGCACCGTGCGCGTGCGACTCGCGAACTCGGTCGCAGATCTCGATACGGCGACGCCAGTGCCCGTCGCTGCAGGCGTCGGCTGGTTTCTCGATGCGGCAAGCGATGGCCTCAAAACGGTCTCGTACCGGTTCATCGACTCGGCGGGCAACCTGTCGGCCCCACAGACCGCGACCATCACGCTCGACCGCGTCGCGCCCGCGCCGTTGTTGCCTGCGACCCGGCTGGTGGGTCTCGCCAGTGCGACACCGACGAATTCGACCGCGGGCTCGTTGCTCGCGACGGCAAGCGATGAGCGCGAGCTGTCACCGACCGCGGCGGTCTTGCTCGACGTCGGTGGCACGCTGACGCAGCTCCCACCGACCAGCACGACGACCGTCACGGGCACGCTGCCGTTCACCTTGCCGGCTGTGCAGGGCGTCTCTGCGTTGCACGTTCGCTTCAAAGACGCCGCGGGCAACATCAGCGCGGCGACCGACCTCACCGTCGAGCTCGATACGCAAGCGCCCGCGGGCAGCTTCACGCTGACTGGCGCGCTCGCCGATGGCACGACGTCATCGGCGGTCACCTCGGCGACTTCGGTCAAGATTGCGCTCAGTCACCTGGGCGCCGATCGCGTGTACTTCACCACCTCTGCGCTCGCGGCCTGCCCGGCGGCGTCGGCGAGCTACCTCTCGCTCTTCGACCCGTCGTTGCAGAGCTACCCGTTGGGCGTCACGAGCGGTACGGCGACCGTCGCGGGGTGCTTGCTCGACGCAGCCGGTAACTCGGTCTTGATGGCGCCGGTCTCGATCGCGGTCGACTCGACCGCACCCACCGGCTGCACGTTGCAGCTCACCGGCACCAAGGTCGATGGCACCACCGCGCCCGCCGGGTTGACGGCCAGCGCAAGCGTGACCGCGGCCACGGCAGGGTGCTCAGAGCCGCTGGTCGAAATCGCGGTCATTGAATCTGTCACCGCCATCGCGTGCACCAACACTGGCGCGTATGCCTGGAGATCGATCTCGGCGCTCTCTCCGCTCGCCCTCTCGGCTGTCGACGGTGCGAAGACGGTTCGAGGCTGCGTACGCGATGCGGCGAGAAACGTTGGCGCGCTCGCGCTGGCCACGATGACGGTCGACACCACCGCGCCCAGCGGTGCCACCGTGCTGATCAACGCCGATGCGCCTTACCTGAACGCCTCGCAAATCGTCGCCGGAGCGTTCTCGCTCAGCTTGACCGGGTCGGCTTCGGGAGCCACCGAGTGGGCCGTCGACGTCACCACCGGCGCGACCAACTTCCTCTCGTTGCCTGCCAACAACCCGCGCACATACTCACTGCCCGTGAGCACCGACGGCACTCAGCGCATCTACGCCCGGTTTCGCGATGCGCTCGGCAACGAGGCCTACGCCAGCGACACCATCATCGCCGACACCGTGGCGCCGACCGGCTCGGCCCCGGCCGTCTCTCCGACCGGTGACCCGGGCTTCGTGAATTCTCCCGTGGTGACGGTGCAATTCACGACCATCACTGGGGCCGCGACGATGCAGCTCGCCGAGAGCGCCGTGAGCAGCCCGGCGTGTACAGCTGCGTTGAGCACGGCCTCGTCGCAAGCAACGACGAGCGCCCTGACGATGGTGCTCAACACCACGCAAGGCACCCACTTCGTCTGCGCGCAGTTCTCAGACGCCGCGGGCAACACCTCGTCGGTGCTCTCGTCGTCGGTGGTGCTCGATCAGACGGCGCCGACCCGGCCGGTGATCACCACGGGTGACTCGTACCTGCAGCTCGCCGCTGGCCAGAGTGCGACCGTCGACATCGCCACCGCTTCGACCGACACCAACTTCAAAGGGTACGAGCGCCTCGGAGGCACCGCCACGAGCTGGACGGCCGTCACCCCCACCGGCACCCGCTTCGCGCTGCCGATTCAGAATGATGGCTCGGAAGAGGGGTACCGCAACGAGCTGAGGTTGCGCGCCGTCGACCGGGCCGGCAATGCCAGCGCCGAATCATCGGTGCTCATCACCGCCGACACCAACGCACCCGAGCCCGCGATCGTCGATCGCCGGTGGGTCGACAACGGCAACCTGCGCTCGGCGGTGTACTGGCAGAAGCCCGACGCTGGAGACATCGAGCACTACGAGCTCTACTACAACGTCACACCGATCACTCCGCTCAGCGGCGCCTACGCCAACGAAGGCACCTCCCCCATTCGAGTGCCCGCCAACGGCGACACGATGTCGACGACGTTGTCTGGCCTGGTCAATGGCTCATCGACCTACGTGCAAGTCATCCCCGTCGATCGCGCAGGCAACCGGGCGCCGCTCGATGCCGGAGTCATTCAAATGACCTCGAACACGGTCTCACCCAACCTGGTGGCCTCGTTCACGGTGGCGGGCGTCTCGCACTCATTCACCGAGCAGTACTTCGATGGGTACCTCTACGTCGGTGGCTCGTACCACACGCCGGTGGGCATCTTTCAAAACTGCCAGGGCACTCCAGGTGACCTGAAGCTGATGACCTACGACCTGCGACGCCTCGTCGCGCCGGTTCAAAACGGCACCATCAACGCGGTCACCTCGCCGGTGCAGGTCAGCTCGCTGACGGTGAGCAACACCTACCTCTGCTCGGCCTCGACTTCCGAGCAGATGGAGATTCGCGTGAGCCCACCGTTTCTCTTCTGGTCGGCGGGGTCGACGGTTCGCATCTTCGACATCTCGGTGCGGTCGGCGCCGGTGCTCAAGGCGACGCTCACCGTGCCCGCCTCGACGCACCTGCCCATGATGGAGCTACTGGGCGACACGCTGTTTCTCTCGACCACTGGCAACAACTACTCATTCAAGCTGAGCACCTTGTTCGACAACAACGCAGCCACCGTGCCGGCTTCCCCCGCGGCTGACAACGGCACCGTCGCCGCCGGGGTCACCGGGTTCGGCGCCTCCTTCGCCACTCGCAACGTGCTGGTGAACGGCGACTACAATGGGTTTCAGCCGTGGGTCGATATTCGGCTCGATGACGCGCTCGACTCGAACGCCGGCACGGTCTGGAGCGTGGGCGACGTGTTGTTCAATCAGGCGTACCCGTCCGCGCCGCCTCCCTATCTGCAATTCATCTCGAAGTCGGCGGTCAGCGGCAACTACGGGTACTTCACGAACTTCACCACCTCGCAGGTGCAGATACTGCCCCTCGCCCCATTCTGGGCGGGCACCGTGGCTGCGTCATCTGGGCTGATCAGCGTCGGCGGAGTCTCAAGCTCGCTGCGGTACTCGGTTGATGGAGACCAACTGCTCGTGCCCGACGCGCTCACTGGCGCGTTTCGCATCTACGACGCGCGCGACCTGACGGTGAGCGCTCCACTGCTCACCTCGTATGACCTGTCGGCTCCGAACCCGTCGCACGTGGTCACTTTCGGCAACTACGCGGCGGTGCTCGCCAACGGCAACAACTTCAGCGCTGGCCAGGTGCCGTCGATCTCGGTCTTCGAGCTCGCGACGCCGCGCGGGTTCAGCGTCGAAAACGTGGTGTCGAGCAGCAGCTACGGCCGCCCCGAAGTACGCCCGGGCTTCGTCGTGATACCGGGCCGGCCGACGGTCTTCGACCTGCACGCAGGCTCGACGCCGACCGCGGTGAGTGACGGCGTCTACGTGAACTTCTGCACCACCGGCTCGGCGCACTTCGACGACATCGAGGTGCAGGCCTACGGCAGCAACCTGCGGGTGATCGACTTCGAGAGCATGCTCGATCGCAACCCCGCGACCACCATGGGTGCGAGCATCGGCGGCTGCACCGCGCCACCCTCGAACGACTACTGCGTCGCCCACCCCTCGGCGGCCCGCATCACCGACGTCGCGGCGTACGGCAACTACCTGGTCGTGGTCGAGTTTCGCGGCAACCAGAGCGTCTGGCTCGAGGTGTACGACGCCCGCCCGCTTCGAGACCACCTCGTCGCGACCTCGCTCTCACTCGCGGCGCCGCTCGCCTCGTTGCAGGTGTACAACGCCCCCTTCGCAGACCCCGCGCGAAACGCTTCGCTGACGTTGAGCCAGGGGTACGCGGTCGTCAGCTACCAAGAGAACCTTGCTTTCTCGATCAACGGAGGCCGTGTCTTCGCGGTCGACCTGCGCTCGGCCTTCGATGACAACGCCGCGACGAGCCTCTCGGCGAGCAGCGTGCAGGCGAACTTCGCCATGCCCTTCGCTCCCGACGGCGGCGGCGCGATACCGAGAACCGCCACCTTGTCGCTCGACACCCTCTACGTGGCCTCGACGCGCGGCGTGTGGGCGATACCCGCCGCGGCCGTCACCGACCCTGACCCGCTGACCGTCGCCGATGGCACGGGCTCGGTCTCGGCCTTCGTCGGGTTCGCCTTCGATGACCTGCAAGTGACCGGGTCGACCGTCATCGCGGCGCCGGGGCTGTTCAGCAACTTCGGGCAAGGGCAGGCGCTGGTGGCTTTCGACACGTCACCGGGCCCCACGACGCTGAACCCGGTGGGCTACTTCTCGCTCGCGGGCTCGACCACCACGTCATGCTCGCCTCCCGGCGACCCCAGCTCGCGGTACCAGCGCACCGGCCTGGCGGTGGCCGGGTCGAAGGTCTACCTCCAGCCGATCAGCAACAACTCGCCGAAGCTGTACATCTTGGAGCTCGAATAGGCACCACGGTCGACGGCCGTGGCGTTTCGGGGGGCGGTTACACCCAGATGCTGTTGAAGCAACAGCGTATTCAATGGCCGCCAGACGCCGGTCGACACTCGCAGCGTTGCCAAGTACGAAGCCTCGCTGGTGTACCCCGCCCGATACCAACTCTCAGCGCTGACGGCCCACGTGCTGGCCGTGCTCGAACGCCGTCGCGGAGCGCACGCTGCATGGTCTGGTGAGGTCGAGGCCAAGCTCACTCGAGACGCCCAAGAAGCACTCGTCGAGGCCGGCCGCCAATTCGCCGAGCTCGCCGATGACAAGCCCTATTGGCAGCGCCTCGAGAGCCTCGTGTTGACCGTCGCCCTGCCGCGCTACTTCACGCTCGCCCGTGACGAACAACAGCTCGAAGCACAGAAGTACGGCCTCTGGCGCGGAGGGGACCTCGTCTCTCGCATCGCCTACGCGGCCGGGGGGCTCGTGGTGTCGGTGATCGTGCTTCGCACCGGGTTGCCGAAGCTGCTCGAGCCGCTGCCCTTGGCGTTTTTCATCGGAGGCCCGTTCATCCCCGACCTCCAGGCGTGGTTTGCCAAGCGACGCTACCGTTCGAAGCTCGCCTCGCTGGTCGACGACATGCGCGACGAAGCGGGTGCCCACGAAGTCTACCGCCCGCTGATGGAAGACGGCTCACCCGTCGATGATCAACGCACCGAATCGCAATCGAAAACGAAAGTAGGGGAGTGACATGGCAGATCGCCAGCTGGCACCAGTGCCGGCGTTTTTGAAGCGCTGGTCTCGGGTGTTGTGGCCGTTGATCGCGGTGCTCAGCGTGGCGGCCTTCACGTACTTCGGGTGCACGGTGTACGTGCGGCCCGGCCAATACGCGCTCAAGCAAGTCGTGCTGGGCAGTGGGCAGGGCATCCAGCCCGACATCTACCCTCCCGGGCTCCACCTGTTGTTGCCTGGCGTCGACCGCATGCACACTTTCCCGGCTGACTTGCAGGTGCTCGAGATGAGCGACTCGTCAGGCAACCACGAGCCCACCACCAACCGGCGCCAGGTGCCGGCGATCAAGATTCAGACCTCAGAGGGGTACACGGTGTCGGTCGACATCACGGTGCTGTACCGCATCGAAGATGCCTACAAGGTGATGACGCAAATCGGGCCGGGCCGGTTGTACGAAGACTCCGCCGTCATTCCCCGGGCTGAACAGCAGCTGCGCCGCAAGTTCGGAGAGCTCGATGCGGAGCAGTTTTACCAAGGCAACTTTCGAGAGAAGGCAGCCACCGACGCGCAGACGTTGTTGACCGATGAGCTGTCTCCGAAGGGCATTCGGGTCACGCACGTCTTGGTGCGCCAGTACCGCTACGACCAGCGTTACCAGGCGGCCATCGAGAGCCGAAAAATTCAAGACCAGACCGTGTTCAAGAACCGCGCAGAAGCCGCCGCGGCACAAGAAGAAGCGAAGAAGAATACCATCGTCGCCACTGGGGCGGCGTTGGTTCAAACCGAGCTTTCACGCGGCGAGGCAGAGGTGAGAAAAATTCAGTCTGAGGCCGACCTCTACAAGCGCACCAAAGAAGCCGAAGGGCGACTGAAGGTCGAGCTTGCCAAGGCCACCGGTACCGAGCTCGAGAACAAGGCGCTGCGTGTTGGCGGGAGTGAAAACATGGTGGGCTTGAAGATGGCCGAGGCGCTCAGGGGCATTCAAGTGATCGTCTTGCCCAGCGATGGCGAAGGCGGCACCAACCCGCTCGACCTCAACGCGATGATCAAGCGCTTCGACGTCGGGAGCGCGCCATGATGCGAGCCGCGTGGGCCCTCGTGCTGTTGGCCGTGATGTCGGTCTCGGGCTGCACTTGTCATTCGACAGCGGCGAACGAGGTGGGCGTGCTGACCCGCAAGGTCGCTCCGTTCGGCAAGAAGGGCGTTCAAGACGAAATCTATGCCTCGGGTGGTACCTACTTCTTCACCATCGGTACGACTGACTGGTCGACCTTCGAGACCAAGCTGCAGAACCTGCGCATGACCAAAGAGAGCGGCGACGACGTCGAGTTCAAGACGACCGACGGCAATGACATCTCAGTCGACATCACCGTGGCGTGGCGCATCGACCCCGCCCAGGCGCCTCACATCTTGATGAAGGTCGGCGACAACACCGAAGACGTCGAGGCTCGATTGGTTCGCCCTGGCGTTCGGGCCTACGTGCGTGACGCGCTCAACAAGCTCAAGAGCGAAGAGTTCTACGAAGCTGATCGGCGCTTCAAGGCCGCTGAAGACGGGCGCCTGTTGCTCTCGTCGGCCCTCAACCCAGAAGGCGTCATCGTCGAGCAGGTGATTTTGGGGG
>JANLPS010000469.1:0-16866 GCA_031367385.1 Archangium sp. | reverse complement strand
CACCAATGGTGACCAGTACAGCACTGCGACTGGTCTTAGCGGCGCCGAAGAGCTGGACCAGTTCAGCTTCGATAACACCAGTACGAGTTACTGCTATCGCCGACTCCCTTGCAAACTCCTCAACACCTACGAAGCCCTCTGCAATTGGGAAGCCCTCCCTGGGAAAAACAACGGTACCTTATGCCTTTTCGGTGGGGGCCCCGGACGCGACGGCCGCTACCGCATGAGCTGTAACATCAACGAGGTTGCTTCTGGCGGCGAGTGTCGGTGCCCGCCTCCGAGCGAACTTTTCTTGCAGCCGAATAATCCCCCTGGCTCGCTTCGCAAATGCGGCCCGGTTGTCGTCATCGACAAGACCAAGAAGCGCCCAAATACGTGTTACGGCAACCCCATTTCCCCTCTCGTGGGCGCCAAACGTGAGTCGGTTTCAACCGGCCTCGTATTGGGGGGCCTTGAATGGGTTCTCACCTACGACAGCAATGCGGTTGCTGTACCGACCAATGGCGCCGCGACGGCCAATAATGGCGCCCCTGCGGTTGGGAACTTGTGGTTCAGCAACCTGCATCGGCGCCTTGACCAAGTGCTGCCAGACCCCAGCTCGCTATCGAGCGCTCGGGCCTACCGTGGCGACGGCGCAGTATTCAGTTTTCCGACGAATGCTTTTTCGACGAATGACCGTGACGTCACCGACATCTTGTACGGACCCGTCGATGGAGAACGCCTCTACGTCGATAGCAAGGATCTCGGCCTTGAGGCCTATGACGATATGTCTGGGGGCCTGAAGCGCATTGACTTTGTTGACGGGCGAACTCTGAAGTTTACCTACAGCACCGATGCCCTCAAGGCCCCCGCGCCGGGGTACCTGATTCGGGTCGAAGACCAATTCGGCAGAGCCCTCGACTTTGAGTACGAACTGCCACCGGGGAGCCCCGCAGCGACTGGGGGCCTGCTGACGCGAGCGCTTAGGTCGGGCACGGTCGTGGCCGCCTTGACGTACAACTCGAATGCGATGCTCACCGACATCACGTGGGCAGACGGCAGCCGGCGCTCTTTTCATTACGAAGACATGAGGTCTTTTGGGGCGCTCACTGGGGTTACGGACGAGCGCAGGGTGCGAGTGAGTACTTTTGGCTATGACAGCGCGGGCCGCGCTGTCTCGACCGAGCACGCGGGCGGTGTGAACCGGTTCTCTGTGACGTATGACGCACCGCCACACATCGAGATGAGTGAGGTCATCGACTCCGACAAGATAACGCGTACCTATTTCTGGGTTGCACCGACCAACCCCGTCGTCACCTACCCTGACGGCACCTCGAGCCAGCTCGGAGTGACCACCTTGTTCGGCCAGCCTCTGGTGACGAGTCGAAGTCAACCTGCGGGGGCCGGCTGCTCAGCTTCGACGAGTGCTGTCGCCTATGACTCTGCGGCGAACGTCACCAGCGAAGACGACTTCAACGGCCACCGTACCTGCGTCGTGTCCGATGGCTCGCGCGAAACCCGTGTCGAAGGGCTCCCGGCAGGCACGGTGTGTTCAACAGTAACTTCGTACAACGCAGTGTTGCCGCGCGGCGCTCGGAGCATCACCAAAGACTTCATGAATCTGGGTGCGCAGACCAAGGTTGTCACGCGAATCGCAGAGCCGAATCGAATGACGAACATCGTCTACAACGGGCAGCCAGACCCGACCCGGGGCTACGCCGTCACCTGGTGTGCCCCGAGTAGGCTGCGGTTCTCTGGCCCAGCACCCCTCACCGTCATTTGTCGAAGAGTTGAGCGGGCAACAACCGACGTCACCGGCACACGCAGCTTCAACCCAATCATCGACTCGAGGATACCGGCAAGGGTGTGGGCTTACACCTATAACGCCGCCGGCCAAGTGCTGACCGAAGATGGCCCTCGCACCGATGTCGCTGACGTAACGACTTTCGAATATTTCGGCGACACCACCGCGAGCCACACCCGTGGTGATTTGGCAAAACGCACCACCGCCACCGGCGAGGTCACCACCTATGTGGCGTATGACGGCGTTGGGCGGCTGCTCTCAGAGGTCGATTCAAACGGAGTCGTCAGGCGCTCCACCTACGACGCGCGGGGGAGATTGCTCAGTGACCCGCTTGGCACCCAGTACGGCTACGACAAGAGGGGGGCTCTCGATCTCATGTCAACGGCCGATCAATCGAGCCGGTCGATGAAATACGACGCCGCGGGCCGAGTCACTGCCATCGTCGACGGCGCTGGCAACACGCTCGAATTCACAAACGACGCGCGCAACAACCCGACTCGCATCGAGGTGAAGAACGCGCTTGGCACATCGGTTCGACTCACGACCCAACAGTTCGATGCCCTTGGCCGATTGCAGCGTACGACCGGAGAACAAGCACAATGAAAACACACGTTCGCAGTCTTCGATGGGTCGCATCGCTCGCCTTGTTCTTGTTGACCCGTGTTTCGCTCGGGCAATCGCAGCCAACCTCGCCCATCGTCACGCTCAAGACGACCTACGACGCGACCGGCAATCGCACGATGCTGACATGGTCTGCCGACGCAGGAGTCTCACTTGCTTTGAATTACGACGCACTCGACAAACCTGTTGCCGTCACCGACGGCGCGAAGGGTGTTACCCAGTTCGGCTACGACGGCCAGGGCCGCACCGTGTTCGTGGCTGACACTCGCACCCTCATCACCGAGTACCAGCGTGATGGTTTGGGCAACTCACAACTCGTGAGCCCAGACACCGGCATCGCTCGGAAGGTGTACGACGCGGCTGGCAATGTGAAATCGATGACCGATGCGCGGGGCGCCGTCACAACCGTCACCTACGATGCCTCGAATCGGGTGACCTCGGTGGCGAATGCACTGGGCGCATCAACGCGAACGACGACCTTCAGGTACAGCGAAACGGGTGCCGGCTTCGCGTTCGGCGTAGGGCGCTTGACTTCTGCTCAGACGCCCGAGACGACGGCAACATTCGCCTATGACTCGGCCGGACGCCTGGCACGAGAGATGCGCACCATTGAGCCTGCCTCAGGCGCGAATGCCAACTCGGTTCGACAGGGCGTGCGGTATTCGTACACGGCCGGTGGTGCGGTACGCGAAATTGGGTACCCGTCAGGGTATTCGATTGCGTTCACCCGAACCGCCGAGCGGGTCACCGGGGTGTCCTTGGTGAGGCGAGCGCCACGCGGAGTTGTTTCTCCTCCGGACACTGTAATCGTGAGTCAAGTTCGGTACACGCCCTTCGGACCCATCGAATCATGGGTCTGGGGCGGAGGCCCGCGCGGCGCGATCACGTTCCCTCACCCCAAGAGTTACGACTCTATGGGCAGAATGATTCGCTACCCGCTCGGAGACGTGGTTCGTGACGTTCGTTTCGACTCGGCTGGGCGTGTCGAGGAGTATACCCATGTTGATTCGAAAACCGGGGCAGCTGTGCCTGCCATGAACCAGTCGTTCTCATCTGACGCGCTTGGCGAGCTCACCCAGTTTTCGATAGGCGGAGAAGCCCGCGGCCTTTACCGTTACGACGCGAACGGCAACCGCCTCAGCGAGGTCGTTCAGGGAGTCTCCCGTACCTACGTCGTTGACCCGACTAGCAACCGCCTCACGTCTGCGACGAACCCGACCCAGCTCTTTACGTATGACGCTGTGGGTAACACGCTGAGCGACGGGCGCTTTGTCGCTGACTATGACGAGGCGAACCGACTCAAGAAGGTGACCGTCGCAGGCCTTTCGACGACCTCGACCTACGACGAGCAGGGGCGGCGAGTACGAAAGAGCTCGAAGGCCGGCACCGTGCTCTTCGCCTATGACCAACAGGGCCACCTGCTCGGCGAGTACGACCAGACCGGCCTCGCGATTGCTGAGTACGTGTGGCTCGACGACACCCCAATCGCTGTCATCATCGAGAATGAAGTCTTTTTCATTCACGCAGACCACCTCGACACCCCTCGCGTCATCGTCGACCGCGGCGGCGCCGTTCGCTGGCGGTGGCTCGCTGACCCCTTCGGCACCGCCGCCCCAGAGTTACCGGCCTTCACCTTCAATCTGCGCGGGCCGGGCCAGTACGCAGACAAAGAGACTGGGCTCGTCTTCAACCACGCTCGAGACTATGACCCGCGCCTTGGGCGCTACATCGAGTCTGACCCGAGTGGGCTCGAAGGCGGGCCCAACACGTACGCATTCGTGTTCAACGACCCGTTGCGCTTCACCGACCCCACGGGCTTGATGGGCAATGGGGCCGCGGGCCTCGGAGGTGCGAGACTCTCACGTCAAATCACCCCTCTCAACCCGACGCTGTACTACGGCGCCGAGGCACACTTCGGCGTCGGCGGCGGGCTTGCGGCGGTGACCTGCACGGACAAGTGCGGTCAGAGAAAGACCTTTCGCTACTACAAGATCTGCGGAGGCCTCGCGGTGGGCGCCTCGTTCGGTGGCGGTGCGGTCACCAACATGACCGGAGAAACCTGCAAGCCCGAAATGTACGAGGGGTGGTTCGCCGAGGGCGGCGTGTCTTCACCTTGGGTCGGCGGCATCGGAATCGACATTGGCTTCAACGCAGACGGGCGGCCGACACTGCCTGCCTTCGGCTTGCCCAACCTGCCTGGTACCCGCTCGGGCGTCGACGAGGTCTCAGGCGGCTTTGGGGCGTTTTCACGGGGTGTAATGGCGAAGGGCACGCTCTGCTTCTACAAGTCTCTGTGAAGGCACACGCTCAAGGAGAACCATGGCCAACCAAGGAACAGTCGACACCGCAGCAGTCGCTTCACCCACCCAAGCCCACCAAAAGGCAGTCGCAGAGGTCCAGCAAAAGGTCAAAGACCTGGGCAATGCGACGACGGCCCTCGAAGCGGCGAGCACCGCGCTCCAACGTGCGAAGAACCCGCCCCGAACAGGTGCCTCCGCTTCGGGTTTTGACGACGGCGACCGCCGACCGACTGGGAGCAACCGCAAAGACGTGAACACGGCCACGGTCGCCTACAACGCCGCTTTGGTTGCCTTCACTTCAGCGAGCCAAGCAGCGCTGAATTCGAAGCTCGACCTTTTGGCCAGCGACTACAAAGAGCAGGTGGCGGCCATCAACGCGCGAGGCGAACGCGCCAAGGTGCCGCACGCCGCCGCCCCTGATGACCCGAAAGGCGCCTGGCAACCGTGACACCGGCCACCCCTGGCGAAGTTCTGGCGAGACGGCGTGCTCCTCGACCGTGGCCAACGCTTCATAGAGCGGCCGGGGTCTGAGCGCCGTGATGAGCGCCGAGAAGTTGTTTGGGCTTGTTGCGCGAAGGTCGCCAAAGCGGCACGGCGTCGCGATACGCTCGCCCTCCGTGACACGCCTCGTTCTTCGGTTTCTGACGCTCCTCGTTGCGCTTCTTGGCCTTCGCTGCACTGGAGACAAAATCGGCCCGTCGCTCGCGACCTTGTCGACGAGCCCCCAGGAGCTCGATTTTGGCTCGGTCGTGCAGAACGAGAGCGCTACCCGCATGATCACCTTGGAGGCGGCAGGGGCTCGGGCGCTGAACGTGTCGGCTGTGTCGGTCGATTCGAGCCTAGCGGCCCCGGCGTTTTCGGTGCCATCGCTTGGTTCGTTCGAGATCGGTGCAGGGCAGACGCGCGTCGTTGCAGTCACCTTTCGGCCACTGCGAGCCGGCGCGTTTTCGGCGTCACTGCGAATCGAGACCGATTCACGACAAACGCCAGTCTTGCTCGTACCCCTCGTGGGGGTTGGTACGAACGGCGACGCCGGCTTGCCCATTGACGCGGGGGCCTCGTCTGCCGATGCCGGCTCGTCGATGTTTGATGCTGGTACATCACGGAGCGACGCCGGCTCGACCGACGCAGGCTCGGCCGTCGATGCCGGCCTCGGAGTTGACGCGGGTGGCCCACCGGTCGACGCCGGTGGCCCGCTGTGGCTCGACATTTCGCCGGCGGCCGGGCCCGTCGGTCAAGACAGTGTCGCGGCGTACGACATCGCTCGTGGCAAGACAGTGTTGTTCGGTGGGCTCGACTCGAGCAACGCACCCCTGAACACCACGTGGGAGTGGGACGGCACGTCGTGGACCTCGAAGCCCACGCCACCAGCGCTCACTGCGCGCAATGGTTCATGCGCTGCGTACGACGCGAAGAATGCTCGGGTGGTGATTTTTGGTGGCAACCGCTCGGGGGCCACCAACGGCGAGACGTGGGCCTTCAACGGCACGACCTGGTCGCAGATCTTTTCTGCGAGCGGCCCTCCGGCTCGGTTGGAATGCTTGATGACCTACGACTCGGTTCGCCAGCGACTGGTGCTCTTCGGCGGCTTCAACGCCAGCACGTATTACGACGACACCTGGGAGCTCGATGGCTCGGTCTGGACGGTGAAGTCTCCGGTGACGTCACCCGAAGCGCGAGCCTACTCGTCCATGGCTTTTGATGAGATGAACGGCCAGGCCGTGCTCTTTGGTGGCATTTCGCAGATCGGCCAGAAAGTGACCGGCACCTGGCTGTGGGACGGGTCAAATTGGCAAAAAGTGGCGCCAACGACCGAGCCCGCACCGCGGTACTCCCACTCCATGGCGTACGACTCCGAGCGCCACCAAGTGCTCGTCTTCGGGGGGCTGAGCGACAGCGGCAACCCAGGCGTGTCTGACACCTGGGCGTGGACGGGGACGAATTGGTCGGCCGTAGCGACCTCGGGGATACCGGCTCGCTCCGGTCACTCGATGGCGTTTGACCGTGCTCGAAACCGAATGGTCGTCTTCGGTGGCTACCACCTCAACTACGAATTTCGCGATGAGACGTATGAGCTCGCCGGCGCCACGTGGAGCCGCACCATTCCACTCAGGCCGCCGTATCGAATGAGGTCATGCGGCGCGTTCGATTCTGCGCGGCAGCGAATGGTTCTCTACGGCGGCTCTGCGGGTAACGGCTACCCTCAGACCGACCTGTGGGAATACGACGGCCACACGTGGACCATGCCTTCATTGAGCGCGGCTCCCCCGATTCGGTATTCGTGCACGATGGCCTTCGACCCCTCAAGGGGCACCCTCGTGATGTTCGGCGGGGCACAGTCTCCGTACCGTGCCGACACATGGACCTGGGACGGCTCGGTTTGGGCCAATGTCACCCCCGCTCAGCCCTCTGATTCGCCGAGTGCTCGCGAGGGCCACGTCATGGGCTACGATGCCAATCTGGGGCGAATCGTGCTCTTCGGCGGCGTCGGTCAAACCGGTTTGCTCAACGACACCTGGTCGTGGAATGGCACCCTCTGGCAGCAGCATTCTCCCGCGGCGGCTCCGTCAGCCCGCGCGTTCGCCGGGTTTGGGGCAGACCCGGTTCGAATGCGCCTCGTGCTGATGGGTGGGCGGTCGTCGTCGAGCCCACTGGGTGAAACCTGGGAGTGGACGGGCAGCACCTGGGAGCCGAAAGCGGGCGACCCCCAACCGACTGCCCGCTATGCCGCGTCATTGGCCTACGATGCGAACCTGAGCCGAGTCGTTCTTTACGGTGGCTTTACGCCGGGCGTCTCGCGCGACACCTGGCTGTACGATGGCACCGCCTGGGCCCAGCGCCCGACTCGAGTGAGCCCACCCTATGCCGCGTTTGCAGTGACTTACACTGACCCGGCAACCGGCCGGGCAACGATGGTCG
Organism: Archangium sp.; assembly: GCA_031367385.1. GTDB lineage: Bacteria > Myxococcota > Myxococcia > Myxococcales > Myxococcaceae > JAEUJT01. The sequence continues at coordinate 9,243 of JANLPS010000469.1, read as the reverse complement.
ATATCGGGGGCATGACCTGGCAGCTGGTCGACCGATAGTCGCCCGCCCGGCGAAACGTGTTGGGCGCCCAAGAATCACTGCGTCAGCGGTGCTCGAAATGGTGCAACAAGTTGCATCGAGGAGGCTCTGATTGACATGAGGGCCTTTCTCCAGTGCTGCGCTGTCATCGTTCTGGGCACCGGGTGTGGGGGCGACGGAGCGGGCGGTGGTGCAGGCGGAGGCGGTGGTACAGGCGGCTCCGGAGCCGTCACCTGCGAAATCTCTGCACGCGCCCCTACCCGAGGAGCCGTGGGCGGTTCGATCGTCGGGTCAGGAGCCATCGCGTGTACCGGCACCGCCTCTCTGTCGATCACCACCTGCCTTGACTATCGCACGTCGAGCACTGCGAGCTGGCGTGAAGCCGTCTGCCAAAGCTCGAGCCAGCCGACGGTGGCACGCCTCGACCTCGAGGCTTCGACCGGCTGCTTCAACAATTCTCGTGATTACCGAATGCGTGTTTCTGGCGCTGCCAACGGGCAATCGCTGGCTGCAGCAGAATCGGCGCCGGCCATCACACCTCCATGTCAGTGACATCGATCTCTTGAAGGTACCTGTAGGCAGGCACACAGGTTTTGATGGTTCGCAGTTTCTGCTATGGAGTGTGTATGGCCTTTATTGGTTTACGACCCCTCGCGGTCGGTACAATCCGCGCTTCGATTGTTGAAAAAGCCCTGGTCTCTTCACTCAACGACAAGGTTGCAATGAACTCTGACCTTGTCGGTCGTTTTTCGACCGGAGGCCGAGCTGGGGTTGTCTATGCCGCTGGCGCGCGCGAGTCGTCGATGGAGGCTGTCGGTCGCTTGGCTTCGGTCGTGGCCGATAAGCAGTTTGGCCTGCCCGCGGGGTTCGTACTTGAATTGAGTCACCCCTCTTTGCCCCCGGGCTTTGGCATTGCAAAAGGTGCTGCGGGGTCGAGCAAAGAACCTTTGCTCGTTTTCATCGCTGGGAAAGAGCAGCCAGCCAAGGCGGCTGCCGACACGATCGCTCAAAATTTGCAAAAGTTGGTCCTGCTTCCTTACCTGGCGAAGGTCGAACTCCGACACCCAGGCCTGCCCGCCGGAGCCAACGTCATGGCGGGCGGCGGGGTGTTCGTACCCAGCCTGCAGCTCGCCAAAACCGATGCGGCTTCGCCCAAACAGATCCTGAAAACAGCGCAGCAGGTGTCGAGCAGGTACGACGTTCGGGTACGACTCGGCGCCGACGATAACGCGGCGCATGCGCTGCCCGATGGCTCATTGAGCGTCGACGGCACGCTTCAAGATCTCAGGGCGGCCCTTGCGACCTACGGGGTCGCCGAAGTGCGGCATCGAGACGTCGGAGATCGAATCGCGCTCCGGGCCAGCCGGCCTGACGAGCTCTTGCTCGTGAGTTCTGCCGGCTCAGAGAGCCCCCAAATCGCTGCTCGCGAGATGGCGAGGCGATTTGAGACCCAGGTGACAATTGCGGCGACTGGAGAGCGCATCAACCCCACTTGGCGCCCCGGAACCTAGCGAAGGGTCTCTCGTCGACCGTAAAGAGCTCCTCGCGCTCATTCTCTCCGTGTTCACAGGGCGTGCGCGAGGCAAGTGCGCGCCTCGGGCATCGCAATCAGCCGCTCCTCGGCGATGCGGGCTCCGCACCTCTCACACAGACCAAAGGTTCGCTGTTCAATCCTGAGCAAGGCCGCGTCGATCTGCTCCAGCTCGAGCCGCTCCCGGTCAGACAGCAGGGCAAGAGCCGTTGACAGGTCTGTGTTCTCGGCGAGGTCTCCGACCCGATTTTCGCCGCGCAAACCCAAGATGCCCGCCTCATTCGACGCTTGAACTCTCGCCAGCGTCGCGCGTCTTTTGATGAGCATGTTCTTTGCGGTGTCGAAGTCGTGGTGGCTCATGCTGAAAAGAACGCTGCAAGTCAGAGACCGTGAATCTGAAAGGTATCGACGATGGGTCACGAGAGCGCCGGGTTCGTCGAGAAGCTCGGGTCAGGCGTGAAAGGCGTTGAGAAAACGTTCAAGCCGAAACGCATTCGTTGCGCGCAAAGACTGCGGCGCCAGGTGCTTCAGAGCGGCCCTGCGCGTACAGGGTGTTGCTCGAGGTAGGCCTGTACCGCAACCTCAACGGTCGGAAAAAAGAAGCCGCGCCCGATGCGCGCCTGGAGCCCGTAGCGCTGCAGGCGATCTTTGACCGGGTCTTTGAGCTCCGCGAAGGCAAGCTCAGTGCCCCGCGCAGCGAGGTCTTGATCGAGCTCCTCGAGCATCTGTGCAGCCGTGGTGTCGACGTCGGTGATGGGCTCGGCAGCGACGACCACCCAGCGCACCGCCGTGTTTGCCTCGATGACCTCGAGCACCCGTTGCCGAAACGTGTCGGCGTTGGCAAAGAACAGCGGCGCGTCCCACCGAAAGATGATCAACCCGGGCACCTGGCGAGCCGACGGGTACCGCGCCAGGTCATGGTAGCCCTGCACTCCCGGCGCGCGACCCAAGATCGCATCGTGCGGGTGCCACGCACGGCGCACGAAGTCGAGCAACGAGACCACGACCGCCAACGCGATGCCGGGCAAGACCCCCAGCACTGTCACTCCAAGAAAGGCCACCACGCTCAACACGAAGTCAGAGCGCCTGACCCTTCGAAAGACCGCCACCGAATGAACGTCGATCAGGTTCACGGCAGCGGCGATGACCACCGCCGCGAGGGCGGCAATCGGCAGGTCTCGAAGCAGTGAGGGAGCCGCTACCAACAGCACCGTGATGCTCAGAGCCCCCACCACGCCAGCCAACTGAGTGCGAGCGCCAGCGACTTCAGCCACCACCGTGCGAGACGAGCTGCTCGAAATGGGAAACCCCTGAAACAACCCCGCTGCCAAATTCGCCAGCCCCAGGCCCACCAGCTCCTGGTTGGCGTTGACCCGGTAGCCACCCCGCGCAGCCCCGGTGCGCGAGAGCACGCTCGTGTCGGCAAATGAAACCAGCGCGATGCCCGCCGCGGCCAGCAGCAGGTGCCCCCACTCCGAGAGCGCTACCCCCGGCCACCTGGGCGAGGGGAACCCCGGCGGCACCGACCCCACGATGCTCAGCTGCTCGGAGAGCGCGAGCCACTTGACCGCCAGCGTGGCCACCACCACGGCGATGAAGATGCCAGGCACCTTCGGGGCCACCGCTCGCAGCCCGAAGATGGTCGCCAAACAGGCCGCGCCAATGGCCAGCGCTGGCCAGCGCGTCTGGCCCGCCGACACCGCTTGCACGAATGCCAAACTGCCTTGCAGTACGCCGTCAGCCCGCACCGACACGCCGAAGAGCTTGGGGGCTTGGGTGACGAGCACCGTCAGAGCGATGCCATTCAGGTAGCCGACCCGTACCGGTTTCGAGAGCAAATCGGCGAGAAAGCCTGCTCTGAAGAGCCCCGCCCCCAGACACAACAACCCCGTCATGATCGCCAGCGTTGAGGCCATCGCCAGGGCGCGCTCAGGGGCCCCCTGCGTGAGCGTGACCACCGCCACCAGCGCCACCAGCCCGGAGTCAGGCCCCAGCACGATGATGCGAGAGGGCCCAAAGACGGCGTACACGAGCAGCGGCACGATGGTCGCGTACAGACCGGTGACCGCCGGCAGCCCCGAGGCCTCGGCGTACGCCATGCCGGCCGGCACCAGCATCGAGGTGAGCACCAGCCCCGAGAGCAGGTCGGTGGCCAACCAGGCACGCTGGTAGTGACGCAACACCCAGAGGCCGGGCAGCCAACTGAACAGCCCGCTGCGCGGCGTTGGAGCCAGCGCGGGGGCAGCCTTCGCAGCGGGTGAAAGTGAATTCCTCACGCCAGGCGCTACGGTGTCGCACGAACCACGAACACGGGTCGATGGCTGGCGCGGAGAATCTCTTCAGCCACGGAGCCCAGGGCAGCCCGCTTGAACCCGCCGCGGCCGTGCGAGCTGACCACGATGCAATCGGCGCCAACCCGCGCGGCGGCTTGATTGATGGCGCTGGCTGCGTTGAGCCCGCGCAACACTTCGGTGCGCGTGACTGCCTTGCCTGCTCCTACGCCAGGCAGGGCTCTGAGCTTGGCCGACAGGTCGAGGTCAGCGGCGCCGGTCGCGACAGACTCGCCGACGATGACGTGCGCCAGAGTCACTTCACCTCCGGGCGCAACCAACGAATACGCCCAGGGTATCGCCGCGTTACCGCACTCCGTAAAGTCGGTGGCCACGAGCACGCGTTTGAGCCCGGGGTTTCGAACCGCGCGACCCGAAGCACCGTCTGGCGGTACGACCGCGACGGCAACGCCAGACAGATGAAGCGCAGCCGCCGAGACGCTCCACATTCGACCCAAGCCCTTGTGCGCGTGAGACCCAACCACAATGAGCTGGCAACGCTCGGCTTCGGCGAGCTCGACGAGGTGATCGCCCGTCCGACCGACTCCGAGACGGGCACGATACGAAACGGTGCCCCCGCCCCGCAGGGAGGGGAGTCGCTGCTGGAGATCTCGCTCCACAAATGCCTCCGCCCGGCGATCACCCGTGAACATCGGAATCGGTGGTGGCAACCCGTACTCCGCGTAGACCAGATCGGGGTAGTACACGTGCCCTAAGACCACATCGAGCGGGGCGAGCTCGCGCAGCTTCTCGACCCACCGAACGGCCGAACCGCTTACGAGCGTTTCGTCGATACCAATGAGCACCCGCATTGCCTCGCCGCGCGCCCATTGCTCGAAGGCCCCCTGGTGCCGAATCACCAGCACCGGCACCTCGGCTGCTCCCGCGACCCGCTCTGCGGTGGCGCCCACCCGCATCAGCGGGGTACTCGCCGAGCCCTTCGACCCCACCACCAGCAATGACGCCCCCTGGCTTGTGGCAACATTGAGAAGCTCAGCCGCAGGAGCGCCCCACATCACCTGCGTTCGCACCGCGCGTACGCTGGGGAGTTGGGTTGCCAGTTGCTTGAGGCGAAGCTCGGCTTTGACGAAGGCCGCCTGACGAAGCGCATCGTCAACCCCTTCGTCGAGCCCGATGGCATGAACGAGCCACAACTCCTCACCCAGTCGAGAGGCGAGGGCGGCAGCCGCAGACACCGCGGCTTCGGACCATTGCGAATAATCAGTTCCACAGACGATTGGTGACATCGCGTCACCGGCTACATGCGCCGTGCCCAGAACGCTGCGACTCCAAAAGGGCGAGTGGTTACGAGACCAGGGCGACTCGTGTCACCTCGCATTTCATTCGACCCCTCCGTGCGCAGGCCGCTCGGCGCAAAAGTTGCGCACGGCGATGGCTTTGCGTGTCGGTTGCGCTCGCGGGCAGCCGCGTGCTCGAGCGCTCGAACCTCCGCTTTGAAGATGTCGCGGAGCTCGACGAAGGCCCTCGCCGCGGTCGCCCAACACGATGCTCCTCGTCGTAGACATTTCTGTGGCATCGGCACATCGTGGTCTGGTGACTTCGGGCATCTGGCTTCTGCTCTTACTTGGGCCGGTTGTCAGCGATGAGCGCCCGGTCGATGCGCCGATCGCCTGGCCCACCGGAGCGCAACCCACGGCCCTGAGCATCTCGAATGGCCAGCTCATCGGAGTGGTCGATCGCAGCCGGGCCGTCTTGCGATTTTATTCGGGAGATGGCGGCCTCGACCCAGCGCTCGACCTGCCCGACGGTGTCGCCCAAGACAGCCCTCTGCTGCTGACCCGGTCAGCCACCGGAGTCATCGTCAGCTACATTCGCAATTTCACGTCGACGGGGTTCGCGATGACCTACGACCCGGCGACCAGGGTCTTCGGGCCCGCCCAACCACTCGGCAACTCCTACACGAGCCGCACCTATGTCGCTGGCCAGCCCGGGCACCTGGTCGCCCTTCATCGCGAATACGTCGACGGCGGTCTTCGCACTTTTTCGCAGCAGCTCAACGACGACGCGACCACCGCCGGCATCGACCATGACTTGACCTCGTACGGAGATCTCTCCGAGGTGGCGAGCAACAGCACAGCGCATTGGGTGGTCTTTACGAGCCCGCTGTCAGATGGTGGCACCCAGACGGCACTGGTTCGTGTCGGCATCGATGGAGCGCCTGCTTCGGCGAGCTTTCTCGACGGCTATTTCCCTCAGGTCGTCGCGACCGACAACTACGTGGCGCTGATGCGCACCGGCGTTGCCTTCGAGTTCGCCTTCTTCACCATGCTCGGCGCGCTCACCGCTCGGGTGAGCACGCCCGTGCTGTGCGCCGGCTCCTCATCGGCCGCTCTCGGAGACTCGGTGCTCACCGCGTGTGGCGAGCTCGGACCAGGCTTTCAGACAACCGGCGTGCGCATGGTCAAGCTCGAGGCTGATGGGGGCTTCATGAGCAGTCTCGTGTTGCCCGGCGACGGCGGAACCGTGCAACCGGGCGCGCTGGGTTCAGGAGGCGCGCCGTTGCTTCTCTACACCCGTCGATTCACAGAGGTCGGCAGAGGCAATCACGTGGGCTCGATGCTCCTGCCACTCGATGGCAGCGGGCTGGTCTCGACCGGCTCACCCCTCGCGGTGTTCACCCGCCCCTCGTCGCAGCTCTCGCCGGCCTTTTCATCGCGCGAGGTCTCGACCCCTCTGGCCCTCGCGTGGAATGACGATCGCCAGCTGCTTCGTGAGTATTTACTCGAGGCCGTGCGACTCGGGCCCGACGGCGGGGCGCTCGAAGCCCCGACCGCCCTGCAGACCCTGAATTCGAGCTTCACCAACTCCAATTACCTGCAGCGGTTCATCGCCGATGATGGCCAGGCCTTCGTGCTCCCCGCGTATCAGGCGTTTTCGATCGATCTCCTGGAGTGGCCTCACGTTGCAGGTGCCCCGACCAAGCGCGCCAACATCACCGACGGCATCATGAGCCCCCCACTCATCTGCTCACTCACCACACCGGGGTACGTGATGGCGTACTCCGGTTTGTCGAGCGGGTCGTTCGCGCAGTACCTCGACACCCAGGGCAATCTGAGCGGTGCGCGGGTCTCGGTCAGTGCGATGTACAACACCGTATTCGACGTCATCAGCAACGGCGCGGGTGCCTTTCTTCTCAGCAACGACCTCGCCGCAGAGCGAGTGCTGGCCGTCGAGGGGAATGCTGTGACCGAGCTCTCCTCGTTTCCATCTGCGAGCTACGGGAGGTTCGGCCGCCTGGCGAAATCACCCGCGATGCTGCTGGTCGCCTGGGAGGAGGCCCCTGTCGTCGGCACCCGAATCATTCGGGCCGCACGACTGCGGTTCGACGGCGGCGTTCTCGACCAACCCGCGCTGACCATCACCATGAAAGAGGTACCGGGCGCCACCAGCCTGCAAGACATCGGCTACCTCGCTGGCGTCTTCCACGTGCTTGGCGTGACCGCGACCGATGCCGGGTCGAACCTCTGGGTGTGGAGCATTGGAGAAGACGGCGGCATCTCAGCCAGCACCGTGATTGAAGCACCGACTGATGTTCTAAGCGTCGCCGCCGGGCCGCCGATCAGCAATTCCCAAATGTTGTTCGCGTATACTCGCGCCGTGAGCGGCTGGGGCCCGTCCGTGCAGCGGGCTATGCTCGCGGCGCTCGGCGATGACCTCAGCCTCGGCGCGACCTGCACCCGAAACTCGGAGTGCGGCTCGCGAGTGTGCGAGAAGCAGGTGTGTTGCGTTCAAGTCGGCGCCTGTACGCCTGCAGATTCTGGCACGCCTGATGGAGGGTTCTCAGACGCGGGAGTAGCCGACGCAGGCGGCGGCCTCAGTGACGCGGGGGCGGCCAGTGACGCGGGGGGCGTCGGTGACTCCGGTGCGGGTGAGACCGACGCGGGGCAGGCGGTCGCCGATGGCGGTGTGACGACCCCCAACCCAGACGCAGGTCACATTGGCAGCACACCCAGCGACTACGCGGTCGGATGCAGTTGCGAGAGCTCGAGCGGCCTCGTGGCGGTCATCGCGCTGGTCGGGCTGTGCCGGCGGCGACGCACCCTTGCGAAGGCTTCCGACCAGAACGGCGCCATCGCGTGATTCATTCATTGAAGTTCCTTTTCGGCCAGGGCCGAGCCCAGATTCCCGCCGCAGCGTCAGCTAGAAAACGATGACTGGCTTGACCGTCACTCCTGATGCCGAGTCAGCGAATGCAGCGTTGATGTCTCCCAATCGATACGTCTTCGTCAGTTTCTCGACGGGAAAACGACCCTGTTGCCAGAGCGCGACAAGTCTCGGAATGAAGTCCTGAGGCACTGAGCTCCCCTGAACGATTGTCTTAAACGTCCATCCTTTGACAAGCGATGCGCCAATCTCAAAAGGCGCTTCAGTACCGGGCCGAGCTGCACCCACCAGAGCCAGCGTGCCGCGAATGCTGAGCGACTTTGCGAGATTCACCAGCACTTGTGGCACAGCAGTGGTGTCGAGGATGAAATTGACTCCTCTGTCTCCTGTGATTCGCGCCAGTTCTGTCACGGTATCGGCAGACTTCGCGTTGATGGTGTGTGTGGCACCAACTTGCATGGCCAGCTCAAGCCGCGAGTCATGTACGTCGATGGCGATGATCGTCGTCGCCCCAGCAACTCGCGCAGCCATGATGGCGGCGAGCCCGACGGCACCTGCACCCGAAATGGCGACTGACGAGCCGGCCGGCGGGCGCAATTCATTCAGAATCGAGCCTGCACCGGTCTGAATGCCGCACCCCAGAAACGCGAGTGTTTCCAAAGGCACATCAGCAGCGACGCGAATGAGAGCACTCTCAACCACGTTCGCATGCGTTGCGAACGAAGACTGACCGAAGAAGTGCGAAGAGACCGGCTCGCCGCTGAGGGTCCTGAGAGACGTCGTACCGTCGCTGGTACGCTTTCCTCCGAAGTCCTCGGCGAAGAGGTTCTCACAGTACGCCACGTGCCCCGAGCGACATTGAATGCAGTGGGTACAGTAGGCCGCTGACATGATGACGTGATCGCCAGCCGTTACGGTCGTTACCGAAGAGCCCACGGCCTCAACGACCCCGGCGCCTTCGTGTCCCAGTACGGCGGGGAGGGCCAGCGGGTAGACGCCATCACGCACGAGCGAGTCAGTGTGGCAGACGCCCACGGCGACCAAGCGCACGCGGGCTTCGTTGGGCCGGAGCTCATCGAGCTGCAGTTTTTCGATGGTGAGCGGGCCCTTGAGCGTACGGGCTACGGCGGCAGTGATGGTCGTACTCATGGCTTCACCAGTGTCCCGACAACTTTGAAGCCGAAGTCGGTGCCGTACTTGGTGCCGCCGTATCCCAACTGAATGTTCAGAAACCCGAGC
>JANLPS010000134.1:0-30202 GCA_031367385.1 Archangium sp. | reverse complement strand
GCCCTCGACCGTCGGCACATGGCCGCGGTTGCACTGACAACCGGCGAGACCGACGAAGAAGAGTGTGAGGAGCCCGAAGCGCACGGCGCGCCCCGTACATCAAAGCGAGCCCATGGTCACCTGCTTGAACCCATACTTGTTGTGCGTGGCCCCGGGGCGAATGAACGCGGCGATGCCAATGCCCGAGCCCTTGGCGACCACGGCCGGGTTCGACCCGTCGTACCGCAGCCACAAGGCGCCGTTGAGGTACAGGCTCAGCACGTTGCCGACTCGGGTCGCCCGCACGACGTCTCCATCGACAGGTATGGCGCTGATGCCCGAGACGTTGCCGATCGACTGGAAATCTGACGGCCCGCCGCTCAAGTAGACGATGTCGACACCCCCGCCTGAGTTCATCAAAAACTCATTCCACGTGCGGCCGCCCGCGACCGAGGAGCAGCCCAGAATCAGCTCGAGCTCATGGTTCGAGCCGCTGGCGTTGGGGTTGTAGCCGGGCTCTTTGTAGATGACGGCTTCGACATACTGGTCGCCTGCGAAGCCGGGCACGAAGGCGAAGCTGTCGTCGTACGAGAGGCCTGGGTGGGTATCGAAGGCGATGCGGGTGACGCCGTCAGAGGCCAGGTCGACCCGCATGCTCGTCAGGTTGCCGGGCGCCACGTTGCCGCCGGTGCCCTGGGAGTTGTTCGTCCATACGCCTCCAGCGGAGAGGGGGTTCTCGATCGCGGCGGTCGCGAAGTTGAGTGAATACGACGTGCGTGAGCCAGCGTCGGTGATGGTGACCTGCCCAGAGTCGCGCGTGCCCGCGTCGCGCGGAGTGCCTGCGTCTGACAGTTTTCCCGCGTCGAATGACATGCCCGCGTCGAATGACATGCCCGCGTCGCGTGAGGCCCCAATCCCCGCGTCGGGCGTGTTGCCTGCGTCACCCGTCGCCCCGCCGCCATCGACGGCCCTCGCGTCTGTTAATACGGCGCCTGGTTCGCCACAGGCAGCAAAGGCGCAGAGCAGGGCCAACGAAAAGCGTCGCATCAGGTGCACCAAGGGGTTCTTCATGGCGAGAAGTTCAACACGAAAGCGTCTTCTTCGGGCTCATTGACCAACAAAAAGGTCTTGTACGCGGGGAAGTACCGAAACCGGCCGTGCGTACCCTGGTTGACCTGCGCGCCTGGGGCATTGGCGGTGAAGGTGTGCGGAGTGCAGGTCTTGGTGGCCAGGTCGACCACGTAGACCGTCGGGCCACCAGCCCAGGCCACGATGCGCTTTTCGTCGGGGTCGTAGACCAGGCCCGGGTAGTCGGCCGAGATGAGCGGGTCGCAGCCTTTGAGTTGTGACTTCAGGTCGACGGCAGGGGCGTTGGTGCCTGAACCCAGAGCCCATGACCACGCGTGACCTCCGCCGATGATGAAGAACTGCCGTAACGCCGGCTCGACGACGCCGGTGTAGTGGTAGCCATCGTCGTTCGAGAGCGTGCCCACCACGGGCGCGGTGTTGGTGGCGGCGTTGAAGGCGAGCAGCTGCCCGCGCGAGGTGTACACGAGGGTCAAGTCGCTCACCGGGTCGTAGTCTGAGGCCCCCAGAATGCCGCCGTAGTTGAGGTTCGGCACGTGGGCGATGACGTGCTCCCAATTTGCTGCGCTCTGCGGCGTCGCGTCGAGGGCGGCGAAGTCGAGCAGAAAGACGTCGTCCATGAAGCCACCGGCCTGGCATGAGGCGACTCCGCCGAAGAGCGCCATCTTGTCGAGCTTGGGCAGGTAGGTGAGCCCGCCGTAGGTGTGCCGCGTGGTCGGCTTGCCGTCGCTCAAGGTCGAGACGCACTCGCTGTAGGTCGAAAGCGGAGTGGGGTCATTGAGGCGGAGCAGCTTTCGTTGCCCCAGGTCGAGCGCGTACACCTCGTTGCCGTAATAGTCAGAATGCCCGCCGCCCCAGACGACGAGCCGGTTGCGCTTGGTGTCGCCGACGCCGCCACTCCACGCGTTGATGATCGCTCGGCAGTCTTGGTTGAACCCGAAGAAGCGGTCGCTCTCATGGCAGACGCTGGTCAAGGTGGTGCCAGGCAAGCGGCTCCACCCAAGGGGAAAGGGCGAACCTCCATCGCGCGACCCGGTGACCACCGTGCCAGCGTCTCCAGGCGGATTGCTCGTGCCTGCATCGCGAACGCCTGCATCGCGAACCCCCGCATCGGCGGGGACCATTCCCGCGTCGCGGGCCCGCCCGGCATCGATGACCTCTGGTGTGCCGGCGTCGACCGCGCCCGTACTCTGGCCGGCGTCTTCTTCTTCTTGAATGGTCGCGGCATCGGGGGTGGCCGACTCGAAGCGGCGGCCCGCATCACGGGGGCGGCCGGCATCGTCGTCGCCCTCGACTTCTCCGACGCCGCAACCAGTGAAGATCAGCAGACACAGGCACAGTTGGTTTCTCATCGTCTCGGGGTGACATGCGGCTCCCCGAGGTCGTTGCGCGGTTTGCTGTGACGCACCTGACGCGACGCGATATGACCGTGGGCCGATGAGGCGCCTCCTCATGCTGTGCGCCCTGCTGGCAACGGGTTGCGTGCTCCCCCCCTTTTCGCAGACCGGGCCGCTACGGTGCGACCTCGCCGCGGGCCAGGGCTGCGCGGCCAACGAAGTCTGCGTCAATGAGCTGTGCGTCAGCACGGTCGCGAGCTCAGACGGCGGGCTGTGCCCTCCACTCATCCAGCTCCCGGCGTGGCGAGCGTCGATGGCCGTCGGAGAATGGAAAGAGCTCAACGCCGACCTTCAGGCGCTTGCGGCGACACCGAAGCCGTTGGGCGGCTGCACCTCGTGCCGCATCGAAGGGTGGGGCGGGTTCGCGGCTGACACCCGAACCAGTCGCCTCTACCTGGCTGCCGCCGGCGGGCAAGACTACGGGGGCAACGAAGTGTACGAGCTCGACCTCGAGGCCGACGACCCCGACTGGGTCATCGTCACCGCGCCTTCGGCGACCTCGGCGTACACCAGCGGTGACTATTACTCAGACGGCAAGCCGGCCTCGGGGTACCCGTATTATTCGACCTGGTTCATCGAGCAGCGCGACGCGGTCTTTCGCTTCACCGTGACCAGCACTTGGGGCCGCGCCGACAGCGCCACCATCGACTCGTGGAGCAGCCTCACCAAGACCTGGTACCCCCAGGGCACCAACCCGCGAATGGACAGCGTGTCGCCCGAGACGCCGACCGGCAAAGATTTTCGCACCGGCGATGTGTACCAATTGCAGAACAGCGGCCACCTCACCCGGTGGAACCAGGCTTCGGGCACCCTCACCACGCTCGGTGACGTCATCGACTACCCGCCGTTCTACAAGTCACCGTTGGTGGTCGATGCGGCGCGGGGCCGGTTGTTGGTCTTCTCCGATCGCAACAAGCCCGCAGGCTCTCTTTCGGCGTACGACGTGGCCCGCTCCCGGTGGTCGACCGTGGCGATCACAGGCCCCGCCGCGATCGAGATCACCAAGCATGAAAGCCAGGGCATCGGGTTCGTCGACGAGTGCCTCGGGCAGATCGTGGTGAACACCGGTCAGGCCGACGGCGGCATCTCGCTGCTCGACCCAGTCTCGATGAGCTCGAGCGTGATGAAGGTGTCTGGCGTGCTGCCACCCGTGCCGATCAACGGCGTTCATACGCTGTTTCAAATGCTGCCCAGGCTGGGCGGGTATGCGTACCAACCAGTGGCCTCTCGGCGGTTGTTCTTTCTGGCGACGCGAAACCCATGAGCACCGAGATGCTGGCCAAGGCGATCGACGCAGCCCGAACCCGGTGGCCTGGCGTGCCCTTCGAGGCCGAAGCGCTGGCCAGGTTTCTGGCGTCGAAGGGCCTCTCGGCCGATGCCCGGTCGCCCGAGCGTCTCGAGGAGCTGGCCTTGACCCAGGCGTGCTCGGTGAATCTGCCCAATGCGATCGGCTGTCTCGAGGCTTCGTTCGGCCGGGCGATTCGCGAGGCGATCACCCGTGCGAGCGCCAGCGGTGACGTCGATGAAATGGCCCAGCGGGTGCGGTTGCGGCTGTTCACCCAGACTCCGGCCCGGGGCGCGAAGATCGCCGAGTTCACGGGGGAGGGCGCGCTGACCGCGTGGCTTCGAACCGTGGCGACGCGGGTGGCGCTCACCGCCGTCTCGGCGACTGCCGACACTGACCAGCTCGAGGCCCACCTCGAGAAGCTGGTGCTCGAGCTGCCCAGCCCTGAAGACCGGGTGGCGCGAGACCAGGCCCGGGCCATGCTGAAGAGGGTGCTGTCACAGGCCGTGCGTGCGCTGGGACCTCGCGAGCGCACCTTGGTCAAGCTGTCTGGCGTCGATGGGCTGACGATGGAGCAGATTGGCGTGGTTTACGGCGTGCACAAGGCGACGGTGAGCCGGTGGTTGGGGTCGATTCGGGCCGATCTCTTGCGAGCGACCCAGCAGGTGATGCGCGAGCAGCTCAAGCTCTCGTCGTCTGAGGCCTTCGAGCTGGTCGGCGCCGCGGGCAGCCAACTCGAGCTGTCGATTTCGCGGCTGTTGCAGACGACCGAGGCGGCATCGTGAGCGCGCTCGTTGCGTTGATGGCGGTGCTCGCGGCGAGCACTGGGTACGAGCTCGCCATTGAGCAGGCAACGGCGGCGTATCGCGAGGCCGAGTTCGAGGCGTCGATGCGGGCGTTGAACGAGGCGCAGCCGCTGGCCGATACCGACGCGCGCCGGGTTGAGGTGGCGTTGCTGCAGGGCATCATGTTGGCGAACCTGTCGAGCCCCGAGGCGACGGTGGCGTGGGAGCGCGCGCTGGCGATTGATGAGGCCGCGCGGTTGCCGGTGGCGGTGTCGAGCAAGGTGCGGGTCGAGTTCGAGCGGGTGCAGCAGTCAGTGCAGCGCATCAAGCGATCGCTCGATCGGCCGGTGGTCGCCCAGGCCTCGCCGGTGGCAGTGGCAAGTGGAGTCACTGCGCGGGTGGGGGTGGCCCGGTGGGTGACGGCGGGCATTGCGCTCGGAGTGGGCCTGGTCGCGGCCGGCGTCGGAGTCGGGTTCGGCGTCGATGCGCGCAGTCACTATGACCGGGCGGTCGAGGCCAGCTTCGCGGCGCAGAAGCGCGCGCTGTATGCGACGGGTCAGACGAGCGCGACCTGGGCCAACGCGAGCTACATCGCCGCGGGGGTGTTCGCGGTGGGGGCGCTGATCGCATTTCTGCTCATCGAAACCCCGGACACCGCTCATGGTGAGGCACTCGAACCATCACCCGGTGATTCGAGATTCTCCCCAAAACCCAGAGACCTACTTGCGCTGAAGCTCGAGGCCCGACTGATCAATCACCTTGAGCCGGTACTTCTCACCCGGCCGCACCTCGATGCGCTTCGAGCTCGACCACCCCGCCTCGGTACTCACCGCCACCAGGTGCGAGCCCTCGTACAGCGTCACATTCGGCAACGGCGTCGAACCGATCGGCTTCCCGTCGATCGCCACTCGAAACTCAACCTCGGGAGGCACCGCGCGAATCTCGAGCGCCGTCTGCTGCGCCGCCCACGTCACCTCAGCCGTCTGATTCGCCTCGACCCTCACTGAAGCCTGGTGCGAGCCGCCCTCCGCGAGCGTCAGCCGCACCGAGTGGGTGCCGGGCGCGAGCTTCACCTGCCTCGGCGTCTTGCCTTGTGGTTTGCCGTCAATCAGCACCTCGGCGGCCGGCGTGCTCGTCACGTGCAGCGAACCCGTTACCGCGGCCGTCCGCGTTCGTGGCCCCGGCTTCGCGTTCGGCGCATCCACCACCGCTGCAACGCTCTCCTTCACCGGGGCGGCCGTCACGGTGGCGTTCTCCTTCGCCGACGCGGCCCCCGCGACCAGCACGGGCAAAGACCCCGCGCCGCTGTTCTCCTTCGCCGGAGCAGACTCCGCGACCATCACCGGCAAAGACGTCGGTGTGCCGATCTCCCCCGATGCCGCCACGCCCGCCGCTCCCTCCGCACGAGCGCTCGCGCGAACCGCGAACACGGCCCCCCCGACCACCAGCGCGATCACCACCGCCGCCAGCGCCACCCACCGCGCGCGCCCGGCCCCGCGAGAGGCCCCCTCGAGCTCGTTCAGCAGCTGCGTCATCGACTCGAACCGCGCCTCGGGGTTCGCCGCCAGCCCGCGCCGCAGCACCGCCCGAACGCCGGTCGGTATCGGGCCCCACGACTCCTTCGACACGCCGAGGTCGATCGCGCTCTTCAGCCCAATCAAGCTCGGCGCCATGAACGGCCGCCGCCCGCTCAGGGCCTCGAACACCATCGCGCAATACGCGAACTGGTCGCTCGCCGCGGTCGCCACCAGCCCCACCAATTGCTCGGGCGCCATGTACGCCGGAGTGCCCAGCAGCTGCCCCGGCCGCGTCATGTCGGAGTCGGCCTCGCGCACCATGCCGAAGTCGGCCACCCTGCCATGCCCCTGGGTGTCGACGAGCACGTTCTCGGGCTTCAAGTCGCGGTGCACCAGCTGCGCGGCGTGAATCGCCTCGACGCCCCGGCCCACCTCGACCAGCACCTTCATCGACGCTTCGAACCGTCGGCCCGGCCGCTGCGCCCATTCACGCAACGTGACGCCCTCGACATACTCCATCGCGACGAACAGCTCGTCGCCGTGCATCCCGAAGTCGTACACCGTCACCACGTTCGAGTGGCGCACGCTCGCGGCGGCCTGGCTCTCCCGGCGCAGCCGCTCCCGTGCCTCGAGCGAGCTGTGGTGCGCGCGCATCAGCTTCAGCGCCACCGGCCGGTTCAGTTGCGGGTCATACGCTTTCAGCACCAGCCCCATCACGCCCGAGCCCAGCTCCGACTCGACCAGGTAGCGGCCGATGCGCTCGACCGTTTGGGCTCCCTCGCTGCTCGCCGTTTGTGCCACCAGCGACACCACCCGCCGGCACGCATCACAGCTCTCGAGGTGCCTGCGCAGTGGTTCCGCTTCGGTCGGGCTCGCGTCACCGCGCGCCAGTCGCTCCAAGGCGGCCTCCGAGGGGCACTCGCTCAACGAGACCT
This sequence comes from Archangium sp., assembly GCA_031367385.1. GTDB lineage: Bacteria > Myxococcota > Myxococcia > Myxococcales > Myxococcaceae > JAEUJT01. The sequence continues at coordinate 23,218 of JANLPS010000134.1, read as the reverse complement.
CAGCCGCCGTCTCGGCCGAGCCTCGCACCCGCTCCGCCAGCGCGGAGATCTCCGCTGAATCGACTTCCCATTTCTGCTCTGAAATCACCGCGTTGAGCGTCGAGGCGAACTGGCCCGCCTGCTCGAAGCGCGACGCTTTTTCAACCGCCAGTGCCCGCCGAAGCACCGCCAACAGCGAGGGTGGCAGCCCGGGCCGCAGCGTCTCGACCGGCACCATCGCCCCCACCACCGCAGCCTCGAAGCGCTCGGCGTCGGTGCGCCCTGCGATCGCCCGCCGGCCGGTGATCAGCTCGTAGAACACCAGCCCCAGTGAGAACACATCACTGCGCCCATCGAGCACCTCGCCGCGCATCTGCTCGGGCGACATGTACGCCACCTTGCCGCGCACCAAGCCCTGATCGGTCTGCACCAGGCTGGCTCTGGTCTTGGCGATGCCGAAGTCGATCAGCTTGGTGACCCCGGTCGTCGCCACCAAGACATTCGAGGGGCTCACGTCGCGGTGCACCAGGTTCAGCGCCGCGCCAGACGAATCTTTGGCCCGGTGGGCCGCCTCGAGCGCGCTCGCCACCTCACTCACCACTCTGCAGGCCAGCGGCAGCGGCACCAGCTGCTGCAGGCCCGCGTACCAGGTGATCACCTCGCGCAGCGACGGCCCTTCGACCCGCTCGAGGGCCATGAAGTAGGCGCCGTTCACCTCTCCGAAGTCGTACACCTGAGCGATGTTGGGGTGACTCAATTGCGCGGTCAGCTGGGCCTCATGCAGAAAGAGCTCGACGATCTCTGGCAGCTGGGCCAGCGCCGGGTGCATTCGCTTGAGCACGCACACGCGATCGAAGCCGCTCGGCCCCATCTGCCGCGCCAAACAGACTTCCGCCATCCCACCGAGAGCAAGCCGTCGTTCGACGACGTATCTCCCGAACAGCTCGCCCATCACCTCTGCATAGCATGGGCGCTCTTCACTCCCGGCGTGGCACGACCGCCCACACCGGCTCGTCTTCGAACCCCGAGGTGGCGAACGATGACCAATTGGTGGCCCCGGTCAGCCGGGCCCACGCCGCCGCTGCACCGGGCGCGTGGTGGTCGACCGCGTAGGCGATGGCGGGCAACAAGTTCGCGTAATACCCGGTAGGCAAGCCGGGAGCGCCCCCCGAGTCACCCTCGAGCGTGTTGCCGCAAGGGGCCGTGCCGAACGCGCTCTGGTACGCCTGACCCCAGGTGTCGAAGAGCGACGAGAGCTCGGTGCCGGTGCCGACCTTCACCGTGTACTGCGAGGCCTTGGTGAAGCAGTACCCCGTCGAGTCGCCCAACATGCCGACGGGAAAACGGTACAGCCCGTCGCGCACGCGGTTGAACACGGTCATGTCGTCGAGCGGCTCGAGGTCGCTGACGTGCCCCATACTCTGGGCCCAGAAGTTCTGTTGCCACGGAGCGATCACCCCCGGCACCCCGTACCCGCTGTTGCCCAACTCGTAGGCGTAGAACAGCCCGATGCCCTTCGAGGCGATCGACGCGCGGTCTGCGTCCCACGAGGCGATGGTGGCTCCGAGCAGCGCTTGGTAGTCGCGGGCGAGCCCATCGAGCGGTGCGATGCCAGTGAGCTGCCCGATGGTGCGAATCGCCCAGGCGGCCGCTCGGGTCTGCCCGCTCAGCAGGCGGTTCACGCCGCTCCCGTGGCCGTAGCCATTGACCAGGTAAATGGTCGCCGACTGCAGCTGCATCGTCTCGAGGTAGAAGAAGTCACCGGTCAGTAGGTAGGCGAGGTACCCGCCGCTGGGGTGATGCGCCGACTCCCAGATGACCGAGCCCGCGCCGACGCCATTCGCACCGCCTTGGCCTTCGCCATCGGGTGACCAGGTCGGCCGCTTGGTCGGCTGCACCGGCAGCGAATCGAGCGGGTCGCGCCACACCAGACCGTACGAGTTGAGTGACTTCGCGTTGGAGAAGACCGCCTGCAGCGCCCGGGGGTCTCCGTGCGAGGTGAGGTAGCGCGCCTCCCAGCTCGGGAGCAGGCCGATCTGCGCCTGAAAGCCCGTCTCGCCCATGTTCTGTGTCCAGTCGCCTTGCTGCATCGGGGCGTAGGTGCGGGTCGGCGCGTTGAGCGAGGCGTCGGTGGCCCCGATGGCCCAGTAGTTCGGCACCAACCTGGTGCGCATCAGGGCGTCGGTGTCGTGACGCGCGGAGATCTTCGGGTCTCCACCAACCCAGGCATCGATGAGCCAGCGGGTGTGCGCGGGGTGCGAGAGCGCGGTGCCGCCGTGGGAGTAGATGACCGTGCCATCGAGGGTCAGGGTTGGCGTGTAGGTCACATCGCTGGCTGAGGTCAGCAGCCCGTTCTCGACCACCGTTCGCACCAGCATTCGGCCACCGCGGTAGAGCCTCACGTGGAAGAAGACGCGCAGATCGCCCGAGCCGACCGAGGCCAGGTAGTGGCACTCGACGGCTTCGCTGCCGCTGAGCCAGGTGCGAATCGGGTTGGTCAGCACGCTGGCCAGCGAGACCGAGCCTTGCGTGCCCAAGGAGACGGTGAGCGACGGCACGGCGGCCTTGACGTCAGCGCAGGTGAGGGCCGTGCCAGCAGGAAACGCGCCGCTGACGATTCGAATCACCTTGGCCTGGTTGGCGACCAGGTCGGTACGGCCAGAGACGATGGCGTGCTTGACGCTGCCGTCTGACCAGCGGCGTTTGACCTCGACCTGACCCCGCGCGAGGTCGAGCGCGAAGCTGGTCGGCACATCGCCGCGCCGAAAGCCCAAACCCACGGTGAAGGGCAGCTCGGTGCCTGACACTGACGAGGTCAGCTCGAATGAAGTGGCGGTCGACGCCCCGGCGTCGGGGTCGCTGAAGACGGGGCCGCCATCGAAGGGGCCTCCGGCATCGCGAGGGGGCCCGGCGTCACGAGTGGTGCCTGCGTCGCGAGGGGCGCCCGTATCGCGCTGGGGTGGTCGGCCCGCGTCGGCCCCGGGTGCTGGAGTCTCGCCTGCGTCGAGCGTCGGTGATTCCACACCCGCATCGGGTTCTGGTTGAGCCACCACAGTGCCGGCGTCGGCCACCGGCGTTCGCCCGGCATCGTGGCCCCCCTTTTCCTCAGCGATGTCTGCACCGACGACACCGCCACACGAGAGGGTCGCCAACACCACGAAGAGCCAGGAGCGGGTCATGCCCCGCTGACATGGCCTACCGCCGGGTCGTTGCAGGCAACGGTGAAGGCCCGTACTTCTTGATGAAACCCTTCACCGAGATTTTCTTCGCGGTGTTGTCGCTGCTCATGTAGCGAACCTTGCCGAAGATCGGGCGCTCCGGGCCCCAGGCGCGATCATATCGGCCCAACACCCACAGGTAGCCGGAGTACGACACCGGGTCGCGCCCATCGAGCGAGTACTTGTTCATCAAGTGCTCCATCGTGTTGAGCGCGTCTTGCGGCGTCTTCGACCACTCGAGAATCTTTTTGCCCCAGAGCATGCGCAGGTAGTTGTGAAACCACCCGTCGCGCACCAGCTGCATCTGCGTCGCGTTCCACAAGGGGTCGTGGGTCTGGCCGTGCTCGAGCTCGTCGCGGGAGTACAGCGTCTCTCGGCGATCATTGGCGTGCTGGCGATGCGTCACCAGCGCCCACTGCGGCAGCGAGTCGAGGCTCGCGTACTCGTCGGGCCGGTGGCTGGCCATGTTGAAGGCCAGCTCGCGCCAGGTCACCAGCTCGTCGATGAACGCTTCGGCCGAGGGCGAGAGGTGCCACCAGCCTTCTTTGGCGCCGCCGATCGACTTGCCGAGCTGGTCGGAGCTCCACTTTTCGAGCTTGGTGATGGCCCGAAAGACCTGGTGCACCGAGATGTGCCCGAAGTGCAGGTAGGGCGAGAGCGCGCTGGTGCCGTCGACCTCTGGCTCGCTGCGGGCTTCGGCGTACGCGTTGAGCTTCTTGGCGACGAAGAGCTGCGCGCGGGCTTCGGCGGCGGCGCTGCCTCCCTGCATCGCGACCGGAGGCACGGAGTGATCGATTGGCAACGCCGCGATCGCAGCGGGAGTCGCCTCGAGCAGCGGCGCTGAGGCCCGGGGCCACCGCGTGGTGATGGCCCTGGGCACGACGGCGGCTGGCAGCGTCAGCCCGTCGAGCGGTGACTCGGCGGGCAGCTCGCGCAGAAATGGCGCCAAGGTCTTCTGAAGGTGCGTGCGAAACGAGTGCGCGGTGCTGAACACGCGCTGGGTCTCGTGCATCGGGTAGAGGCCGTTCGAGTCGACCGCCTCGACCAGCACCTCGACCCGCGAGGCCAACGCGGCTTGCATCTTGGGTACGAAGAAGCACGGCCAGTCATCGACGATGACGACGCTCGCCTTGGCCGCGAGGGCCTCGACCAGACCTTTGCCGTCGTCTTTCGCCGTTTCGACGTAAGGGTAGTAGGTGACCGCCGAGCCGTGAAAGCGTCGCGCGTTCTCGGCCATGCCTTGCAAGATAAAGGTGTGCAGCCGGTCGTTGACCCACGGGTAGCCGACGCGGAGCGCCTCCAGCACCACCAGCGGCTGCCCCAAGGCCTTCGCATGGTCGATGGCCCGGTCGAGCGCGAAGTTCGAGCCCGCGCGGCGAAACGAGGTCATCCAATACAGAACCCAGCTCGCTGAGCTGCGCGCGGTCTTCTCGTTCAGGGCCCGCACTCGTGCCCGCATTTAGAAAACACCCACAAATCCAACCGAGCCGCCGCCGCCCTTGAGCAGGCTCACCGTCGGAGTCACCACCGTGCGGTTCGCCACCGACGTCAGCTCGTACCCGAGCACCGAACCCACGAGGGGCAGCGAAAACAGCACCGGAGTGCCTTCGGCTCCTCCGAACCCCACCGCGGCGAGGCCGACCAGGGCCCCGGCAAGGTCGCCCAACACGGTTGCCCACCACGCGCCATTGCCATCGAAGATCGCTCCGGCGATCAGCACGCCAATCGGCGCACCGACGATGAACCCGAGGGCCGCACCCGTCCACCCGTTGCCCATGGGTTGCAGCTGAGGGCCGCGCACCGAAGCACCGAGCACACCGCCGACCACCGCGATCGCCGCACCCGAAACGGCGCCGAAGCCGAGTGACCAGGCGATTCGCTTGAACCGGCCCGGAGGCTCTTCTTGTGACGCCGCGGTCGCGGGCACTGGCTCGAGCGGCCTGTTCGCGATGTGCCCCACCTGCGGAGTCACAGGTGGTGCCGCATCGGCATTCGGGTTCATCGTAGGAGGCCCGCGCGGCGCCTCCGGGGTTTCGGGCGCAGGCACCAACGGTGGCTCAGACAGCTCGTCTTGAGCCCACGTCGTGGACCCAAGGAGCACCACGCTGAAGACGAGCGCCCGAAGCATCAACCTGCGAAGACTTCAGCGAAGAACGCGTTCATCGCCTCGTACGAGCGCTTGGCCACGACCGGGTTGTAATCAGACTGCCCGACCGTGTGCGCGTCGACGTCGGTGAAGCTGTGCACGGCGCCGCCGTACTTCACGAGCTGCCAGTCGACCTTGTTGTCGCGCATCTCTTTTTCGAAGGCCTCGACGTTCGCGGGCGGGTTGTACGGGTCATCCGCTCCGTGCAACGCCAGCAGCTTCGCGGTGATGTTCTTGCCATCGGCCGGCGTCGGAGAGTCGAGCCCGGCGTGAAAGGTCACCACGCCGTTGACCTTGGCGCCCGCGCGAACGAGCTCGATGGCGGTGGTGCCGCCGAAGCAGAACCCGAGGGCTCCGAGCTTGGTGGTGTCGATGTTGGCGGTCTTCGCCTGGGCCTTCATCACCTCGAGCGCCTTGGTGATGCGCTCGCGCAGGGTCTTGCGGTCGGCCTTCAAGGCTCCCGACATCTTACCGGCGTCTTCTTGGGTCTTCGGGCGAGTGGTTTTGCCGTAGGTGTCGGCGACGAAGACCACGTACTTCGAGCCCGCGACCAGCTCGGCCTGCTTCACGTTCGCGGGGGTGATGCCGAGCCAGTTGGGCACCAGCAGCAGACCCGGCCGGGGCGTCTTGACCGAGTCGTCGAAGATCAGCACGCCTTCGTAGGCGTCTTTACCGACAGTGTAGGCCACGGGCTTCGACACGACGCCGGCCGCGGCGGGCAGGGCAACTGAAAGGGTCAGTACAAACAGGAGGTTTCGCATGGCGGCAGAGGTACACCCGCCGCCGCACGTTCTCATCTTTTTTTTTCGCGGCCCGGCCGTACCTCTCATGGTGAGCCCCAGGTGCACTCTCATGGTGAGCCTGTCGAACCACGAACCACGCCCCCTTCGCGTTTCTTCACGCAGCTCCCTGTCGTGCCTTCACAATCACTTCCTACCTTCCTCTCAGCGAACGAGGCGCCAATCACGGCGCCGCACATTGGAGGCAGGACATGTTTGGACTCTTCATCGGTACGGCTTCACTCATTGGGTTGATGCGGCTCTGGCGCCGGGGCCGGTACGGCGGCGGGCGTGGCTTTCGCGGCGGTGGCCCCCGCCGGTGGATGATGCGGCGGCTCTTCGAGCGCCTCGACACCACGCCCGGGCAAGAAAAGGTCGTCAGCGCGGCCTTCGACGACGTGCAGCGAAAAGGGTGGGCGGCCCGCGAGTCGCTCTTTGGCGCCCGTGGCGAAGTGGCCAAGGCGCTGCGCGGAGAAGCCTTCGACTCCAACACCCTCAACGAGGTGCTCGAGAAGCAACAGGCCAACCTCGATGAGCTCAAGAAGTCGGTGCGCGAGGGCCTGCAGCAGATTCACGAAGCGATGACCCCCGCGCAACGTGGGCAGTTGGCCGACCTGGTCGAGTTCGGGCCGGGGCGGTTCGGGCACGGGCACCACGGCCGTGACGGCGGCTGGGGTCATCACCACGGGCACTCCCACGGCGGCCCTGGTCCTCAATCGGTCAACCTCTAATTCTCGAAAGGAAAAACACACATGTTCCGACGTCCACTGATGGTGTTGTTGGGTTTGGGAGTCATCTTCGGGTACGGCGGCGCGGCCGCCTCGTTCAGGCACCACCGCGGCGAGTGCCACGGGTGGCAAGAGCGCTCCGAGTGGCAACGCGGTGATCGCGCTCCGCAAGCGGCAGCGGCCCCGGTCATCGTGCAGGCTCCGGCTGCGGCGCCCGCGGCAGTGTCACCAGTCGTCACGCCGCAGGTGTTCATCATCATGCCTGGCGCCGCGCAGCCGATGCCCGCCGTGGTGCTGCAAGCCGCGCCTGCACCGGTTGCAGCGAAAACTGAATAACCCGCAGCTCACGGTATAAAGGCCCCCATGGCATCGCGCGTATTGCTGATCGACGACGACACGAGGTTGCCGCAACTGCTCGCTGAGTACCTCGAGCAGAACGGCGTCAGTCTCGCGTCGGCGCCCGACGGCACCAAGGGCCTCGCGATGCTCGAACAAGGGGCCTACGACGCGGTGCTGCTCGACGTGATGATGCCGGGGATGGATGGGCTCGAGGTCTGCAAACGCATTCGCTCGAAGTCGAACCTCCCCGTCATCATGCTGACCGCGCGCGGTGATGAGACCGATCGCGTGGTCGGCCTCGAGATCGGCGCCGATGACTACGTCGCCAAGCCCTTCAGCCCCCGCGAGCTGCTGGCCCGCCTGCGTGCCGTGCTTCGGCGTTCGCGCCCTGAAGTGATGTCTGAGCAGATCACCGTCAGCGGAGTCTCGGTCGACGTGCCGTCGCGCATTGCGCAGATGAACGGCGCTCCCATCGACCTGACTGGCATCGAATTCGACATTCTGGTCGCGCTCGTTCGCCGGGCGGGCAGGGTGGTGCCGCGCGACGCGCTGCTCTCTGAGGCGGGGCGGGGCGACGTCATCGTCGGCGAGCGCACCGTCGATGTGCACATCAGCCACCTGCGCCAGAAGCTGGGCGATGACCCGCCCCGGCTGATCAAGACCGTTCGAGGGGTCGGCTACGTGCTGACCAAAGAATGAGAGGCTCTCACCACCACCACCACGGGCATCACCGACGGTGGCACCGCCGCATGGGGCCGATTGGCCGCTTCGTTCGTTCGAGGCTCCGCCGACGCATCTTCGTCTGGTTCTCGACCGGCATGGTGATGACCGGTTTCTTCGTGGCGATGGTGCTGATGCTCGTCGCCAAGGTGCAAGACCCCGAGTGGTCGCACTCGTTTCAGCGCGGCCAAAGCTGGGTGGGCCGGCAGTTCGCCCGCGACTGGCAAGACCCCGTGCAGCGCGATGCGTTTGCGAAGCACACCGCCGACGAGCTCGACATGAACGTTCAGCTCTTCGACGCGCAGGGGGCCCCGCTCTTCATCTGGGGAGAACCCTGCGGCCGCTTCGGCATCGAGGCCCCGGTCATTCAGAACGGCACGCTGCTCGGCATCGTGCGTGGCTGCAGCCGCCACGCGGGGAGCCTGCCCTGGCGCTGGCCGGTCGCGCTCCTCGCGGCCTTCGGCGTGTTGTGGCTGGCCTCAGGGCGCATCGCCCGCCGCCTCGCCGGGCCCCTCGACGAGCTCGCCGACACGGTGATGCGCATCGGCAACGGCGACCTCACCGCGCGCACCAAGCTCTCGTTCGCCGAGCCCGATGAAATCGGAGTCGTCGCCGATGCCGTCAACGACATGGCGGTGCGCATCGAGAAGCAGATGGCCGACCAACGCGAGCTGCTCGCGACCGTGTCTCACGAGCTGCGAACGCCGCTCGCGCGGGTGCGCATCATCAGCGAAATTGCTCGAGAAAACGGCGCCACCCCCAAGACCTTCGACGACCTCGACCGCGAAGTGGTGGAGATGGACGCGCTGGTCGGTGAGCTCCTGGCCAGCTCGCGGGTCGAGTTCGGGGTGCTCTCGATTCACGCGCTCTCGCTGCGCGACGTGGTCACCCGCGCCGCCGAACGCTGCGGCATCGACCGTGCGAAGATCGTGATTGAGGGCGAAGCCGACGCGATGAGCGCCGATGCCACCCTGTTGCAGCGGGCGCTCGCCAACCTCTTCGACAACGCCGCCAAGCACGGAGGTGGGGTCGACCAGGTGCGCGCCTCGATCGAGGGCTCGGTCGCGCGCTTCGAGGTGCTCGACCGGGGCAGTGGGTTCTTGCCGGGCGAAAGTGAGCAGCTGTTTCAGAAGTTTCGACGCTCAGGAGCCGATGGGTCAGATGGCCTCGGCTTGGGCCTGGCCCTGGTGAAGAAGATCGCCTTGGCCCATGGTGGCCGGGTGTGGGCCTCGAACCGCGAAGGCGGCGGAGCGGTGATCGGGTTCGATCTCTCGCTGGGAAATAAAGGGGACAGGCTGGTTTAAGTCACTTTGGGACGAGCCGAACTGTGACTTAAACCAGCCTGTCCCCTTTATTTTCTCAGTTTCTGCGAAGGCAGAAAGAACACCCCGATTGCGCCATGCGGCTTGCCGCGGGTTGACCGTTTCTCGTACGAAGCCTCCGCTTCTCTTTTCAAGGACCTCCATTCCCATGCCTGTGACCCTGCCGCCTGCGCCCCCTGCCACCGGTTCGACCACGACGACGACCACTGACACGACCGGGCCGAACACGGCTGGCCCCCCGGGCGCGGTCACTGGCCCGACGGGTGCGGCGGGCCCGACCAATACCGCCGCCGAATGGACGGGCGGCGGCGTGCCAGGCGTCGTCAAGCTCAAGAAAGACGGCTTCGACGCTGCCGCGATCAACCCGATGATGGCGATGGCCATGGCCAAGGCCGACGGCCCCAGCGACTTCGACCTCATTCCCGGGCGGTACCCGAACACCGTGGGCTTGCCGACCGTGCTCGAGGAGCTCGGCAAAACCGCCGAGGGCCGGGCCGCCATCGGTCAGCTCTTCGTGCTCTTCGCCGCCAAGACCGGCGTGATGGCGCCTCCCGAGCTGGTCGCCGCCGCTCAGAAAAACCCGAAGATCGTGATGCAGGCGCTCGAGGTCACCCCCAAGGCGATGGCCGACGCGGTTGCGAAGGTCAACGAGGCCTACAAGGCGGGCAAGATCAAAGACCCCGCGCCCCAGGTGCAGCGCCTGCCCCAGAAGTTCGACTTCGCGAAGTTCGACCAGATCGTCTCGGAGCCCCGGCAGTCGACCATCAAGCCCATCGCCCCGGGCCTGTTTCACGGCGGCGTGCCCAGCACCACCAGCGACGCGCAGATCAAAAAGAACCGCGTGATGGCCGAGACCTTTCAGCGCCTCTCGGCGAACAGCTCGTTGCCCGCTGACCAGCAGTTCGAGGTCACCTTCAACGGCAAGGCCTACACCAAGCTGCCGCAGTTCATCGACGGCCTGCGCGCGGCCGGCTACCAGCTCGAGACCAACTTCGAGTCTCGCATCGCCAACTTCGCCGAGCTGAAGACCGTAGTGCCGGGCAGCAACCCGCCCAAATACGTCGACGTGCCCGCGCCGCTGATGGTGCGCACCGGGTACCGCGACGCGCAGGGCAAGGTCGCCACCCTGCCGGTCTCGCACAGCGAAATGAACATCAGCCTGAAAGCGGGCCCCGGCGTCACCGGGCCCAAGCTCGACGCCGATTTGAAGGCGTACCAGGGCATGAGCGCCACCGGCTTCTTCTCGGCCAACGAGTTCGAGACCCCCGCGTGGTTGGGCAGCGTCAAGCACAGCCCCTTCTCGGGCGACAAGGCGGCGCAGGCCATCGCCATCGGCGGCGTGCTGACCGACATCGTCAACTCGAGCGCCAAAGCCGAAGGGTTGTACGCCTCGGGCTACGGCAACACCGGCGTCTGCAACGACTGGAACGCGACCATCGAGCAAGTGATGGTTGGCAAGGCCGACCAGTACCCGCTGCTGATGAACGACAACACCCTCGTTGCCGCCATCAAGGCCAAGCTCACCGACTCTGACACCAGAGATAACGAGGCGGTCACCAAGATTCGGGCGGCCATCTACCAGCTGCCGAGCGACGTGAACGCCAACGGCTCCGCCCAGCGCCGGGCGCTGGCCTCAATCCCCTGGCCCGAGGGCCAAGAACCGTTTCAGTCGACCGTCGACGCCCGAAAAACCCTCAGTCGTTGAGCGGAGTTATCGTTTTTAGCAACCTGTTCCCTCATATTCCGAGAATGTCATTGTGAACCCGCTCACCTCGTTGGCCAGCCGCCTGGCCCAACAGCTCTTCAACCGAAACCTCGACGATGTTCGTCAGGCCAGCTCGGTTGCGTCTGAGGGCTTGAGTGCCGTGCGCCAGACGCCGGTGCCCAAGGTGCTGGGCCGGGCGCGGTTCAACGACGGCTTCGAGAAGAATACGGGGCAGGTCGCCAGCACCCTGGTCTGGGGCCAGACGGCCACCAAGCCCACTGCCGCGGCGGTTGACCGGTTTTGCGACTCATTTCAAATGGCGCAGCGGGCTCCGGTGAACTTGTCGGGTGAGTACCCCGCGAGGGTAGCCTCGACCGCTCCGGCCTTCATCGCCTCTGCGTCGAAGCCGGGCAATGGCTTCTCGGCGTCGCTCAACGACCTGCCGCAGCTCGGCTAAAGCGCCAAGGTAGGTCAGCTCAACACATTCAGCTTCAGGCCCTCTTTCTTCTTGAGGCCGGCCGCCTCGGGGCCATCGGTCTCGAGCCCCAGGGCCATCTCCAGCAAATCCAACAGGGCGGCACGCGAATCGACGTCGTCGGGGGCCAGAATGGTCACCTCGATGGGCAGCCGGTCTTCGGCGGGCACCGGCTCGGCGGCCATGGGCTTGCCTGTAGCGTCGAGCTCTTCGACAAGTAAATCGCCGTCGCGGTGGATCGTGTAGCGCCGATGCATCGCGGCATTCTACAGTACCTCGGTGCCATTCGGTCTCGCTCAATTGGCTCGGCGCCTCTACAAAGACCCGTCGAGCATGCTCAAGGTACCAGTCTTGGTCTGGGAGGCGCCCCCGGGGGCCCCTGACTCGAACGAAGACTGGGCGCCTACCGACGCCGGTATCCCCATCTCCAGGCCCCGCGCGGGCGAGCCGGTCATCTTGCCGATTGAAAAGGTGCCCAACAGCAAGAACCCGTTCGCGATGGGCGTCACCATCGGCCGGGTCGAGACCAACGACATCTCCATCGATGACGCCAGCGTCAGCCGCTTTCACGCCTGGCTGCAGCATGACGACCGGCTGGCCGCCTGGTTCTTGACCGACGCCGAGAGCAAGAACGGCACCTGGCTCAATGACGTGAAGCTGGCCCCGAGCGTGCGTACCCGCCTCGAAGATGGAGCCACGATTCGGCTGGGCGACATTCACACCAGCTTCTTGATGCCCGAGCGTTTGCTCAAGTGGATTCGCGAGCAGTCAGCCAGGGGCGCGCCCTAAGAGTTACAGGTCGAAGCGGTAGCCCAGCCCTCGCACCGTCTTGAAGTGCTTCGGGTCGTCGGCGTCGAGCTCGAACTTCTGGCGCAGCTGGCTGATGAAGTTGTCGACCGTGCGCGCGGTGCCCTCGTAGCCGTAGCCCCAGGCGCTCGCGAGCAGCTCATCGCGGCTGAAGGTGCGGCCGACGTGCCCGACGAAGTGGGCCAGCAGCTTGAATTCTTGCGCGGTCAGCTCGACCGGTGACCCGCCCTTGGCCACCGTCTTGGCGCGCAGGTCGACCACGGTGTCGGCGAACTTCACCAGCGCCTCGGCCTGCACCGGGTACCGGCGCCGCAGCACCGCTCGAATGCGCGCTAGCAGCTCGTCGAGGCTGAAGGGCTTCACCACGTAATCGTCAGCGCCCAAATTCAGGCCCACGATTCGGTCTCGCTCGAGCCCCTTGGCCGAGAGCACGACGATGGGCGTCTGGTTGCCGCGATTTCGCAGCTCCTCGAGCACTTCGTAGCCGTTCATCTGCGGCATCATCAGGTCGAGCACGAGGAGATCGGGGTTCTCGTCGATGGTCTTCTGAAGCCCGGTGCGGCCGTCTTGGGCCTGCAACACGTCGTAGCCCTCGAAGCGCAGGCTCATCGAGACGCCGGTCAGAATCGACAGGTCGTCTTCGACCACCAGAATGCGAAGTTTTTTCTCTGCGCTGCTGTCGCTCATGCGTTCACGCCAGGGAGATGAAGCCGAAACGTCGTGCCGTTGCCAGGTGCCGAATCGACCGTGATTTTACCGCCGTGAGCTTGCACGATGCGAAGGGCAATCGACAGCCCCAACCCCGAGCCCTCGGTCGCCCGGGTCAGCAGGGAGTCGATTCGGTAGAAGCGCTCGAAGACCCGCTTCTGCTCCCGCCGGGGGATGCCGACACCGTTGTCTTCGACCTCGATGATCACCTCGCTGCCTTCTTTGAGCACCCGCAGGGCGATGCGCTTGTCGTCTCCGGTGTATTTGAAGGCGTTCTGCAGCAGGTTGAGCAGCGCACCCGAGATGGCATCTCGATCGGCGTCGATCTGCGGCAGGCCGTCGGCGACTTCGACGGTGAAGTTCATCGTCGCGCCCACCCGGCTGGCCCGAAACGCGGCCACGGCGACCTCGACCACCGCCGTCACCGGCTGGAGCTCGCGGTGATAGGCCCGCTCACCCGATTCAATGCGCGACCAATCGAGCACTTTTTCAATCATCGACGACAGCCGCGCCGTCTCTTTCGAGAGCATGTCGAGCACCGTCTGCATCTCGGTGGGGTCTTTGACCCGGCCCAACGCCAGCATCTCGATGAACAGGCGAATCGAGGTCAGCGGCGTGCGCAGCTCGTGGCTCACCAGCGAGACGAAGTCGGTCTTCATTCGCGATAACCGGGCCTCGCGGTACAGCGTTCGCCCGGTGAACACCACGCCCACGGCCAGGGTCACGTAAAAGACCACCAGGAGCACGCTGTACAAGATGCGGTTGCGGGTCGAGGCCGAGGCGACCGGGTCTTCACCGAGAGCGAAGGCGACGACGCGAAAGTCTTGCATCGGGGCCGGCAGGGTCGCCGCCGCCAACTCTCGGCTGCCCAAGGCCGCCTCGCGCACCTCGCTGGCACCGGCGACCATTCGGGCCAGCACCCCGTCGACGGTCTCCTGTTTGACGGGCACCAACGCCACCCGCGCCAGCTCCGACGCGGGCACGACCCTGGCGCCAATGTCAGAGAGCACCCGCTCGAGGGCCTTGGTCGAGAGCTGGGCTCCGTAGACCGAGGTGCCCCGCCGCATCGCTGCCAACACCACCGTGCCCTGCGGCGCGACGACCGAGAAGAAGACCGGAGCCTCGGGGAGCGACCCGAACTCCGCCCCCAGGCTGCCGACCAGCGCCTTGAGCTTCGCGTCGGTCGACTGCACCTGATTCTTCTCGATCAGAAAGCGGGTCTCTGTGAGGGGCGCGTCGTCAATCGAGAGCAACAGCCCTTCGTCGACCGTGACCGTCGCCTTGCCGACGGCTGCACGAAAATCTGAAGTGAGCGTCTGAAGTCTGTCGGTCCACACCAGGTCGAGGCGCTTTTCGACGGCCGCGCGCTCGTTGAGAATGGCGATGATGCCGAAGCCAGAGAGCCCGGCCGAAGGCAAGACCACGAGCACGATCAGCAACGTGAAGGTGCGCCGAAAGCTCAAAAACTCAATGTTTTCGGGGTTCGCCATGCGGTCTCACATGAGCAGTCGGGTGCTCGCGCGCGCACCTTCTTGCACATTCGGCTCGGCCTGCGGTTCTTCTGTGTCGAGGGCCGCCGCCGCGTGCATCGCGGGCACAGGTGCTGCATAGTGGCGCGACGCAGTCGAGGGGTCTTGAATTTCGGGCAGGTTGTCGGCCCAATGGCGATGTGAAGCGCCACGAATACGACATGAGAGTCAGTTGCTTCAATCAAACCGCAGCGATGCACACGAAACACACGAGGCGCGCATGAACATCTTCAAGCGGTCAATGGTGGTTGGGGCGTTGGCGGCAGGCCTGCTGTTCACGGGCTGCGTCGACCACGGCAGCGGTACCTCGACGCGCTCGTCGGGCTCGGTCGCCCTCTCGACCGACGACCAGTACTTGTACGCGGCTGACACCGACAACGGCATCGTCGCGGTCATCGACACCAAGACCAGCGCGAAGATCGCTGAGATCAAAGTGGGCAACAGCCCCGTGCGCCTGCTCGTCGGCAGTGATGACACCATCTACGTCGCCAATCGCGGCGACAACTCGGTCTCGGTCATTCACCGCGACACCTGGTCAGAGGCCACCCGCCTGCAGGTCGGCATCGAGCCCACCGGGCTGGCTCTCACTCCTGACAACAAGCAGCTGCTCGTAACCAGCAGCGCGGCCAAAGAGAACCCCGACTTCGGTACCCTGACCGCCTTCGACACCGCGACGTTGCAGCCGCAGTTCGAGATACCCGTGGGGGCTGAGCCGCGCGCGGTGACCGTCGTCGCTGGCAACCGGGCGGTCGTGTCGCTCTTCAAGCAGGGTGAGCTGGTCGAGGTCGATTTGGCCAAGGGCGCACTCAAGGCAGGCACCGGCAGCAACGGCATCTACGATCTCGCCAACGCCTCGCGCTCGACGCCGTCTTCGACCTATGGCAGCTCGTTCAGCACTTTTCACCCGCGCGCGGTCGCTGATTTGATCGTCACTCCCGACGGCAACCGCGTCTTCGCCCCGGTGGTGTGGGCCCGTGAAGACGCCATTGGCCGCAAACCTTCATCGGCTGGCGGGTACTACTCGGCGGGCGGCCCCTGCAACGTGGGCGCGGTCGCCACGGCGGGTATCGTGACCGTCGATACGCGCACCGCCGTGACCCCCCAGGTCGACGACTTGACCAGCTGCTTCTCGAGCGGCACGAACTCAGGGGCTGACAAAGACTACCCGGTCTCGACTCTGGCTTCGTCGACCCCTGGCGGCGGAGATGCGATTCAAGGCCCGACCGTCGGCGTGGTCGACCCCACCGGCACCTGGTTGTTCGTGGTCAATCGCGAGTCATCGAACGTCGCGGTGTTGCCGGCCTACCGACGCACCGGCGACGACACCACGTATGCCAGCACCGGCACCTCGGTTCGCAGCCTCGTGCACGTCGGCGCGGGCTCTGACGGCATCGCGCTCACCCGCGATGGCACCAAGGCGTACGTCTACAGCCAGTTCGATCACCGCATCGAGACCCTCGAGGCCTCGGGCCAGGGCGCTTCGGCCCGGGTCGTCAACAATGGCAAGTCGATCGAAGTCGCCAAAGACACCTTGAGCCCCGAGCTGGCCGCGGGTCGCCGGTTGTTCTTCGACGCGCTCGACACCCGCATGAGCTCGGCCTCGACCAACGTCGCCTGCGCCACCTGCCACCTCGAAGGCCGTGAAGACGGTCACGTCTGGGAGTTCCCCGATGGGCCGCGCCAGACGCCGGCGCTCGCGGGCCGCCACCTGCTCTCGACCGCGCCGTACCACTGGAGCGGCGAGTTCAGTGACCTCACCACCTTCAACAAGCACACGATCACCGAGCGCATGGGCGGCTCAGGCTTGACCACCGCCGCGGCCGGCCAGCTCGACAAGTGGGTCGATCAGCTGCCCGTCGCCGCCACCGGTATGAACGCCGCCTCCCCTGCCGTGGTGCGCGGCAAGGCGCTGTTCGAGAACAAGGCCGCCTGCGCGACCTGCCACACCGGCGAGTTGATGACCAACAACCTCTTCGCCGACGTCGGCACCTTGAACCTGCACGACAAGAACGCTGACAACGGCCCGGTGGCCCGCGCTGGCTTCAACGTGCCCTCGCTGCTCGGCGTCGGCCGCTCTGCCCCGTACCTGCACGACGGCTCGATGACCACGCTCGAAGAGCGCGTGTTCAAGAACGACGGCGACCGCCACGGCACGACCTCGGGCTTGACCAGCGACGAGAAGCTCGACCTGGTCTCGTACCTCAAGTCGCTCTGATCATTCTTTAGGCGAAGAGGCTTCGACCCAATGCCGGCTCATGCGAGACTCCAGGTCTTCATGAGCCGGTCTTTTTTTGCGATGGCGATGCTCTGCGCGGCGGCCGCCCCGGCGCAGACCACGGCCCCTGACGAGCAGTGGTCGAGGCCGCCCGAGTCGCTCTCGACGCCGCCACCGGCGAACACCACGCCTCCCAACCCGGGCACGGTGCCAGGCGCGCCCGAGCGCAAGCCGATGTACGTGCCCCCCGAGGCGCAGCCCATGGTGTCTGACCGGCCCCGCGTCGTTGAGGCGCCGAACCGAACCAGCATGTTTGGCGCCCCGGCCCTCGGCCAGTGGAAGCGCGGCCAGTCGCTGGTGTTGGGCTTCCCGCTGCTGAGCCTGCGAGTGAACATCGGTGTGCTCGACCGGCTCGACGTCGGCGTGGGCTTCGACTCGTTTTACGGCGCGATGAACGAGCCGCGCATTCAGGCCAAGTATCAGCTTGCTGGCAATGACTCCTGGGCCCTCGCTGCCTCGCTCGAGGCCGGAGTCGCGTTCTTCAACCAGCGCGCGGCCCGCGAGAACAAAGGCCCCCGGTGGATCACCGGCCACCGAAATTGGAACCTGGCTCCCGGCATCGTCTTCTCGTTTCAAGGCAGCCACCCCCGTGCGGCGCGCATCTTCTTCGACGCGCGCTACCTGCTCGCCTTCGATACCGAGCCCTTCGCGAGCGACCCGCTCAACGGAGTACCGTCGTCACTGGTGCTCGGGCACAACGTGGTGCTGCGTGGCGGCGCCGAGATACCGCTGTCTGAGAAGACGTCGTTCATTTGCGGCGCGGGCTTCGACGTTCACGGCCGGGCCGAAGATTCTCGGGCGATGCCGGCAATCTCGCTGGGCCTGGTGACGGGGCTCTAAGCAGTTCTTTTCAAGGGGCACACGCAATGAAGAAAGCAACCGTATTTGGAGCGGGCAGCTTCGGCACGGCCATCGCCACCGTCTTGACCGCGAACTTCGACGAGGTCGTGCTGTGGGGGCGTGACGCGAAGGTGATCGCCCAGCTCAACGCCGAGCACGAGAACGTCGGGTATCTGCCGGGCCTCAAGCTGCCGACGAAGATTCGGGGCACCACCGACCTCGAAGACGCAGCGCGTGACGCCGAGCTCATCGTAGTGGCGACTCCGTCGCAGGCCACCCGCGACTTTCTTTCGAAGGGCGCGAAGCTCTTGCCGCAGCACGTGCCGATCATCTCGGTCGCCAAGGGCATCGAGAACGAGACGCTCGCGACCATGACCGAGGTGCTCGAGCAGTGCCTGCCCGAGTCGTACCACCCGCAAATCGGGGTGCTCTCGGGGCCGTCATTCGCGAAGGAGATGGTGCTCAAGATGCCCACGGTGGTCACCATCGCCTCTCGGTGGGAAAAGACCGCCAAGCGCGCTCAGGCGATGTTTCAGAGCGACTCGTTTCGCTCGTACACCTCGACCGACGTGGTCGGCGTGCAGGTCGGTGGAGCGCTCAAGAACGTCATCGCCATCGCGGCTGGCATGGGTGACGGCCTGGGGCTGGGTCACAACGCGCGCGCCGGCATCATCACCCGAGGCTTGGCCGAGATTTCGCGCATCGCGGTGAAGATGGGCGGCATGCCGGGCACGCTGTCGGGCCTGGCGGGCATGGGCGACCTGGTGCTGACCTGCACCGGAGAGCTGTCACGCAACCGCAAGGTGGGCATGGAGCTGGGCAAAGGCCGCTCGCTCGAGTCGATTCTGTCAGAGATGAAGCAGGTCGCCGAAGGGGTCAAGACCGCCAAGAGCGCGCGCGACTTGTCGCTCTCGCTCAAGGTCGAGATGCCGATTTGCGAGCAGGTGTATTTGATCGCCTTCGAGGGCAAGAGCGCGAAGGCGGCCGCGCTCGACTTGATGGTGCGTGCGCCGAAGTCTGAGCACGTATGAGCCGGCACTCGGCCGCGCTCCTGGTGCTGGTTGCCTGCGCGTGCCAACAGCCGACGACCTCGAACCGGTTTGCGGTGCTCGAGGTGGTCGACGCCCAGGGTAACGCCAGAACCAGCCTTGATTTCGGCCGGGTGCCGATCGCCGTCGCCGCGCAACACCATGTATTGATTCGCAATTCGGGCACGGCGGGGCTGACCGTGACCGGGGCCACATTCAGTGATCGCGTCTTCGGCACTCAGAGCGCCTTCCCCATTGGTGTCGATGCGGGCGCGACCGGTGAGTTGGTGCTCCGCTTCACGCCGAGCGTCGTTGAACAGCGGGTGACCGGCACGGTGACGTTGGCCTCGAATGATGCGCCGTTCGAGCTGGGGCTGAGTGGCACCGGCATCGCGGCGCCGTTGGTGGCGACTCCGTCGACGCTCGATTTCGCGGAGGTGTACCTCGGCGAGTCGAAGACATTGTCGGTTCTGCTGCTCAATGTGAGCAGCGCGCCAGTGGTCATCGCGTCGGTCGACGGGGGAGTGAACATCAGCGTCACGAATGCGCTCACCACGCTCGCGCCTGGCGACCAGACGGTGGCGAAGGTCACGTTCACGCCCACGGTGATGGGCGAGGTCGTCAGTGGGCCCCTGGCGGTGGGGCCGTCGCTGGTGCCGATGCAGGGGCGCGCGATTGCGGCCCTGCCGCGGGCCTGCGTTCGGTTCGGCGTTGGTGAGCAGTGCAGCGACGGGGGCACGCTAACGGTCGACTTCGGCGTGGGCTTGCGCACCGGCACGCTGTCTTTTCGCAACGACGGCAACACCCCGGTCTCGTACACCGTGCAGTACCAGGTGCCAGCCTGCGCCAGCGTGCTCGCGTTCAGCTTCAGCAACGCCCCCGGTGATGGCGGCGTCACGCAGTGGACTGAAGCGACCACCGCGCTGCCGATGAACGTGACCGATTCACGACCCTGGGAGACGGCCCCGATCTCAATCACCGCGCATGCGTGCGGCACGCCCACGCCCGCCGTGGTGCTCTGGCAACGGCAAGACGCGACCCATGCACCGTCATCGCTCACCGTGACGCTCATCGCGCACTGACGCAGGCGAAAAGGGGACAGGCTGGTTTAGTTCGCCCGAGGCTCACGGGGCACGCCACCGAACTAAACCAGCCTGTCCCCTTTTCCCTCACCCCAGAAACGAGAGCACGCTGTAGGCCACCGCCTCGACGCTGCCCGGGTTGACGTACTGGTGCTTCTGGTCGCCGCGAAAGACCGCCACGTCACCCACCTCGAGGCGAAAGGTGTTGCCGTCGACCACGAGCTCGACCTGGCCCTGCTCGCAGGTCAGGTACTCCCGCGTCCCCTCCGTGTGCGGCACGCCGACCAAGCGCGCCCGGGGAGGGAAGACCATTCGCTCCAGGTCCATCTCCGCGATCGACTCGGGCAGGAGCGAGCGAATCGTCACCTCTGTGCGCCGGCGCGAGGGCAGCTCGGCTGCGCGTACCAGGCGAACGGGCCGCCGCACTGGGGCCAACAGCTCTTCGAGCCGCACGTGCAGGGCCCCCGCGACGCGCAGCAGCACATCGAGGGTCGGGTTGGCGCCGTATGACTCGAGGTGACCCCACGTGGTGCGGGGGATGCCGACCAGCTTCGCCATCTGCGCCTGTGACAGGCCTCGAACGGTTCGAAGTTGCTTGATGTTCTCGGCGAGGTGCTCGCTGTGGGTGCTCATCTATCAGCCTCCTGCCAATACATTGGCAAGCCCTCTGACGTGTTGTCTAGCGGCGCTACAACACGAGGCATGAAAACACAGACCGCATTGATCACCGGAGCAAGCCGTGGGCTCGGCGCCGCCCTCGCCCGTGAATTGGCCGCCCGAGACGTGAAGTTGGTGCTGGTGGCTCGTCACCCCGAGCCGCTCAAAGCCCTCGCTGACGAGCTCGGGGCCCACTTCATCGTGGCCGACATCGCTGACAAAGACGCCACCTGGCGCATCGCGGGCGAGGCCCAGGCGCTGGTGGGGCCGATTGACCTGCTGGTGCACAACGCGAGCACCCTGGGGCCGGTGCCGCTGCGGCCCTTGCTCGACACCGACTGCGAAGACCTCGAGGCGGTGCTGCAGACCAACGTGGTGGGCCCGTTTCGGCTCAGCAAGGCACTGGTCGGCCCGATGGTGATGCGCGAGCGGGGCACGGTCGTGCACATCAGCTCCGATGCGGCGGTCGAGGCCTCCCCGACCTGGGGCCCTTACGGCGCGTCGAAGGCGGCGCACGATCACCTGACCCGCGTGATGGCCGCCGAGCTCGCTGGCACCGGCGTACGCCTGCTCTGCATCGACCCGGGAGAGATGCGCACGCAGATGCACCACGACGCGATGCCCGAGGCCGACCCCGCGACGTTGACCGAGCCCCAGGTGGTGGCCAAGCGCATCGCCCGGCTGCTCGAAGACCCCAGCGTCGCCAGCGGCTCACGGGTCTCGGCCTCGAAGTGGGAGCCCAGCGCATGACCAGCGTGCCCCGCGACCAGGTGCGGCTGCTCACCGTCGATTCGATGCGCGAGACCATCGAGGTCGGCCCTTTCGGCTCGATTGAACGCTTCGTGCGGGCTGGCGATGTGGTGGTGGTCAACGACGCCGCGACCATTCCAGCCTCCCTGCGCGCCGTGACCGCCCAAGGCGACGCGCTCGAAGTACGGCTGTTCGACCCGCGGGCCGATGAATGGAGCGCGGTCTTGCTCGGCACTGGCGATTGGCGAACCCGCACCGAGCTTCGGCCAGCGCCCCCGCAGGTGCACGAAGGGCAGGCGCTCACCGTCGGGGGGTTGTCGGCCCGAATCATCGCCACCGCGCCGCAGTCGCCTCGGCTGCTGCGACTGCGCTTCGAGGCGCCGGTCGATGCGGTGTGGCGAATGGTGTACCAACGAGGGTCGCCCGTGCAGTACGCGCACCGGCCCGACCCTGAGCCGCTGTGGGCGTTTCAGAACATCTACGCCTCACGGCCCTGGGCGGCCGAGCACGTGTCGGCGGGCCGCGCGCTGACCTGGCAGCTCCTGCTCGGTTTTCGAAAGGCCGGAGCGCGCGTGGTGGCCTTGACCGAGGGCGCAGGGCTCAGCGCATCGGGCGAGTCGAAGCTCGATGCCGTCATGCCCTTGCCCGAGCGCTACGAAATACCCCCGGTGACGGCGGCGGCGGTGAACGCGGCGGTGGCCTCGAATCACCGCGTCATCGCGGTCGGCACCAGTGTGATGCGGGCGCTCGAAAGCAGCGAGCACGAGGTGATCGCGGGCAACGGCACGACCTCGTTGCTGATCGACGGGGGCCACAGGCGGCGCGTCGTGAGCGGGCTGCTCACCGGCATTCATTCTCCACAGGAGTCGCACTACCGGTTGCTCGAAGCGCTGCTGCCATCTGCGCTGCTCTCGCAGGCAAGCCTGATCGCTCGAGAGGCAGGTCTGCAAGATCACGAGGCCGGAGACGCGATGTTGGTGCTCGCTCCAACGGTCCCGGTCGTTGGCCATCGGGTTCCAGCGTACCAGGGGGCGGTTGAAGCGCCCTCGATAGGCTGATAGCTGCCCACCCATGAAAAACGGGCTCGTCGGTTTGGTGGTCTGTCTCGGAGTGTCTGGCGCGGTGTACGCGGAGGACAACATCAACTACCTGACGCTGCGCTACACGAGCTTCGGGGTCGCCAACCCGGCTGGCGATCGCAAGGTCATCGACACGTTCAAGCACATCATGGGGCCATCGAAGCCCTCAGACCCCGCGGCGCCGACTGCCGCCGTCGACCTGAAGACCGACCTCAAGGCACGCCAGGCCCGAATCGCCGAGCTCGAGACCCAGCTGAAGCAAAAGCCAAGTTCGCGGGCTGAAGAGCTGCGAGCCAGTGCTCGCACCAAAGAGCTCGAGCGGCTCAAGGCCTTCGATGCCGCTCCCGAGCCGGTGGCCGCGAAAGAAGACACGGTGCCCAAGGTCGATCGCTCGAAGGTCGTAGTGTTGGTCGAGGCACTGCCCTCAGGCGTCGAGCTCAAAGATGGTCAGCTCGTTTCGACTGATGACACCGTCGAGCTGTTGGGCCGCTTCACGGCGGTCTCTGCGTTTCGAGAAGACGAAGCGGCGTTCATCGAAGAGCTGCGGGTGCTTGGAGCCGCAGCCGGCGGCAACATCGTCGTCGTCTCGTTCA
This sequence comes from Archangium sp., assembly GCA_031367385.1. Classification (GTDB taxonomy): domain Bacteria; phylum Myxococcota; class Myxococcia; order Myxococcales; family Myxococcaceae; genus JAEUJT01. The sequence goes on along the minus strand of JANLPS010000134.1, from coordinate 459 downwards.
GCCACATGACCGAGGACCAGGGCATGTGCCACGGCGGGCACGGGTTGGTCGTTCGCGCTCCCAACTTCAACGAGAAGAAGGTCACGCGCACGAAGCTGCCCAGCGAGATCTAATCGATCACCGCACGTGCCAGAAGGCGACGACGCGCACGACCATGTAGGCGAGCGTGAACACGGCTCCGCTGGCGAACCAGGCGCCCGGTACCACGGCCTCGTCGTCGCGCCGTTGCCGAAGCGCCACCAGCCCGAGCACTGCGCCCGATACCAGCGGAGTCACTGCCAGCGCGGCCCACCGGAGGCTCGGCTCGTCAAGGAACGGCAGGGGTTCGTACCAGAGGCTCGCGCCGCCTAGCACCAATGCCGATCAGATAACGGAACGGTTGTGCGGGCCGTAGGGAGGATCATAGTGCGGCGATCTCGAAGTAAGGAGATCGCCCGATGCGCCTTGCCGATGCCTTGG
>JANLPS010000441.1:0-42833 GCA_031367385.1 Archangium sp. | reverse complement strand
GGTGCGGTTGGTGTCGGTCGAGCTCACCGAATGCCCGAGGCGCTGGCGGCTGTTGTACGAGAGCGTCTCTGCTTTGCCGCCGATGTACACCGCGATGTCGGCGACTCGGCCACGCTTGATGGCGATGTTGAAGCCATCGAGCGCGCCGGTGGCCTGGCGAAATTCAGTCAGCCACGGCTTCCCCGATTTATCGAGGCTCTCGATGCGCACGACGTCGGCACGGCCATCGCCGTCGAGGTCGAGGCGGGTGGTACGTTCCGCCCAGCTCGACGAGGTGCTCAACTCTTTGGCTCCCTTGGGCAACAGGGTCGCCTCGCTGATGCCGATCTTGACCGTACCCAGGGCGGGCATGGTCAAGGCCTGCGGCATGCAGTCACCGAGTGCGAGCGTTCGAGCCATGCAGAGGATATCTGCGTACCGCTGGCACACGTTGCGACTCAGGTCTCCTTCTCGAGCCTTACCTGCTGATCAATGCGCCCGAAGACGCTCTTGCCACCGCCATCGAAGCTCTCAATGGTGACCCGGTCTCCGTGCTTCATGAACGGGGTCTTGGGCGCGCCGAGCTCGATGGTCTCGATCATTCTGCGCTCGGCCAGACACGAGATGCCGCGGGCCCGGTCTTCGTTCGAGACGGTGCCGCTGCCGAGAATCGTGCCGGCGGTGAACCTGCGCGTCTTGGTCAGGTGCGCGATCAACTCGTAAAAGCTGAAGTGCATCTCGGGGCCCGCGTCGGTGTCGCCAACCGTTTCGCCATTGAGCGTGGTCTTCACCCGCAGGTGCAGCCGGCCGCCAGCCCACGCCGCGCCGAGCTCGTCAGGCGTGCACGCCACTGGAGAAAACCCAGTCGCGGGCTTGCTCTGAAAGAAGCCGAAGTTCTTCGCCAGCTCATCGGGGATCAGGTTTCGCAGCGACACGTCATTGACGAGCATGACCAGCCGCACGTGCTTCGCCGCATCGGCCGCCGCCACCCCCATCGGCACGTCGCCCAGAATCACCGCGACCTCAGACTCGAAATCGCACCCCCAGGCCTCGTCGCGAATCACGATGTCATCGGTTGGCGACAGAAAGTCGCCGCTGCCGCCCTGGTACACCAACGGGTCGGTCTTCAGCGTCGCCGGGGGCTCGGCCTTGCGCGCCTTTCGCACCAGCAGCACGTGGTTCAGATACGCGCTGCCGTCGACCCACTCGTAGGCCCGCGGCAAGGGCGCGTGGAGCCGCTTCACTTCGAACGGCTCTGACGGCACGGTACCCGCCTCGAGCTGCGCGGCGAGGGCCTTGAGCTTCGGCTCGGCGTGGGGCCAGTCATCGAGCGCGGCTTGCAGGCTCGGCGCGATCGCGGTGGCCAGGGCCCACTTCGAGAGGTCGCGGGCGACGACCAGCAGGGCTCCATCACGGCTGGAGGTCTTCAGGGTGGCCAATTTCATGTCGCGTCTTCCACCGTGGAGGGCCTGAGGTGTCAAGCCGTCTGATCCACCCTGGGTCGACGTCGGTGCACCACGCCCAGAGTGAGATCAACGGGTTAAAAACGCGCGCAACCGGTGACGCACAGTGTCGATAACCCCCTGAACCAGTGTAGGCATAGGTGCGTGCCGAGATGAACGCAGACAGCGACAGCCCTGCGAAAGGCAGACGGTCAGGAGAGGCGCCAGCGGTTGCCTCAGTGCCGCCGCGCGCCCAAGCTGCTGCGCTCATGTTGCAGGAGCCCACGCCGGAGGCGCCGTTGCCCTTCGGTCGATATCAACTGATTCGCCGAATCGGCGCCGGCGGCATGGGAGAAGTGTTTTTGGCGCGCGAGAGCGTGTCTCCGCCTCGGGCCTGCGTGGTGAAGAAGGTGCTGCCGAACCTGGTGGCGAACCGCGCCTTCGTTGGCCGATTTCTCGATGAAGCCAAGGTGGTGGTGCGGCTTTCGCACAACAACATCGCGCGGGTGTACGCGATGGGCGACGTCGACGGGGAGTACTACCTCTCGATGGAGTACGTGCAGGGCAAGACGGTGAGCCGCTTCACCAAGCGCCTGCGAGATCGCAAGGTCGAGATGCCGCTGGGCATCATCTTGTTGATTGGCGAGATGGTGTGCGAAGGCCTGCAGTACGCGCACGAGGCGAAAGACGAGCGCAACAACCCGTTGGCGTTGGTGCATCGAGATCTCTCACCCGCGAACGTGTGCATCTCGTATCGCGGTGAGGTGAAGATCATCGACTTCGGCGCCGCGCAGTCGACGCTCAAAGAAGAACAGACCGCCCCGCGGGTCGTCATCGGCAACCTGACCTACATGTCGCCCGAGCAGGCCAAGAAGCAGATCGTCGATGGTCGCGCCGACCTCTACTCGTGCGGCGTGATGCTCTGGGAGTTGCTCGCCTGGCATGCGCTGCCGCAGAAGGGCGACCCGATTGAACGATGGCGCAAGGCCGCCAACCCGGTGTGGGACGCTCCGTCGATGCACCACTCGAGCTTGCCGCCCGAGGTCGACGCGGTGATCTTGAAGGCGCTGAAGAAAGACCCCAGAGATCGCTACGCGACCGCGGCCCAGTTCGGCTCGGCGCTGCGGGCGATGCGCATGCGGTATGCGCCCAACGTCGGCCAAAAAGATTTGGCTGATCTGCTCTCGCGCGCTTTTCACCGAGAAAAAGTGGCCGAAGACGCGGTGCTCGCCGAGGTCGTGTACGGCAAGACGGTCGTCGACGCGTCGCGCGAGAAGACCCGCAAGCGCCAGGTGGTGCCGCCGACCGCGCTCGCTTTCGAGCACACCGCGGTGCTGGCGCCCGAAGACTTTCAGAATGATCAAGACATCACCGACCCCGGTGGAGCGCCGAAGAAGCCGGCCGACGCGGGGCCTCCTCCGCCGATGCCGCCGTTGTTCACCGGGGTGGGCGCGCGCGTCTCGAAGAAGCCGCAGCTGCTGGTGGTGAGCCCGACCCGCACCAGCTTCGGCATGAGCTTCGATGACGTCAAAGAGCCGCTGATCGAGCGCTCGCTGATTCAAGAGATCGACGCAATCGGCAACGACGACGAGCCACCCTCGGGCAGCGGCACCAGCGACTTCGCCGACAGCCGGTGGAAGATGGGGCTCGTGTTCGGGGGCATTTTCGTTGGGGCGGTCAGCCTGGGCTTCGCCGCCGTGTGGTTCGCCTTCAGTTAATAGGCGGGTGGCGGCGAAGAGCTGCCCCGTTCATTCGCCCGCGCGAAAGTGAATGGCGAACCCGATGCTGATGAAGTTGCCACCGCTGCTGTCTTTGAGCGGCAGGGTGCTGCCCGGCAACGAGCGGTTGTTGTAGTCGAGGTAGAAATTGGCGTAGCTCAAGAAGACGAAGCGGGCGAAGAAGCCGATGCCGAAGTACCTGGTGAAGAAGTAGTCGACGTTCAACCCGGTTTCGAACACCAAGCCGTCAGAACCCGTCGTCTGACCGGTGATGCCGTAGCCCAACCCGAACCAGGGGCTCACGTCGAGCGAGAGGGGCCGACGCTCTTTCTGCATCCACACCAGTTGGAGCGGGTGCCAGGCGACTTTGCCGATGAGAAAGCCCGCTCCGCCGCGGTTACTTTGCGTCAGGTTCCACCCGGTGGCGGTGAGATCGGCGCCGACGCTGGCGTGGCCCAAGATGTTGTAGGCCAGCCCCAGAGACACCGTGTGGGTGTTTTGGGTCTCGGTTATGAAGGTATTGGCCAGGTCAGGGCCGACTTGATTGCTGAGCCGGGCCTTGTCGAGGCCCCAAAAACCCGGGCCATATTGAACGCTTACGACGAACCCTCCCTCTGAGAAGTTCGGGCCAGCGGCAGCCGCGGTGCTCGATAAGAAAAGAAGCGCACCGCAGATTGAACGAATCATGGAGCGCGTGCCGAACGCAGAATAAAAGGATTGAGCCATGCCGATTTCCGACTCCTACCTGACTGGCGCCAACATCGACTTCATCGAAGCGCAATACGCGCGCTTTCTCGAAGACCCCTCGAGCGTCGACTCAAGCTGGAAAGACCTGTTCGGGTCCGTTCAGCGCGACGGACGACCTCTTATCATCGATGGGCTCCAACTGCCTCGGGCGTCGGTGCGAAATGGTGCGAATGGCAAAGCGGCCCCGGCCGTCAACCCCGAGGCGATGGGGCTGCAGAGCAAGCTCGACCAGACGGTGTTCAGCTTTCGATTGCGGGGGCACCTGCTGACCCAGCTCGACCCGCTCGGGGTGCCCCGCCCGGCGCTCGAGCACGTGGCCGACCTGGGCCTGGTCAGCAAGGTGCACTTCTCTGACACCGAGCTCGACACGGTGGTCGACGCGCAGGGCACGTTCGATGCGCCGCGAATGCCGCTGCGCCAAGTGCTCAAGCGATTGCGCGCCACCTACACCCAGCGCATCGGCGTTGAGTACATTCACATGTACGACTCGGAGCGTCGGCGCTGGCTGATGCAGCGCATGGAGCACTCCGACAACCGCACCAGCTTCACGTTGGAAGAGCAGAAGCGAATGCTGCGCAAGCTGACCGACGCGGAGACCTTCGAGACCACGATTCAAACCAAGTTTCAGGGCGTTAAGCGCTTCTCGGCCGAGGGCGGCGAAGTACAGATCGCGATGCTGAGCGAGTTTCTCGAGCTCGGTGGCACGCTGGGGGTCAAAGAGGTCGTAATGGGCATGGCCCACCGTGGCCGCCTCAACGTGCTCACCAACATCATCGGCAAACCCGCCGACGAGATCTTCAGCGAGATCGCCGGGCCCTCAGACCCGACCAAGTACCTGAACCGCGGCGATGTGAAGTACCACATGGGGTACTCCACCGATTTCAAGACCGCGGCGGGGCAGAACATTCACCTGACGATGGCCTTCAACCCGTCGCACCTGGGCTTCGTGCACCCGGTGGTCGAGGGGCGGGTGCGCGCCAAGCAAGACCGAGCGCTCGCTGGAGCAGCGGCCCGTCACGCGATCGTGCCGCTGGTCATTCACGGCGACGCGGCGTTCTCGGGCCAGGGGCTGGTGCCTGAGACGCTCAACCTCGGGGGCCTCGACGCCTACGACACCGGCGGCACGATGCACCTGATCATCAACAACCAGATTGGGTACACCACCGAGGCCAAGCAAGGCCGCACGCCCCTGTACTGCACCGGCCAGGCGGCGATGCTCGACATCCCCATTTTTCATGTGAACGGCGACGACGTCGAAGCCTGCGTGCACGTGATGCGAATCGCCACCGAGTACCGGCAGCGCTTTCACACCGACGTGGTCATCGACCTGGTGTGCTACCGCAAGTACGGGCACAACGAGGGCGACGAGCCGGCGTTCACCCAGCCGAAGATGTACGAGCTGATTCGCGCCAAGAAGACGGTGCGGCAGATTTACGCTGATCAGCTGGCGGCCGAGAACCGGTTGCCTGCCGAGGGCTCGAAGGCGATGTACGACGAGAGCCTCAAGAGCTTCGCCGAGGCGCATGCCCGTTCGAAGGTCGAGAGCACGGTCAAAGACCCGAGCAGCCTGCAGGGTGTCTGGCGCAACTACGTCGGAGGCAACGACAAAGACGTGCCCCAGGTCGAGACCGGCGTGCCGCTCGCGAAGCTCAAGGGGCTGCTGCAGAAGCTGGCGACGCTGCCCGAAGGTTGGGCGGTGCACCCGAACATTCAGAAGAGCGTCATCGACCTGAGACTCAAGATGATCGCCGGTGACGAGAAGCTCAACTGGGGCGCGGGCGAGATGCTGGCCTACGCGACGCTGGTGACCGAAAAATACCGGGTGCGGGTGACCGGCCAAGACACCGAGCGCGGCACCTTCGCGCACCGGCACGCGGTCTTGCACAACGTGAAGACGGGTGAAGAGGTCTTCCCCCTCGGCGCGATCGAGCCTGGGCAAGGGCCGGCGATGATCATCAACAGCCCGCTCAGCGAAATGGCGTGCATGGCCTTCGAGTACGGGTACTCGCTCGATTCACCCGAGGCGCTGGTCGCGTGGGAGGCCCAGTTCGGTGACTTCGCCAACAACGCGCAGGTGATGATCGACCAGTTCTTGGCCTCGTCAGAAGACAAGTGGAGGCGGCTGACCGGGCTGACGTTGCTGTTGCCGCACGGGTACGAGGGCCAGGGCCCCGAGCATTCGAGCGCGCGCCTCGAGCGCTTCTTGGAGCTGTGCGCCGAAGACAACATGCAGGTCTGTTACCCGACCACCGCGGCGCAGATCTTTCACCTCCTGCGGCGACAAGCCGTTCGCAAGATTCGCAAGCCGTTGGTGGTGATGACGCCGAAGAGTCTGCTGCGCCTGGCCGAAGCCACCAGCCCGTGGGAGGAATTCACCAGCGGCACCTACAAGCGCGTGTTGCTCGACCCGAACCCAGCGGTGGTGCCGGCGAAGGTCACCCGCCTGCTGCTGTGCAGCGGCAAGGTGTACTTCGACCTGGCCAAAGCCCGTGATGCAGCCAAAGACTTCACCATCGCCATCGTGCGCGTCGAACAGCTTTACCCGCTGCCCGAGCCCGAATTGAAGGCCGCACTCGAGTCGATGCCGGGCCTCAAAGAGATGTTCTGGGTTCAAGAAGAGCCCAAAAACAGCGGCGCCTGGCGCTATCTCCTGGAGCCCTTGATGGCGCTGAGCGCAGAGCTGAAGAACCGGCTGACGGTGAAATACGTCGGCCGCCCCGAGAGCGCGAGCCCCGCGACCGGGTACAAATCCACGCACGACTACGAGCAGAAGCTGCTCGTCGACGAAGCCGTCTCACGAGGCAAAAACTAAATGTCAGTCGAAATCAAAGTACCCACCTTGGGCGAGTCGATCACCGAAGCGGTCATCGGCAAGTGGCTCAAGAAAGTGGGAGACAGCGTCGCGACCGACGAAGCCGTGGCGGTGCTCGAGACCGACAAGGTCACCATCGACGTGCAAGCGCCCCAAGCCGGCAAGATCGAGTCAATCGCCGTGGCTGAAGGCGGCAAGGTGAAGATCGGCGACACCCTCGGCGCGATCGCGGCCGGAGCGGGCGGCGGGGCGGCGGCGGCGGCTCCAGCGGCGGCTGCTTCAAAACCGGCTGCGGCTGAGGCGGCTCCCAAGGCGGCGGCGAACGGCGCGGCGGGGCCTGCCCCCACGCCGGTGGCGCGCGCGATGGCGGCCGACAAGGGCGTCGACCCGGCCTCGATTCAAGGCTCGGGCGTGAATGGCCGGGTGATGAAAGACGACGTGGTGCGTGCGACTACCGCCGAGGCGAAGGGCCCATCGACTCCGATGACGGTGCCCAGCGGCGCGCGAGGAGAAGAGCGGGTGGCGATGACACCCCTGCGCAAGCGGGTCGCCGAGCGGCTGCTGCAGGCCCAATCGACCGCGGCGATTCTCACGACGTTCAACGAAGTCGACATGAGCGCCGTGATGTCGGTTCGCAAGCAGTACAACGAGAAGTTCGAGAAGAAGCACGGCATCAAGCTGGGCTTCATGAGCTTCTTCGTGAAGGCCGCGCTCGAGGCGCTCAAAACCTTCCCCGCGGTGAATGCGTCGCTCGACGGCACCGACGTGGTCTTTCACCACTACTACGACATCGGCGTGGCGGTGTCGGGCAGCCGGGGCCTGGTGGTGCCGGTGATTCGCGACGCCGATCAGAAGTCGATGGCCGAGCTCGAGAAAGTCATCGCCGACCTGGGCGTGCGCGCCAAGGCCGACAAGATCAAGCTCGAAGAACTGCAGGGCGGCACCTTCACCGTCTCGAACGGCGGCATCTTCGGCTCGATGTTGTCGACGCCGATTTTGAACCCTCCGCAGACCGGCATCTTGGGCATGCACAACATCGTCGAGCGTGCGGTGGTGCGCGACGGGCAGATCGTGATTCGGCCGATCATGTACCTGGCGCTCAGCTACGACCACCGGCTCATCGATGGCCGTGAAGCGGTGCAGTTCTTGGTTCGCATCAAAGACTGCATCGAAGACCCGCAACGTCTGTTGCTCGAGATTTGAGCGGCCGCACGCTGCTCGCGGTCGACCTCGACGGCACCTTGCTGTCGCGCACGGGCGTGCCGCACGAGGCCGACGTGAAGGCCCTGCGAGCCGCGCGTGAAGCCGGCGTCACCGTCACCATTCTCACCGGCCGTTTGATCGCCGGGACCCGTGCCGCCGCCAGAGCCCTCGGCCTCGACGGCCCCTTAGGCTGCGCCGACGGTGCGCACATCGTTCACGCGACGACCCAAGAGAGCTTGTTGCATCGCACCATCGCCGGGCCCGCCGCTGTGCAGCTGCAGCAACTCTTCGCGCGCGCCCAGGCCTCGACCTTTCTCTTCGTGGGCGACACCGTGGTGCACGACGACGCGGGCGCGGGGCACTTGCCCTCCGTGCGCGGGTGGTCTGAGCAGCTGCAGCAAGTCGACAGCGTGTTCGAGCACGGCGCCTGGGCCCGCGGCGCGACCGGAGTCACCGCCGTGGTCTCGGTCGGCACCGAGCAGCAGATTCGCGGCACCAGCGATTCGATTCGCGCCGAGCTCGCGGAGCACGCGCAGGTGCTCTCATTTCAAATGCATGACGGCGCCTGGGGGTTGATCGCGCGGTCGGTTGGGGTCTCGAAAGGCACGGCCCTGCGCTTCATCGCCGAGCACTCGGGCGTCGCGATGGCAGACACGGTCGCGGTGGGTGACTGGCTCAATGATCTGCCGATGTTCGAAGCGGCGGGCCGCTCCTTCGCGATGGGGCAGGCGCCCGAGGCCGTGAAGCGCGCGGCGACTTCGGTGTTGCCAGAAACCTCCACCTCGGGCGGAGGCATCGCCCGGGTGGTGCGCGACGTCTTGGGCATTCGCTGACACCTGGCCGTATCGAATTCTGAGAAATAGTTGCGTCTTGCAATGGACGACGGCTTTTCGCTGGCGCTACGGTGCGCGCCGTCGGTCGGGAGAAGGCGGGGCCCCAACTGACATTCCGACCCGCAACGAAAGACGTACGTCACATGGCAATTGGTACTGTGAAGTGGTTCAACGACGCGAAGGGCTTTGGGTTCATCGTTCAAGACGGCGGCGGCGAAGACGTTTTCTGCCACCACACGTCGATTCAGATGGACGGGTTTCGAACCCTGGCTGAAGGGCAGAAAGTGCAGTTCGAGCTTGCGAAGGGCCCCAAGGGTCTGCAGGCGCAGAACGTGCGAGCAGCCGAGAACTAAGTCACCGTCAGTGCGGTGAATGAGAAGGGCTCGGTCGGGGGACCGGGCCCTTTTTGTTTCTACTTGATGCCTGGCGCGCCGCCGCCGAAGCCGCCGGGCAGAGGGCCCGCGCCCCCGCCGCCGGAGCCCCCGCCAGGCATGCCATTGCCCCCGCCCGAGCCACCGCCGGGGAGCGTGCCATTGCTGCCCCCGCCGTACCCCCCGCCCGGGAGCGTGCCGGTGCCGCCGCCGAGACCGCCGTTGGGGAGCGCGGTGCCGCCACCCGAACCTCCATTGCCTCCGCCGATGCCGCCCGGGCCGCCGCCGACCGGGCCCACGCCACCGCCCGCACCCGGGCGAACGTTGCCGGGGCCGCCGCCCATGCTGGAGCTCGGGCCACCTCCTTGCCCGGCGTTCTGCGCGATGACGGTACCCATCGGCTCGGCCACCAAGGTCGACGCCGGGTGGTCATTGCGCTGTTGCGCGGTGAGAAACAACCCGACCAACCCCGACAAGCACATCAATCCAATTCCACGTTTCATGGTGCTCTCTCTTTTCTTTCTTCAGGCGGCCTGGCGGTGGCGTTTCGCGCTCGCCTCGTGAAGGGTTTTTTGAAGGCGCTCGATGCCGGTCGCGATCGCGGCTTCATCGACCGACGAGAACGCCAGTCGCATCGCTGCGGGCTGGCCTCGTTTGGTGTTGACTCGAAACAAGCACCCGGGGTCGAAGGCCACGCCGTTCTTCACCGCAGCGCTCAACAAGGCTTCGTCACTCGCGTAGCAGTCGTTGGTCTCGACCCACACCGTGAAGCCGCCGCTCGGCATGGTGAAGCGAACGTTGTGCAGGCGGGGCAAGTGGCTCAGCAACAGCTCGGCGCGTTGTCGATAGTGCGTGCGCAGCGAGGCCAAGCGCTCATTGAACCGGGGCGAGCCGAGCAACTGCTCGACGAGGGCCTGGCAGAGCCCGCTCGTCTGCAAATCGCGGCTCGACTTGAGCTCTCGGGCCGCCCGCAGAAACTCGCGCGGAGGCACCAGCCACCCCACCCGCAACCCAGGCGAGAGCACCTTCGAGAACGTGCCGACGTGAAAGACCTGGTTGCGCGCGTCGGCGAGCAGCGGCCGGGGGGCGGTTTGGTCGAACAGCAGGTCGGCGTACGCGTCGTCTTCGATGACGAAGTCAGACTCCAGAATATCGGCGCGTTGCTCGGCCGTCGCGGTGAGGCCGCGGGGGTTTTGCAAGGCGGGCATTGCGTACCGCATCGGCAAACGGTGGCCGGCGATGGCCTCGCAGCCGTGGCGCTTCATCACGTCGAGCGCTCCCGAATACGTCTCGGCGTCGACCTGCACGGCTTTGGGCGCCAGCAGGTCGAGCACCAGGGCCAGGGCATCTTGGCCGCCGTTGGTGATGAGCACGTCGTCGGCGTCGACGTCGGCGCCGCGAGCGCGCAACCGGGCGGCGATGTGGTCTCGAAGCGGCCGGCGGCCTTCTGGCCAGTCGTACTGCAGGGCCTCCTGCATCTCGAGAATGGCGTGGGTGGCCGCGTTGGCGAGCCCGGTCTTGGGAAACGTGGAGCTCGCGGGCATGCCGCCACCGAAGGAGATCACGCCCGGCATGCGAGCCGAGGAGCGGATCAGTTGGTCGAGCGCGGGGGTCTTCATGCGAGCACGCTCTGCATTCGTCGCGCCGAAGCGGCATCGAACGATATCGCCCGTGCAAGCCCCCGCCCTTGCGAGGGAAACGTGCCTTCGCCGACGCCAGGTTCAACGCTCAGGGCCAAACCGTTTGCGTGGCAGTCTGGTCGCAAAATTCTGCCGATTCACCTGGAGGCGCGGGCCTCGTTGTGGCGAAGGCGCACACAGGGGCGTTTCGGCGTAGGAATTGGGGCCAAAACGTGGCCAAACACCTGGCTCACTTCATGAAGTTACCCCGCGCATGCGCAGACTGATCAGCCTCGTTTTCAAAATCTGCCTGGGGGTGACCCTGGTGTACTACGTGGGGGTCAACGGCTTCTTGATGACGCCGTACGCCGGCAAGCTGATGATGATGGCGCCCGACATCGTGCAGCTGCGCTACTCGCGCGCGTACTCGCTGGTGCCGTTTCACATCGTCGCCGAAGACCTTCGAATCTCGGTTCAAGACCCGGCGGTTCAGGTCTACATCAGTGCCGACGTCGCCTCGGGCGACATCTACCCGTGGACGTTGCTGAACAACACGTTCTACGCGACCAACCTCAAGGGCGAGGGGCTGGTCTTCAGGCTCCGCGAGCGGCTCGACGACGAGAAGATCAAGCCCGAGACGGCAGCGTTGATGCCGCCGATACCCGGGTACGACTCGATCGCGCTCTCGCCCGTACCGCCGCCGGCCAAGCCGCTGCGGGTCAGGCTCGGGTCGCTGCACGTGACCAACCTCTCGGAGGTGTGGATCAACGAGATGAAGTTCGACGGGCGCATCGACGTCGATGGCTCGTTCGAGTTCGAGGCGTTCAAGTTCGTCGAAGTGCCGGGGGTCGAGCTCAACAACGTGGCCTTGCAGCTGACCCGTGCCGGCAAGCCGATGGTGAAGATTTCGTCGTTAGTGCTCAAGGCCAGCCTCGACGAGGTCTCGTTGGTGAAGGTCGACACCGAGAAGATGCTCAACGGCATCACCGCGTCGATCGCCATGCAGGCGCAGACCCAGAACATCGGGTTCATCAACTCGATGATTCACGACCCCGACCTGATCCTTCAAGAAGGCAGCGGCAAGGTCACCCTCGACCTGAGCCTTCGCGATGGCGCGTTTCAAGACGGCAGCACCGTGGCCTTCGACACCTCGCGGGTGGTGATGCAGCTGCCCTTCTTCGAGCTGGCTGGCAGAGCGGCGATTCGCGGCGAGGTGAAGAAAGGCACGACCTTCTTCAACGTACGCGTGCCCGAGCTGGTCGGCATTCAGCGCAAAGACAGCAAGAAGGCGTTCACCGCCACGAACCTCGACATCGAGGGCTCGACCGCTGCGCAGCTGCTCAAGATCTCGTACGCGAACCTCGACCTCGCGCTCGAGCGGGGTCAGTTGCATGACTTGAGGGTGCTCAACAGCTTCATCCCCGAGGGCACGGGCATGCACATCACCAGTGGCGGCGGCGTGCTGACCGGTAAATTCAGCCTGTCGACCCGCACCCACCACGGCAAGGGCGCCTTCGACCTCGAGGGCAACCAGATGGCGCTCAAGAACCGCAGCGCCACCGTGACCGGGCACGCCACGGTGCATGGGCAGATCAACGACGTCAACATCGACACCGGCGCGATGGACATCTCGGGCAGCACCATCGGGCTCAACGACATCGGCGTGTGGGCCGACGGCGCGGTGTACCGCGATGTGTGGGTCAAGCTCGCCGCCGACCCGTGCACTGCCGCTCCGAAGGGCGCGGTGAAGTGGGCGACCAAGATGTCGATGACCTTCTCGAACCTGCAGCCGGTGTTGGCGATGGTGGCGGCGAACGCTCCGGTGCCGGGGGCGCTGAAGTCTTTCGCTGACGTACCGAACGTTCGGTTCGCGACCGAGCTGACCGTGCACGAGAAAGACATCGAGATACGCAAGTTGCGGGTCGACTCGTCGAAGCTGCAGATCGACGGCGACCTGCGCCTCTCTGAGAGCGGCGAGTCGGCGGCCCAGGCCGGCAAACTCTACCCGTGGGGCGCGTTGCTGGTGAAGGTTCGCGCCTTGACCGCGGGAGTCGACCTGCAGGGCACCGTGGTGCGCCCGATTCTGGGTGACCCCGATGGGTGGTACACGAAGTACCGCGCAGAGCACCCCACCCCTGCGACGAAGACTGCGGCCGCTCTCTAATCGAGGCTAAGGTCTGGCGTCGTGCTGACCCCTCGGCCCCTGAATTCTGCTGCGCGCGGCGCGCTCGCGTTGGTCGTACGCAACGAGCAGCTGCGCACCATTGCTCGAATGTCGGTGGTGCGCTTGATCGTCGGGGTGGCGTCGGTGTTGGCGATGGCGCTCATACCCGCCCAGGGCATCGATACCCGGCCGTCGATCGTCGGTGGCTCGCTGTATCTGGTCGCCGCGGTGATCTTGGCGGTGGTCGTTCGCAAGACCAAGGCCTTTTGGCCTGCCTATGCGACGGCGGTGCTCGACGTGCCATTGGTGGTGGCGATTCAGTGGTTTCAGGGGCAGGCGGCAGCTGACTGGATGATCGTGGTGCCCGGCAACATCGCCTTGATGCTGGGGCTGGTGGCGATGTCGACCCTCTCGATGTCTCGCCCGGTGATCGTCGCGACCTGGGTCTCGGCGCAGCTCGGGCTGACGCTGGTGACCTACCCGCGGGTGTTGTTGGTGCCGTACCTGCTGGTCAGCTTCACCATGGTGGGGCTGGCCATCTGCATGACGGTGCTGGTCGAGCGGGTGCGGCAGCTCGTCGTCGAGTCGCGGCAGAAAGACCTGCTGGGCAAATACATTCTCGGAGAGCGCCTGGGCGCGGGCGGCATGGCCGAGGTGTTTCACGCGACCTACAGCCCCGAGGGCGGCTTCGAGCGCAAGGTCGCGGTGAAGCGCATTCTGCCCAGCTTCGCCGAGAACCCGCAGTGGGTGAGCCTGTTTCGGCGCGAGGCCGAGCTGGGCGCCACGCTGGCCCACCCAAACATCGTGCAGGTGCTCGACTTCGGCTCTGACGGGGCGACCTATTTTCTCGCGATGGAGTTCATCGACGGCATGCCGGCCAGCCGGTTGCTCGCGGCGCTGCGTGCGAAGAACCGGGTGTTGTCGATCAACGCTGTGGTGTGGGTGGCCTACGCGGTGGCCGAGGCGCTCGAGTACATTCATGGGCGCGTGGGTACGAATGGCGTGCCGCTGAATCTGGTGCACCGCGATTTGAACCCTCCAAACATCATGGTGAGCCGTATCGGCGAGGTGAAGCTGGCCGACTTCGGCATCGCGCGAAGTGATCAGGCCGAGTCGACGACTCGAACCGGAGTGGTGCGCGGCAAGCTCGGCTACACCTCGCCCGAACAGCTTCGGGGGCAGCCGTATGATGCGCGGGCCGATTTGTTCGCGCTCGGCGTCACGCTGTACGAGCTGCTCACCAACGTGCGGCTCTTTCAAGCCGAGGGTGAGCTTGAACGAATGACGGCGACGCTCGAGCGGGTGATTGAGCCGCCGAGCCGGTTGCGACCGGAGTGCCCGCCGGAGCTCGACGCGATTGTCTTGGGGTTGTGCGAGCGAGATCTGGCGAGGCGCACTCCGAGCGCGGCGATGGTCAAGGGGCAGCTCGCGCGGCTCGATGCCCGATTGCTCGACCACACGCAGGGCCGGTTGGCGCTCGCGAAGGAAGTCGCCGAGGCGATGCTCTCGAACCCCGGGTTGACCGCCGCGCAGGTGAGCTCGAGCCTGAGCCAGCCGATGGGCACGAAAGACGATGGGACGACGACGTCAGAGCTCGCGAGGTAATCGGCGGTCGAGCTCCGCTGCGCGAAGGAGCTTCTAGAAATGAGCGCAGGTGGGGTCACCGCACGAAGGGGGCGACAATCGGCAAGGCTTCGGTCACGCTGCACGGCGCCACCATGGACACTCTGGAGCGACTCAAGCGACGACGCGAGCTGGCGACGCCCGATGAGCGGATCAGCGGCTTCGTCTTCTCGGCGCTCATGCAGGTGGTGGCGAGGTCGCTGGGTGATACGCCAATCGCCGAGCTGCGGGCCCGGGGGCACTTCCCCAAACGCGTTATTCCGTTCTTGAAATACCCCGGGGCCGATTTTCTGGCGTTGACCCAGGTGCTGGTCGAGCATCGGCTCGCCGGTGGTGAGCAGCTGCACCCGGTGCTCGAATCAGTCGGCGACGTCGGCACCCGGTCGTTTCTCGAATCGCCGCCGGGGCAGCTGATGCAGACCCTGAACGGAGCAAACGTTCATCGCATGCTCGCCTACGCAGCAGTCGCCTATGACATCACCTACAGTTTTGGGACGAGGAAGGTCGAACGCGAGAGCGAGCGCAGCGCCGAGCTTCGCTACTCCGGCGATGTTCTGGGGCCGAGCGTTCAGAGCGGCGTGGTGAAGGTCGGGCTGGGTTTGCCCTGCAACGTGCAGATCACCACCACGCTGGTCGACTGCGATGACAACGGACGCAACTTTTGCCTGGGCATCGCCTGGTGACTCGCGCGCTTCGGTCAAGTGGTGCCTTCAACGTTCATCGTCGCGACACGTGGAGGTAGCAGGGTGCGCTTCGCGGGGCTCGACGTGCTGCGCGCGGTCGCGATTCTGTGGGTGATGGCCTTTCACGCGCAGACCATGTCGTTGGGAGTGCCGCTGCTCGGGCTGACCGAGTGGGGCTGGGTCGGCGTTGATCTCTTCTTCGTGCTCAGCGGGTTTTTGATCGGCCGACAGTGGCTGGCCGGGAGCGGGGTCGGCGCCTTCTATCGCCGCCGGTTATTTCGAATCGTGCCCGCGTATGCAGTGGTGGTCGCGGCGTACTTCGCGGTGCCGCAGTGCCGTGAACGGCCTCAAATTCAGCCGCTCTGGCAGTTTCTGACCTTCACCGAGAATCTGTTCATCGATGCGCGCGGCGGCAAGGCGTTCTCGCATGTGTGGTCGCTGTGCGTGGAGGAGCATTTTTATCTGCTGTTTCCGATGATCGCGTTTGCGCTGACCCGGCGACCGTCGCGGGCGGCCACGATGGTGGTGCTCGCGGTGCTGGTCTTCGGCGGCATGGCCTGGCGGGCGCATGTCTGGTTCGACCTGCTCGCGGGCCTCGAGGAGCGCGACCTCGGCAAGAAGTACCTGGAGCGGATCTATTACCCGACTCCGTGCAGGCTCGATGGGTTGGTGGCGGGGGTGACACTGGCGGTGATCGAGCGGTATTCGGTGAAGACGTGGGCGGCCTTGATGGCCAGGCCGCGAGTGCTGTTCGGCGCGGCGGTGCTGTTCGCGGCGGTGACGGCGGCGGTGTTCTGGGAGGCTCCGTCTGCAGGAGCCGCTGTGGTGGGGTACCCGGTACTGGCGCTCGCGATGGGGTGCTTGGTCGCGTCGGCGTGCAGTGAGCGGGCGTGGGTGAATCGGCTGTGGGTGCCAGGTGCCGGGGGCATCGCGGCGATCTCGTACAGCTTGTATTTGACGCACAAGATTGCGTTTCACCTCGTGCACGACTGGGCCGGCGAGTGGCTCGGCTCTCATGACGCGGTGGCGTGGGTGACGTACCCGGCCGTCGCGCTGGTGGTGGGGCTCGGGTTGCACTGGGCGGTCGAGCGGCCGGCGTTGTGGTTGCGTGGCTGGGTCGAACGCCGGGGTCGAGCGGCAGCCGCGGCGCCTGGTTGATTCTGTTGCCCTCGGGGGGGCCGGTTTCTGGCCAATTTGGGCGCAAAAGCACGGTGGGGGGGCCAGTTTCTGGCCAATTTGGGCGCCAAACGACGGTGGGGTGGTCACTTTCGGGCCAAATCGGTCTCGAAGGGGTGGGTGGGGGGCCAGTTTGAGTGCGATTTGGGCTCGGAAGGGGGTCGCCAGGGCCTGTTTCAAGGGGTTGCGCGGTCGGGTCCGGGGGGGCAGGGGTCCTTCGACGTCGCCTTTTGGCTCCGCTCAGTGAACGGGGGTTGGCGGTTACTGGAGCATTTCTCTCAACAGGGCGGCGTCGTCGTCGGTGCCGGCATCGGGCTCTGCGTACTGCGACCGTTCAGCCTCGGTACACGGCCTCGGTGTCAGCGGGTCTTGCTGCACGCACTCCATGTTCCACGCGTCGCGCGGAGGCACGTTCAGCGCCGCCGCCTGCGCCCTCGCCGCATCGATGCTCGGTTGAACGAGTCTGGTCGACAGCCACGGCACGGCCATCACTCCGCCCAGGCACAACGCGAGCAACGCCACGAATGGCAGTACCGCGCGGTAGAGCGAGGCCACCGGCAGCCGAAACCGAAAGCTGGCGATGAACAGGTTCAGCCCCAGCGGCGGAGCGCAAAAGGCCAGCTCGAGGTTCAAGATCACCATCATTGCCAGGTGAAATGGGTGCAGCCCAAAGCGCGCCGCGAACGGCAACACCAGCGGCACCGCGACGATCAACGCCGAGAACCCGTCCATCACCATGCCGATGATCAGCAAGAAGAGGTTTAGGACCACCAGAAACTGCCAGCGCTCGGTCAACCCGACTTGCAGCAACGCCTCGAGCACTCGCGCGGGCACTTGCTGATCAATCACGAAGTTCATCAGCGCGTTGGCCATCATCAGAATCAACATCACCGCTCCGGCGAGCGAGATGGCCTGTTGCAGAATTCGCGGCAGGTCGCGCCACTTCAGGTCGCGGTGAATGAAGAGCGAGACGCCGACTGTGTAGATCAGCGCCAGCGCCGCGCTCTCATCGAGGGTCGTCAGCGAGGTGCCGAGCCCACCGAGAATGAGAATGGGCGTGCCGAGCTCCCACTTCACCAACCAGAGCGCCGAGAGGGCTTTGCGCGGCTCGAACGCGTCACGGCGAACGCCCTCACGCCGGGCCACCCACGCTGAGTAGAGGCCGAGCACCACCAGCACCAACGCTCCCGGCAAGAGCCCCGCGAGAAACGCCACGTTGAAGTCGAGCCCCGCGACCAGCGCGTAGACGAGTATCGGCAACGACGGCGGGAGCAGCAGCCCGAGTGAACCGCCCGTTGTCACCAGGCCGAGTGAGAACTTCTCTGAGTAGCCTTGCGCCCGCAGCGTCGGCAGCAGGAGCCCTCCGACCGCGACGATGGTGACTCCGCTGCCTCCGGTGAGGGTGGTGAAGAAGGCGCTGGCGGCGAGGCAGACGAGGGCGAGGCCTCCGGGGAGCCAACCGAAGATGGAGCGCGAGGCTTCGACGATTCGCTTGGGCGCTTGTGACTCGGCCAGCACGTACCCGAGCGCCGTGAAGAGGGGAATCGTGACGAGGACGGGGGAGCCGGCGAACTGCTCGTCGAGCACTTTGGGCGCCAGGCGGTTGAGTGGGCTGCCTTGAATTGACCAGGCCAGCGCGGCGGCGCCTGCGAGCACCGCGAAGAGGGGGACTCCGAAGAGGGCGCCAAGTGTGACGAGGCCCGCGGGCCAGCCGCCAGCCCAGGTCGCGGCGGAGGTGACGGCACCGATGCTGGTCAGGGCAGTGGTGCGGGCCTTCATGACGAGGTGCCGTGCTTCGACTGCGGCCGTTGGCCTTCGCTCAGAATGACCGGAGGGGGCTCTTCGCCGGGGCCCATGAGCACCCAGAGAAGAAATCGCAGCGCGATGAGCAGCAACCCCAGCGGCACGATCAGGTTCATCGTCTTCACCAGCAGCCCGCGCGTCGCTTCTCCCGGCGTGGCGATGAGCAGGTCGGGCAGGGTGCTCCAGCTCGTGCCCGAGAGCACAGATGGCATCACTTGAACGTCGCTCGTCAGTTGCCGCACGACGAACGAGGTGTGACGGGAAACTCCGCCGACCACCGTCGCGACCTTGCTGCTCGCGCTCGACCCCGGCGCCGCGGCGAACGCATCGACGGCGGTGAAATCAAAGAACCCCCACGCGCTCACCAAGCACACCGCCGCCGCGACCACCCCCCCGAGCCGTGCCAGGGGCGCTCTCGCTGCCTCACCCAGCGCGCTCTTCGCCACGTCAATCGACACATGCCGGCCACTCGCCGTCGCCAACGACGCTCCGAGCAGCGCCAACCACAGCGTGAGCCGGGTGCCAAACCCGCGGAGCCCTCCGAACAACGTCAAGGTCGAGCCGTCTTGCAACCAGCCGAGCACGTTCGTGGCCCACTCGACGCCGACGTCGCGCCAGAGCCAGCTCGTCGTGATGCCCACCGCGCAGCTCAGCGTGGTGAGCCACGGCCGCCGGCCGAACCGGTGCGTCAGCCCGCCCACCACCAGCATGCCCACCAGCGCACGAAACACGAGCCCCGCAACGAAGGTGTCAGTCGTGCGCGACGAGAGCCCCTTGAGGCACACCCAGAGCACCAGCGAGCCCGCCAGCAGCGCGGTCACGAAGACCACCAGCGCCACCTCGACGGCCGACCACCATGCGTCGAGGCGCTTCATCATCTTCAGTCGCGGGTCAGCTTCTCGACGTCGGTCATCACCTCGGGCGTGAAGGTGCCCTTCGCGAGCCGCTCACGGGCCTCTTTGAACAGCTTCTTCCACGCGGTGAGCTCTTCGGCCGAGGGCTCGACCACGGTCATGCGCTTCTTGAGCCGCTCGAACGCCGCCGCGTCTTCGGCGCGAATGCGATCGGTCAGCGCTTTGCACGCCACCTTCGCGGTCTCGAGCACGATCGCCCGGTGCTCAGGCTTGAGCGCGTCGAGCTTGGCCTTCGAGAGCACCATGCCTCCGATGTTCGGAGCCACCACCATCGTGTTCATCGTGTCCAACCGGCTCGACCACTGCAGCTGCTCAGACCCCAGCGGCGAGATGCTCATCACATTCACGTTGCCCGTCGACAGCTCAGGCAGCGCCTCGGGCACGCTGGTGGGCACCGGCACGACTCCGGCGGCGGCGTACACCGCGGGGAGAATCGGGTCTTCTCGCCAGACCCACGGCCGCTTGCCCTTCAAGTCGCCAGGCGCTTTGACCGCGAAGCCCTTCGACATGAACCGGTCGAGCCCGATGTCGCCCCAGCCGGCCAGCTCGAAACCCGCCGCCTGAAACGACTTCTCGAAGCGCGGCCGCAAGTGCTCGCGAACGACGTCGAGCTTCTCCCACCCACCGTACACCCCGGGCAGCTGCAGCACGTTCACGTTGGCGTCGACGACCGAGAGGCCGACCGCGGTGACGATGGCGCCGTCGAGCTGACCGGTCTTCATCTTCGACATCTGCGCGGCTTCGTCACCCTGCGTCGCGTTCCAATACAGCTCGAGCACGACCTCGCCCTTGGTCTTCTCTTTGACCGCTTTCACCCACACCCGCAGCACGTTGCCCCACGGAGACTCGCGCGGAGCCAGCGAACCGACCTTCAATGTCGTCGGCTCGGCCGCGAACACGAGCGAGCTCAACAGCAACGGAGCGAGAATCATCAGGGAGCCCTTCATTTGGTGGAGAACCCGCAGCGGGCCAGGCGCGGCGCACCCAGGTAGCGCTGGGCCTTGCGCTTGGCGATGACGTTCTCGAGCCGCTGCTCGGGCAATATCTGATCAGGCGCGGCCAGCACCTCGGTCAGCAGCGCCCGGTACAACGGCTCGTCATGCGCCATGCACGCGTAGTTCTGCGCCATCATCACCTGCGAGGTGAGCGACTTGCGCCCGGTCATCGCGATCGCCTTCTCGAACAGCGCCTTGGCCTCGCCGAGCTCAGCGTCGGGGGCTCGCGCATGGTACGCGCCGAGTATCGTCACTCCGATCGCATACGAGAGCGACGGGTCGAGCTCGACGCTGCGCTCGATCAACGCCACGCCGACGAACAGCTCGCAGACCAGCGCCGAGTCATCTGACGCCACGCCGACCCGCGAGAGCCAGGCCGCGCCGAGCCACAGCAGGGGCTCTGCATCGCGTTTCTCCCAGGTCGACAGGTACGCCTTGATCGAATCGTAGTTTCTGGTGGCCGCCACGAAGCCCGGCTTCTTCTGCTCGAAGAGCATCGTGCCGAACCGCACTGCCCGCTCGTACGCTTCGCGGGCCCGCTTGGCCGCCGCGGCCTCGGCGTCGTCATCACCGCGGTCGAAGGCTTGCTCCCAGTCGTCTTCGATGAAGGCCGAGCCGTACGAGGCCCAGCCGTTGGTGAGCAGGTAGAGCCCGTCTTCGTTGTCGGGAGCCAGGCGCTGCATGCCCTCGAGCTGCACCAGGCTCGACGCCGCGGCGAGCTTGGCGACCTCGAGATCACTCAAGGTATCGAAGGTGCTCGCGGCCTTGCGGTTCGACTCGAGCGTGCCGTCGAGAATGATTCGGTCGAGGCTGCAGCCAGTGCCGAGAAGACTCACCACCCAAACCATCGCCAGTGCGCGCATGCGGGTGCGCACCGTACACAAATGTGGGCAAAGCGAGCCATCAATGTGACTTGGTTTCTCAGGTCGAGAAGACGACACTCAGCCCGGTTCTTCGCTCAGGGGTTTTGTGGACACAGCCACGATGAACAAGGTGTTGACGTACGGCGTGCAGAACGGGGCCTCCGATATTCATTTTCGGCCGGGAGACCCGCCCACCTTTCGAGTCGGCGGTGTGCTGCGACCGATCAAAGGCGACAAGCTGTTGCCGACGCATACCCGGCAGCTCGCGCTCAATGTCATCCCCGACTCCCTGGTGCAGACGCAGATCGACAAGCTGCAAGAATACGACACCTCGTACATGTTGGCCGGCGTCGCGCGCTTTCGCGTCAACGTCTACCGCCAGAGAGGCTCACTGGCGCTGGTGCTTCGGGTGATCCCCTCCGATGTGCCGACGCTCGAGGGGCTCAAGCTGCCGGCGATCATCAAGACCATCTCAGAGAACGAGCGCGGCCTGGTGTTGGTCACCGGCTCGACCGGCTCGGGCAAGTCGACCACCCTCGCGGCGATGGTGAATCACATCAACGCGACCGGCTCGGTGCACATCTTGACCGTCGAAGACCCGATCGAATTTCTGCACAAGAACATTCGGGCCTCGGTCTCTCAGCGAGAGATCGGCGTCGACACCGGTGACTTTGGGACCGCGCTGCGCTCAGCCCTGCGCCAAGACCCTGACGTGATTCTGATTGGTGAGATGCGCGACCACGAGACGGTCGACATCGCGCTCAAGGCCGCCGAGACGGGTCACCTGGTGCTCTCGACGGTGCACACCACCGACGCGATCAAGACCATCGGCCGGTTGCTCTCGTTTTTTCCCGGCGACGAGCAGGGCATCGTTCGGCAGCGCATCGCCGAGACGCTCAAGGGCTGCATCTCGCAGCGGCTGCTGCCCAAGGCCGAGGGGCCGGGCCAGGCCCTGGCGATGGAGATCATGGTGCAGACCAAGACCGTTCAGGAGTTCATTCTCGACGGCACCCGCACCTCGAGCCTCAAAGACGTCATCGAGAAGGGTCGCACCACCTACGGCATGCAGTCGTTCGACCAGCACCTGGCCGAGCTCTACAAGACCGGGGTCATCAGCATTGACACGGCCCGCGCCGCCGCCAGTAACCCCGCAGACTTCGAGCGAAGCCTGAACTTCGAATAACGGGTAGGCAAGAGCGCACACCTGCGTCATGGTCGTGCCTCCACGATGCAGCGGGTTGGCAAGTATCAGTTGATTCGAAAGCTGGCGACCGGCGGCATGGCCGAGGTCTTTCTTGCGCGCGCTGAAGGCCCGATGGGCTTCGCCAAGCGGTTGGTGGTGAAGCGAATTCTGCCGCACTTCGTCGAAGACCCGAACTTCGTGGGCATGTTTCTGGGCGAGGCGAAGCTGGCTGCCGAGCTGAACCACCCGAACCTGGTATCGATCTTCGACTTCGGCGAGGCCGACGGTCAGTACTACCTGGCAATGGAGTACATCGACGGGCCGAACCTGCGGGCGCTCAACGTCGCCTCACGGCTGCAGGGCAAGCCCCTGTCGTACCCCTTGTCAGCGCGCTTGATGACCTTCGCCGCTGAGGGGCTGCACGCGGCGCACGAGCTGCGTGACGAGCGCGGGCAGCTGGTCAATCTGGTGCACCGCGACATCAGCCCCGACAACATTCTGCTCTCGCGCAATGGCACGGTGAAGGTGATCGACTTCGGCATCGCCAAGCTCTCGACAGAACCCAGCCGCACCAAGTCGGGGGTCATCAAGGGCAAGCTCGCCTACATGCCGCCCGAGCAGCTGGCGCGGGAGCCGCTCGACCGGCGCGCCGACATCTTCGCGCTCGGCGTGGTGCTTTATGAGCTCATCGCCGGGGCGATGCCGTTCGATGCGACCAGTGAAGTGAGCATCATTCAGGCGATCATGAACGAGGAGCCGCTTTCGAGCGTGCGCTCCAAGGTGCCAGACGTGCCCGAGGAGCTCGACGCGATCATCGCCAAGTGCCTCGAGAAGAACGCCGATGACCGGTACCCGACCTGCAAGGCGCTGCAGAACGCGCTCGAGCACTTCATCGCGGCGCACGGCCAGCCGGTGTTCACCAGCGACCTCGCGGCGGTGATTGAAGCGGTGGTGCCAGCGGTGCTCGAGGCGCCGATGACGACGCCCAGCGGGTCGATGGAGCCCCTCGAGTCGACCGTGCCCGCTCGGGCCATGGGGAAGCGCGGCAGCAAAGAGCTGGTGCGCGCCGAGACCCAAGCCGGTGAGGTCGACGACCCCGAGGCCTCGAGCGGCAGCGCGCCGACGTTCGTTCGCAGGTCGGCGACCCGGCCGGCGCCCAAGCGCCCCTTCGCGGCCGTGGCGGTGGCGCTGCTGCTGGTCGGTGCCGGCATCGGCTCGCTGGCCGTCTTTCGACCGTGGGAGAAATGGGCGCAGCCGGTCAAGATGCCGCTGCCAGAGTCGCTCAAGCACCCGCCCGTCGTGGTGGCGCCTCCTGAGGTGGCTCCGACCGTCGCGGTCCCCGTGGCGGTGGTGGCAGCCCCTGCGGAGGTCGACGCGTCTGTGGTCGACCCTGTGGCCGTGGTCACTCCGTCGGCTGTGGTGGCGGCGCCGGTGAAGCTGGGCCACCTCGAGCTTCGAATTCGCCCCTTCGCGGTGGTCTTTCTCGACGGCAAGCCCATGGGCGAGACCCCGCTGCCGCCGCTGAGCCTACCGGTGGGCAAGCACCGCCTGCGGTTGGTCAACGAAAAGCTCTCGAAGAACATCGAGCAAGACATTCTGGTCAAGGCGGGTGAGAACACCGTCTTCAAGCTCAACCTGACGGAGTGACATGCCCCGCACCCTGGTAACCCTCACCGTGCTCGCGTGTTTGCTGGCTGGCCCGGCGCTCGCGCAAAGCCCAGAAGTGAAGCGCTTCTTGAATGCGGCGATCACGCTGTATGAAAACCTCGAGTACGAGAAGGCGCTCAAGCAGCTGCAGAAGGCGCGCACCAAGGCCACCGGCACCGAAGACGAGATGAAGATTCTGTTGCTTGAGGGCGTGGTGCTGGCAGACCTCGGCAAAGAAGAGCGGGCGGTGACCGCGTTCAAGACGGCGTTCGGGTTCGAGCTCGAGGCGAAGTTGCCGGTCGAGGTGTCTCCCAAGGTGTTGGTGATTGCAGAGAAGGCGCGGGCCAACGTGCGCAAGCTGCTCGCTCCGCAGATGGCGCGCGAGAGGGCCGTCGAAGAGAAGAAGCGCGCCGATGATCTGGCCACGCAGCAGGCGACGCAGTTGGCCGAGCAGAAGAAGCGCGATGACGAAGAGAAGGCCCGGGTCCAGCCGCCTCCAGCGCGGGTCGAGGTGAAGCCAGTGCCCTCGGGGCCTTCGGCGGCGCGGGTGGGAGCCTTCGTGGCGGGTGGAGTGGGGTTGCTGTGTGCCGGAGCGGCGACGTATTTCTTGGTGAGCGCGAATTCGCGGTTCTT
Organism: Archangium sp.; assembly: GCA_031367385.1. GTDB lineage: Bacteria > Myxococcota > Myxococcia > Myxococcales > Myxococcaceae > JAEUJT01. The sequence continues at coordinate 18,425 of JANLPS010000441.1, read as the reverse complement.
GGCCCTGACGCAAGGCACGGCCGCGCCCGGTGATGCCGCGGCGACGCGCGATGCGGGCAAGAGCTTCGCCACGTTGGGCTACGTGTTCACCGGTGTTGCGGTGGTCGGGCTTGCGACTTCGGCGGTCTTGTTCGTGCTGTCGGGCAAGTCGGCGACGCCTCCTCCGGTGGCGGTCTCGGTGACCTCGTCGGGCGGCTTCGTGACCTTTCAGGGGGCCTTTTGATGCGCTGGCTTCAACGTGCAGTCGTGGTCGCGCTGCTGGGCTTGAGCGCGTGTTGGAACTTCGACGACGCCTATCTTCAGTTCTGCGACGGCGGGCGCTGCGTGAGCGTGGCGAGCGACGGCGGTGGTCGCGGCGACTCGGGCGTGAGCATGGCGACCGACTCGGGCACGGGCGTCGATGGAGGCGTGGTGCGGGGCGACGCCGGCGCGGTCGATTCGGGCACGGGTGTGACTGACTCAGGCACCGGAGTGGTCGATTCCGGCATGGGCGGCGCCGATTCCGGCACGGGCGTGGGCGATTCGGGGGTCTCCGTGGTTGATGCCGGCCCTCCGCCGTGTCGGGGTTGGGGGCAGCGCTGTGCCGGGGCTGACTGCTGCCCTTACTCCGACGCGGGCGTGCTTCAGGCGTGCAGCCGAAACAACCTCTGCCAGGAGTACGCGGCCGACTGCAAAGAGTCGGGCTTCTCATGCGAAGGCGACCAGGAGTGCTGCGGCGAGAAGTGCATGGGAGGCCGCTGTGCCATCTGTCAGCCGCAAGACGGGCCATGCACCAAGGCCACCGATTGTTGCCCGGGGTACACCTGCGCGGCCGACCAGCACTGCACCTACGCGGCGACTCGGGTGCCCGATGGCGCTCGCTGCCAGAATACGGGCCAATGCACCAACGGGTTCTGCGACCCCACCGACGCGGGCCCGCACGATGGCCTTTGCAAGACGGCCGTCGGCTGCGGTGCGTTGAACTCGACCGACATCACGAACTGCTGCCCAGGCCTGGTGGGCGACGGAGGCAGCACCTGCTGTCAGCCCGACAAAGACTGGTGCGAATACAACTCCGATTGCTGCTCAGGCACGTGCTTGGGCCGACGGTGCACTCGCGCGACGACCGGCTACATCGGTGACCGCTGCTGGTCGGCCCCGGAGTGCGCCGGGTTGTTGCCCATCTGCGACTCGGTCGGGCTGACCTGCACCGATCGCCTGTGTCTGCCTCAGGGTCTCAACCTGTTCAGCGGCTGCTGCCGGCTTGATTACGGCAAAAGCTGTCGGTTCGACGACGGGTCGGTATGCTCGACCTCGGGAGCGATGACCGCCCAGGCCAACACCTGCTGCAGTGGGGTGCTGAACAACGGCAAGTGCACCGATGTCACCTTGTATTGAGCTCTGAGAGGTCTGCGATGAGAGGCAAGCCTGTGTGGTTGGCGATGGTGGCATTCATCGCGGGGTGTGTGGCGACGTCGGTCATTCAGGTGCCGCCGGCGCGGGCCGATGCTCCGTCGGCGCGCTGGGAGCACTGGTGCCTCGACGTCGAAGGGGTGCCCAAGCCCAGCGAGCTCGACCGGGCCTCGGCCGAGGGGTGGGAGCTGGTCTCGGCGGCGTTTCGGCCTCCGGTGGTCGCCAAGGGTGACTCGGTCGGCGGCGGCGCGACGTTGCTGTGCTTCAAACGCCCGAGATAACGGGAAGCAAAAAAGGGGACAGGCTGGTTTTCGGCGTCGGGCCCGGTCAAGCCTGGCGAAAACCAGCCTGTCCCCTTTTTCGCGCAACCGGGGCTGGGGCTTTCGGTATTCGAGGGCATGAAAGCCCTGCTGCAACATGGTGGTCGGTTGGCGCTGATGGCGGCGCTGCTGCTGGTGTGCCGGTCTCCGGTGCTGGCGTTTGCGCTGGGCATCGGGTTTCACCTGGTCGGTTTCGCACTGACCCATGACCTCGTGCACGGCGCGCTGCGGCTGCCTCGGCGGGTCAATGAGTGGCTGCTCGCCATCTGCGGCGTGCTCATCGGCGTGAGCGGCCACGGCATGCGGCTGATGCACCAACGGCACCACGCGCGGCCGATGGCCGACGACGATGTCGAGGGCGACGGGGCCCGCCGCTCGTTCTGGAGCGCGCTCGCGATGGGGCCTCTCAACTTCGCGCAGTACCGCTTGAACGCGTTGCGCTCGGCGAATCACCGCGAGCGTGTGTGGCAGGTCGGCGAGACCGTGGTGGGGCTGGCGTTGGCGGCTGCGGCCCTGGCGAGTCACTGCGTGCCGTTGGCGGCCTGGGTGCTCTCGAACCTGGTGATGCAGGTGACCGCTGGCGTCTGGGCCTCGCACCTGACCCATCGCCCGCCGCAGTGGCTGCGGGTCGTCGCCCAGCACCTGATGTGGACCCACAGTCTGTTGGTGCAGAGCTTCGTGTTGCACCTGGCGCATCACGAGCACCCGAAGTTGCTGCTCAGTCAGCTCGAGCCTCCGAGGGTTTGACCCGACCAGCGGCCATTCTTGCGAACCCACCCGGTGGTCGCTTCGAGGGCCTGGGCCCAGGCGCGAATCGGCTCCAGGTCATACGGGGCGACGTCGACGGCGAGCTCGCCGCCGAAGTCGAGGCCCTCGAGTGAGGGGGTGAATTGAAAGGCGCGCACTTGAAGGCCGGCGGTAGTGGCGCGGCGCAAGGCCCGGGCGAAGTCGGGCGCGTGCAGGGCGCTGGGTCGCACGCCGCGGGCGTCGTCGCGCTGCACGGTGAAGTAGACGCTGGCGCGGCCTCCGCGCTTGATGACCCGGGTGAGGGCCTCGACGTGCTTCACCGCGCGCTCACTGTTGGAGTCGGGGAAATAGCCCCAGCCGTCGGCGTAGACGAGGTGGCAGTTCTTCACCTCGACCAGGTGCGGGCCACCGGGTCGGGTGAGCACGAAGTCGACGCGGTGGTTTCGGCCCAGGGGTTGCTCCGGGGTGATCGCTTCGACGTCGCACAGCCCACTGATGCGCCCCGCGGCCAGGGCGAGGCCGATGAGGCGGTTGGGCAGACCGGTGTTGGTGCCGATGAGGCGGCCTTCGAGCTCGATCAGCTCCCAGGTGTAGCGAAGGCTGCGGGTGGCGTTCGGGCTCTCGCTGACCCACACCCGCGCCCCGGCGATGACGAGGCCTTCCATTCGGCCCGGGTTCACGCAGTGGGCGCGAACCGTTTCGCCTGAGTCGAGCGCGATGTCGGCGATGAAGCGCTCGTAGCGGCGTACCAGGCGGCCGGGTATCAGCGGAGTGGGCCAGCGGTAGAGCACGCCGCAGGTCTATCAGGCCTCGGCTGAGAAGCTTTACCGGGTATAGGAAGCGGACGGGGCGTTGCCTTGTGAGATGATGAGGTGCGTGAAGCGTTCTCTGTGGGTGGTGCTCGTTCTGCTTTCTGGCGTGGCGCGAGGTGGAGCCGACACCGCCCCCTTTGGAGATGGCCATGCCGGAGCCGTCGTCATCAGCGCAGACCGAGTCGTCAACCGGTTCGGGTCAGTGCAAGCCGCGGCTGCGGCCGGTGCACTCCGAATTCAGGTCAGCATGGCCATCGCCGCACCGGGTGATTTGGTCATGCTGTGGCAGATGCCCGCCCCGGTGGGGCTCGCCGTCAACGATGCCGGAGTCATTGACGTCTCGGGCTCGCCCGTCGGTCAATTCGAGCTCGTGCGCGTCGCTGCAGTTGAAGGCGCAGAGCTCGTCTTCACCGAGCCGTTGCTGCACGCGGTGCCAGGTGGCACTCAAGCGGTTTTCGTACCCGAGTACAGCGCGCTGACGATTCCGCCAGGCCACTCGATTCTCACCGCCCCGTGGGACGGCGTCACAGGTGGGCTCACCGCCGTTCTCGTCGCAGGCGCGATCCAGAACGACGGAGTCATCACCGCCAGCGGGCAAGGGTTTCGAGGTGCGACCACCACCGCGAACGCATTTCAAGACGGCTGCCAGGGCGACGAGCTCCCGGCGCCCTTGGGAGCACCGCGCGGCGAATCATTCGCAGGCTTCGACGGCGGAGGCCAAGCCGCCGGGCTGACCGGCGGGGGCGGCGGCGTCTGCGCTTGGTCGGGGGGCGGCGGCGGCGCGCACTGGGGCGCAGGCGGGCGCGGAGGTGGCTCGACGACCTCAACGACCGCGGGAGGTGCCGGTGGCTGGCCAGTCACCTACGACCCGAGCCAGCGTCTGATCATCGGCGGCGGCAGCGGCGCCGGGTGGAACGACAAGGCCGTTTACCAGTACCAAGCCGACGGCCTCTCGGGCGGTGGCGTCGTCTGGGTTCGAGCCAAGTCGGTGCTCGGCGCCGGCACCTTCGAGGCCCGCGGCAGCGGCAACCGCATTTGGCCGAACAACCAAGGCACCGGCGTCAGCGGCGGCGGCGGTGGTGGCGCCGTCATCCTTCGGGCTCAGACTGACTTGCAGTGCGGGTCGGCTTCAGCAGAAGGCGGCGCCGGCAACTCCGCTGCACTCGGCGCCACGGCCTTCAACGGAGGAGGCGGCGGTGGCGGCCTGGTGTGGCTGCAAGGCGCTGCCATCACCTGCCCTGCAAGCGCAGAAGGCGGCGCCCGCATTCCCAATTCAGGGGGGCGCGGCGGCCAAGGTCTGGTGGTGGTCAGCTCGATGGGTCTCGACGGGCCCTCCACCCCGACCATCGAGACCCCGATGGCTGGCGCCACGGTGTCACTGACGCCGATGGTGCGAGGCACGGCCCTCGCCAATTCGATGGTGCAGCTCTATGTCGATGGGCTGCGTCGAGGTGAAGCAGTGGCGGCGCCCGATGGCCGCTTCTCAGTGGCGCCGGCTCCCGAGCTGCTGCCGGGGGTTCACTTCATCACCGTCTCGAACCGGGTGGCTGGCATCGAGAGCGGCCGGGCGCCGCTCGTTCAGGTCTTGGCGGCCGCGGGCCTGACCGGGCTGCGTTTCACCTCGGCCCCGCGAGATACGGCGGTCTGCGGGAGTGCGTACCATTACGCGCGCGCCGGAGTGCCCACGCTCGAAGGCGCTGTCGGAGAAGTGACGTTTTCAATCGAAGGCGATGCGCCACCCACGATGAGCGTCGACCCGACTTCGGGCGCGCTCACATGGTTGCCGACGGCCAATCAAACGAGCGACTGGCGCTTTGAGCTCATCGCCGCCGACACCGTTGGTCAGGCCCGGCAAACCATCGACATACTGGTCGAATGCCCCGGTCAGCGCCCCCTGAAGATCGGCTGCGCCTGTGCCGAGGCGAGCGATGCGCCGGTGCTCTTCGCCGCGGTGTGGTGGTGGTACCGAAGTCGCAAACGCCGTGACCGCCGCTGCGCTTTGCCGTCGGTCAGTGGTCGAGCCAGCTCTTGAGCAGCGTTCGCGTCGAGTCGTGCTGCGGCGCGGTGAGCACCTGCTCGGGTTTGCCCTCTTCGATGACGGTGCCGTGGTCAAGCACGCAGACATGCTCGACGCCCTTCGCGAGTTGCAGGTCGTGCGTCACCACCACCTGAGTCACGCCCGTCGCGTCGACGCGCTTGAGCGCCTGGAGCACCTCGTTCTTCATCGTCGGGTCGAGCGCGCTGGTCGGCTCATCGTAGAGCAGCACCCGCGGCTCCATCGCCAGTGCGCGCGCGATCGCCACCCGCTGTTTCTGACCCCCCGAGAGCTGCTCAGGGTACGCCATCAGCCTCGCCTCGAGCCCGAGCTGGGTGAGCAACGCGCGTGCGAAGTCTTCAGCCTTGGCGCGGCTGCGGTGCTTCACCTTCATCTGCGCCAACACGCAATTCTCGAGCGCCGTCAGGTGGGGGAAGAGCTCGAACGATTGAAAGACCAGGCCCAGCTTCTTGCGCGCCTCGCCGAGCGACTCGGCGCGTTCTTTCTCGCTGGTCTCTTGCGTGCCGCGAACGGTGACGCCATCGACCTCGATGGTGCCCTTCTCGAACGGCTCGAGGCCCATGATGCACCTGAGCATCGTCGACTTGCCCGCGCCGCTGCGGCCGAGCAATGCGGTGAGCGTGCCCGCCTCGAGGCTGAACGAGAGCCCCCGCAACGTGGGCTCGGGGTTGCCGGGGTAGTGCCGCACCAGGTTCGAGACTCGCAGCGTCGTCACTTCGCACCTCCATTGGGCGAGAGGTGCCGGCCGAAGTAGCGCTCGGCCAGCCTCGCCAATTGCGCGAAAGGCAACCCGATGAGCAGGTAGCTGATGGCGACCAGCACTCCCAAGCCCAGGTGGTCGCGCGTCGAGGCCGCGAGGCTGGTGTAGGTCTTGGTCAGCTCGGTCAAGGTGACCAACGAGACCAGCGAGCTGTCTTTGAGCAGCGCGATGAAGTCGTTGGTCATCGGAGGTATCGAGATTCGCAGCGCCTGCGGCCCCACCACGAAGCGCAGGGTTTGCCAACGCGAGAGCCCGAGCACGGTGGCCGCCTCGAGCTGACCGCGGTGCACGCTCTCGAGCCCGGCGCGGTAGTTCTCGGCCTCAGCGGCGGCGTAGTTGAGGCCCAGCGCGACCACTCCGGCGAGAAATGGGTCGAGGCGCACGCCCAGCTCGGGGAGCCCGAAGTAGAGCATCGTGAGCTGAATCAGCAGCGGCGTGCCGCGAAAGAACTCGATGTAGGCGAGGGCCAGGGCCCGAACCGGAGCGGGGCCATAGCGCCTCGCCATCGCCATGCTGACGCCGAGCAGAATCGCGAGCGCCATCGCGCAGAGCGAGACGAGCAGGGTCAGCCCGGCGCCCTTGAGAAAGAGTGGAACGAAGGAGGGATAGCGGGTGCGAACGCGCTCCCAGAACGGGGGCAGCTTGCCAACCGCGGCCCGCCAGCGCTCGAACTCGGTGGCTTCGGCGAGGTGGCTCGAGGGGTCGCCGAAGAGCGCGGCGGTCGCCTCGTTCCACACGCCCCACTTCTCGAAGATGGCGCGCGCGGTGCCGTCTTTGATCAGGCCGTCGAGCGCGGCGTTGAGCTGGTCGACCCGGGGCTGGTCGTCGAGGCGAAAGGCCATCGCGTAGGTGACCGAGCCGAACTCGCCGTGAATCGACTCAAGCGAGTCTTCGATGTCGCCGTAGTAGTGCGAGATGGGAGCGTCGAGCAGCACCGCGTCGGTGCGGCCGGCCTTCAAGTCGTCGTAGACCTGATCTTGCCCGCCCTCGTAGGTGCGAACTTCGGCGCCGGCGCCGGTGGCGATTCGCTCGCCCATCGAGCTGGGGAGGGTGCCGACCAGCCGGCCCTTGAGCTCGGCCAGGGTGCGCGGAGCCTTCGGGTCGTTGCGGCGAATGGTGAGCACTTCGGGTGCGACGAAGTAGGGGTGCGAGAGCAGCACGATGCGCTTCTTCTCGTCGGCGACCTCGATGCCGTTGATCGCCACGTCGAAGTCGCCACGGGTGAGCAGCTCGAGCAGCTTGTCCCACTGGCCGTGAACGGGTTTGGCCTGAACGCCGAGGCGCGCGGCGAGGGCTTGCGCGAGCTCGACCTCGAAGCCGACGAGCCGGTTCGGGTCAATCGGGTCTTGAAAGACGTAGGGGGCACCGCCCTGCGCGTCGGCGCCCCACCGCAAGGCCTTCGGGTCTGACGCGGCCAGTGCAGAAACCGAAACCACGACGAGAACGAAGCCGAAGTGTTTGGTCAATTCGGCGCGGATAATGTCAATGCTGCAGCGGGGCGCAAGTGGCCAATGCTTCGGCGGCGCGGGCCCGATGGTCGTGCACTGGCGGCGTTCTTCGGCAGACCCCTCAAATGGCCCATTGCTTGGGCAGAAGTGTCAGAATTCTGAGGGCTTCGAAGAGCATCACGCGCCCGTTGGGCCGAGGTGGTTGCCTTTGGGTACAAGGTCATTACAGCCCTCAGCCGTTCGGCATCGGGCGCGTCTTGGAGGGGCGACAATGGGTTCACCTGAGCGGTGTTCGCGCCATGGGGCGCCGGCGGGCTGGCGGTGCGGGGAGTGCCAGCGACCGCTGTGCCCTGCGTGCGCGGCAGAGCAAATCGCGAACCCGATCGTGATCATTCGGTGCCTCGAGTGCGGTGGGCACGCGCAACCATTGATGCGCAGTCAGCGTGAGAGCCAGTCGCTCGCCCAGCGGTTGCCCGGCGTGCTGACGTACGCCGTGCGATGGCCGGGGGTCATGGCGTGGCTCGTGATGGCGGCAGGCGCAGCAGCAGCGAGCCTGGTCTGCGGAGGTCGATGGGTGGCGCTCGCGGTGATCGTGATGACCGCGTTCGCCGTCGTCCGCTCATCGACTCGCGAGTCGGCGTTCTTCGAGGTTCAGTTCACCTCGATTTTTGACGATGTCATTCTGCCGATGTTTCGCTTCTTGCTGGCCATGCTACCGATTTGGTTGCCGCCGGCGATCTTCGGCGAGAACTTGCCGCAGTGGGCGCAGCTGGCCATCAACGTGGTCGGGGTAGTCTGGGTGCCCTTTTCATTCATTGGTGCGGCCACCAATTCGCCCATGCTCGCAGTGTTGAACCCGTGGGTCATGGTGAATGTCGTCAGGCAGGTGGGTCAAGACGCGGTCACCTATATCGTCAGCTCGTGGCTCTTGGCGGTGGCCGGCATCGCTTTGGCGGTGCCCGCGAGTCTGGTGTTGACTTCACAGACCGTGCCGTTGCTGCTGCGCCCATTCGTGGCGCTGCTGATCGCGCTGTGGCCAGTGGTGGCCTATGCGCGCTTGGCGGGGCTGGTCGTACGGCTGCACCCTGAACCCTTCGGCGGCATCGCTGACGACGCGAACGAGCCCGCATTGGGCGACACCCGACCTCGGGGCCACTGGGTCGAGAAGACGGCTCCTGCACCACGCCAAGGGTCATCGCCGTCAGCGGTGTTCTCGGTTTCGTCATCGAGCGGGCTGCGAGGCGCCCCGGTGCCGACCGAACCCGCTCTCGACCCCCGAACGGTCTTTTTGCAGGCGCTTGCGGCGAAAGAGGTCGAGGTGCTCGCGGGTCTGGCAGCGACGGCGCCGCCTGACTTGGCGATTGGTGAATACCTTCAAGCCGGGCGCCTGCTCGCTGCCCATCAACGCAACACCGAAGCCGAACCCTTGCTCGAGCGCGCAGCTGGTTGCCCCGGGGAGCCAAAACAACAAGCCGAGGCCAGGGTGATTTGGGCGCGCTTCTTGGCCGAGCGAGCAGGTTCTCCCGAGATGGCCCGGGAGTGGTTCGCCCACGTGGTGAACACCTTCCCCGGCAGTGCGGCCGCCGACTTCTCGCAGCGATGGCTCGACGCACAACCAGGTGAAGGCAGCTAAGGCGTTAGTAGCCGAGCTGCGGCTGCCTGGGCTTGCCAGACTTGTCGGGCACGAAGGCCGGCGCGCGGCGATCTCCGTCGATCGACATCTGCAGCTCCTCCATGCCCGCGATGACCCGCACGGCCCGCTTCACCGTCTTCGACGACCACTCGTGCCACACCTCGACCGTGTAGTTGCCTGCAGGCACGCCCTTGAGCGAGAACCGCCCGGTCGCATCGGCCTGCGTGAACCACGGCGAATCAGACACGTACACATACCCGTTCATCGACGAGTGAATGTTGCACAGCAAATGCACCGGCCCCGGGTTCACGAAGGTCTGCTCCTTCGATGCACCGTTCTTGTACAGCCCCAGGTCGAAGTCGTTCTGCGGCGTGAGCGAGAACACGTTGTGAAAGATCTCGTCGTCATTGCGAAATTCGACCGTCGCTCCCAGCGGCACCGCCAACACGTGGGGAATGAAGCGTTTGTCTTTCTGAATGATCGCCCGAATGCGCATCGGCCGTGGCTTGGGCGTGGTGCCCTCGGCGCGCCGCAGCACGATCACCGCGCCCCCCGGGCCATTCGAGCCGCCGCCCGCGATCATGCCGTTCACCGTCACCAGCTGCTTGCTCGCATCGACCTCTGGCACCGACACCACATTACTGACCGGGGTGCTCTCAGGCGCCGCCGGCAACGCCATCGCCAGTGACATCGGCGCTTGCTCGCGCGCGGCCTTGGCCAGGGGTCGAATCTGCGTGTCGAGCTCGGCGGGCAAATTGGGCAATCGCAGCAAGGCCTCCCAGCGGTTCGCCGCCAACGGGTAATCGCCTCGGTCCCACGCGAGCTTGCCGCCGGCGAGCAGGTTGAAGATCAGATACTGGCGCTCGGAGGTCGCTTTGAACGCCAGATCTTCAGGCGTCTTCACCGCCAGGGGCAAGGGCATCTGCTCGCCGAGCCACTCCGGGTCTTTGGGCGCCCCCGACTTCGGGCCCGCCGCCAGCACGCTCACCGACCACGCGACCATCACCACCGTCAATGCACGCATGCGTCTCACCATGTCAGAACCACCGAGCCCGTGACGACGTCGTTGTCGACTCTGGGCGCTCCGCTGATTTCGCGGTTGAAGAGGTACTCGCCCTTGATTGCCAGCATCTCGAAGACGTCGACCCGAAACCCGGCCGTGATGCGGTCGGTGACGAGCTCGGTGTAGCCCTCGAATTGCCCGTGACGGCGATCGTACCGGCCGTACACCGTCAGCCCGTTGAAGCGCTCGGTGGTGAAGGGGAGGGTGTAGGCCAGCCGCACCCACCCGCCCCACACGCCAAACCCGGAGGGGATTTCGGCCGTGCCCGATTGCCCGGTGTATTTGAGGCCGCGCTCGCCGCGTGAGTCGACGAGCCGCAGAAATTCACCCGCGAGTGAGAGCCCCGCCACGTTGACCCGCAGGTCGGCCCCGAACGCCCGCTGCAGCGCGCCCGGGTCTTGCTGATCATTTCTCGCGCCATACAACCCGCTGACGCCCAGCTTGACCTGCACCTCTTTCAAGTTGAGCTCGTAGCCGAGCCGCGCGGTGCCGACGGGCACGCCCACCAGGCTCGCCGAGGCGGGGACCAGCGCCTCGACCCGCGTGCCGTCATTGGTGCCCGCGATGTTCAGCGACAGCGCCGACCAGATGGCGGGAAACTGCAGGCGGTAGAACACCTTGAGGCCCAGCGAGTGACCGGTGGTGTACCGCGCGATCAACGAAGGCGTGATGTTGGTGCGAATGTTCGCTTCGTTCTCGAGGTACTCGATGCCGAAGACCGAGTCGAACTTGCCCAGCGACACCGCGAATTCTTGCGAAGAGAACGGGGTCAGCTTGCCAAAGGCCTGCTGCAGGTCGAAGCGGGTGGCGTCTCCGGTCGGGCTGAAGCGCGGCATCGCCTGGGCGCGCACGAAGACGAACAGCGGCACCTGCTTGGGCGCGTAGCGAAGGTCGGCGCTGACCGTGTTGAGCAAGAACGACGGCTTGTTGTCGATGCCCACCGAGCGCGGCAAAAACCCATTGGTGAAGCGGCCTTGCGCGTTGGTCGAGGCCACGTCTCCGCGCGAGTTGACCGCGGGGGCGAAGGCGTCTGAGCCGTAATCGGCCGGCACGCGGGTGTCGCCGGTCACGAAGCTGCTGCCGTTGCCGAAGGCCTTGGCGAAGCCGACGTCGAGGTACCCGGTCAGCTGCAAGGCCTCGCTCTGCGACGACTCCCCGGGCGTATACCCCGCCGGAGCGTTGTCTTCGTCGACCGCGACCGTCTCTTCTTCAGCCGCCGCCGTGAGCGAGAGCAGGCAGAGCAGCAGCCACGCCGACTTCACATGCCACCCACTTGCAAGGTGCTCGCGGTGATCAACACCTCGGTGCGAAACCGCACGTCTTGCCCCACTGTCGCCTCGAGCGCGCTCTGTGAGTCGAACCAATGGCAACTGGCGGGAAAATCAGCGGCCTTGGTGAAGCAGCTCGGGTTCGAGGCGACGCGCAGCAGGTAGGGGCGCGCGGTCGCTTCGGCGATCAACGGGTCGGCGGGCGGCACCGGGGCTCCTTCGGCTTCGAGAAACTGCCGCAGCTCAGGGCGTGCGCTCGGCACGAAGACCCCGAAGGTGCCAGGCAGCGTGACGTTGTACCGGCGGTGGAGCGAGTGACGCGTCGGCTCGTCGGGCAGCACGGGTGGGAGCGAGTAGGTCTGCCCATCGCTCCGCACGAAGAAGTAGATCGGCGTCTCGATTGGCAACTCTTTGTCGGTCACCGTTTGGCGATCGATGCCGATACCGAGGTAGGTGACAGCGGTGCCATCGACCCATGCCTCGGCGTGCTTGAGGGCGGTCACGGGCTCTCCGGTGAGCGGCCGCACCACCGTCTTGCCATCGGTCGAGGCGAGAAACACATCGCGGGGCACGATCGGGCACACCACCATCGCGCCCTGGCTGACCGGGAGCTTCGAGTTGAGTACGTCGGTCACCGAGGTCAGTGCGTCGGTCGCGAGCTCGTCGGTGACCATCACCCATTCAGCGCGCCAGTAGGGCGTGTAAAAGGTGCTGTCGACCCCGACGGCGAAGATGCCTCTATCGCTGCGCGCCGCGCCTGTGCTTCGAAATTGATACACCGGTTGCACCCACGGCGTCGGGTGGTCTTGCCAGATTTCGGTAATCAGCATCGACGCGGTGTGACCCTCGGCAAACGCCGGCCACACTGGCAAACCACGCTCTGATGACACCTGCACCGAGTCTTGCGTCTCGAACGGCACTTCGCGCCAGGGAATGACGTCGCCGCTGTTGACGCCGAGCCTTCGCGTCGGGAGCCCACCGAACGACTTGTCGGTCTTCGCTTGAGAAAGGAACTCTCGCGACGTCCACGTCTCGGCTTCGGGCGACGTCGAGGGCCCGCAGGCCAGCAGCACCAGCACCCACCACACGTGTTTCACGATTTGCCCTTCGCTTCTCGCAGCGTCGCGGTCTCTTTCGCCAATTCTTCACCGAAGAGCTGCTGAATCATCTCACCCACCTCGGCCGCCGTGGCCGGAGTGCCCACCGCTGCCACCGCGCGCGCGAACTCATCGGCCGACGGGTACCGCTCGTTGGGGTCGCGCTTGAGCGCCTTCTCGAGCAACCCACCCAACGGGAGCCCGCGCAGCGTGCCCAGGTCAGCGTCGGTCAAGCCGGCTCCGGCGCGGTTGAGCAGCTCGTAGCTGGTGGTGCCGGTGTACAGCGTCGTGCCGAGCGACGCGGTGAGCAGCACCATGCCCAGCGAGAACAGGTCACTGCGGGCATCGACCACCAGCCCCTGCGCCTGCTCGGGAGACATGAAGAACAGGTTGCCTTTGACCATGCCGGTCTGGGTCTTCGTCAGGCGGTGCTCAGACTTCACGATGCCGAAGTCGAGCAGCTTCACTTCTCCGCGCTGCGAGATCATCAGGTTCGACGGAGACACGTCGCGGTGCACCAGCCCCATCGGCCGGCCATCATCATCGGCCTTGGCATGTGCGTAGGCGAGGGCCTTGAGCGACTCTTGCGCCAGGTAGAGCACCACCCGGGGCGCGAGGGGCTGACCCAGGTTCTGCATCGAGGCCTCGACCAGGCGGTCGATGCTGCGGCCCAAGATGTACTCTTGCGCGAGAAAATAACCCTGCTCGTCGCGCCCGAAGTCGAGCACGGGCACGATGTTCGAGTGCACCAACGACGCGCCCAGCCGGCCTTCGTCGATGAACTGACCGACCGCTTCGGCGTTGCCGATCAGCTCGGCGCGCAGCCGCTTGATGACGAAGCTGCGCTGAAAGCCCTCGGCCCCGCGCGACACCGCCACGTACACCTTGGCCATGCCGCCCTCACCCAGTTGCGCCAGAATTTCGTAGCGGCCTGAGGTGCTGGTCTTCGACGTCGCGCCCATCGGGCCCTGGTCGACGGTGGTGAGCTGAATCGGCGACCCGTCGAGGTTCTGCGCCGAGGTGATCTTCGCCGACAGCCGCACCAGCTCTTCACGGGAGCGGGCCAGCTCATTGGTGGTCTCTTTGAGCAGCTCGGTCTGCGGGCGCGGCCAGAACGCGAACGCCAGCGCGGCGAGGGCCACCAACCCTGAAATCACCCAGGCAATCGTGCGTGGGGTGGCCGAGTTTTCGGTGGCCTTGGTCATGATTGCCGAGACGTCGCTGGCCACGTGAAGGGTAATGCCAGGCACGACCTGCTGCGTCAGGCTGCCGAGCTGGCCAGTGCCGAGGCGGGGGCGAAGGGTCTCCTGACCGGCGGCGACCTGCTCACCCTGCGCGGCGGAGACGGCGATCGCCGCGGCGAACTTCGAGGCGATGGGCTCGAGGTCGGCGGCGGTGAGGGGTCGCGTAATCGCGACGCTGGTGCTCTTGCTGTTGGGGGTGGTGACCGAGCGGGCGGCGACCGCGATCAGCACGTGGTCGGAGGCATCAAGCAACGCGCCTGCGCTCTGACGGCCTTGCGCCTCATGGGCCAGCTGGCCGGCGGCGAGCACGTCAGCCTTGTTGCCGGTGGCCGCCTGGAGCTCATCGCCGATGAACACCCCGGTGTTGCCTTGCGAGCGAAACGGCTTCCACCCGGCTTCGGTGCGCATGAAGTCATCGAGGCTGTCGAAGTCGGTGTCGGCCTCGAGCAGCGCGCTCAGCCCTTTGACGGCCGCGGCGCTCTGGGCGACGGGCAACAGCTGCTCGGGCAGCGCCTTGACCGCGGCGACGATGTTGCTCGCGGTGGCTTGGGTCGTTTGCGCGGCTTCAGCCATCGCCGAAGCGCGGGCGTCTTCGGTGACACGCCAGGCCGCGAACCCTCCACCTCCCAGTGCGAGGAGCGCCACCAACACGCCAATGACTCGCTCCGCGCGCATGCCCGAGGTTCTCGCCCGGCGATCGGGGGGCGTCAACGAAAGTGTCGGCACGACCGGGAGCGCATCAGCCATGGCGTGCGGCAAGTACGCAGCCCCGCCCATGACGGTTTCGGCCGAAGCATGCGCGGTCCTTCTCGCTGCCAATCGCACCGGGCTCAGGCGCGCTGACAGCGACCCACAGTGTGGTCAACCATGCGTGCGCACACGGTCGATTCTTCACCGAAGGGTGCCTGCTGCGACAGCCCCCCGGTCACATGAAGGGCGATGACCACGACGACGCCGCCCAAGTCACCGAAACGAGCGCGTGCGAGCCACCTGTGGGCCATACCCATCTGCGTGGTGACGCTGGTCATCGTGTCGGCCTTGAATCGCTTTCCCAACGTGTTGGTGGTGATGGAGACCCTCTCGGCTCAGCGCGTGACAGCGGCCCCCGTGGTGGCGCAGGCCGTCGAGGCCGATTCTCAGGGCATGCTGGCCGCCCCCACCCCCGCGGCCGAGCCTGAGCAGCCGCGCGAGGTGCGCACCGAAAAACCGACCGTCGTTGCGTCGAGCACCACCCAGGCGCTCGTGCTCAAGCAGACGCTGAAAAAGAATCGCAAGCGCCGGCTGTAGCCTGGTCGTTCTCTTCATCGGCTTTAGAGCGTTCGAAAGAACTCACACACCGGCGGTACCAGGGCCAGCCCTTGCCCGACCCACAGCCACGGCTCTCGGGTGAGCGGCCTGCTGCGGCGCGTGGCCTCGAGCACCGAGAGGACCGTGGTGTAGAGCACCGTTAGCTCGAGCACTCCGCCGAAGAAGGGCAAGAACGTCATCCACCCCGGGGCGGTCTCGGGTGACTGCACGGTCCACAGGCGAAGGCCGTACGAGGCGATGGTCGCGATGCCGAAGCCCAGAATCACCCCGGAGTGCCGCAGCGGCGCCGCCGGGTCGGGCTGGTCGAGCCGTTCGATTCGCCAGTGCCGCTTGAGCGACGCCGTCACCGCGAGGGCCAGCGCCACGGCGCCCAACGCGGTGAGAATGGCTCCGGTCTCGAAGCGGGCCCGGGTCAGCACGTGCTGTGCATCGACCGCGGTCGGCCCGTACGAGGTCAGGGGCATCAGGTCGTTCTTCAGCAAGATGCGCGGCGTCAGCGACAGCACTCCCGCCCACAGCACCGCCGCGATCGACGCCGTCTGCACGAAGGCCACCGCCCTCATCCACATGCGCTCGTCTTCGGGGAGCCCGGGGCTGGTCGACAACGCCTCGAGCGCCTCACCCAGGGCCTGCGCCGTCGGGTACCGCGCACTCGGGGTCTGCGCCATCGCCTTTCGAATCACCGCTTCGATGCCGGAGGGCACGCCGCTCAGCTCGCCAACGGGTGCGCGGCCGGTGATCATCGAGCGCAGCAGAGCGCCGAGCGAGTAGATGTCCATCGTAGGGGTGGCCGGGCCCCCTTCGGCGACTTCGGGCGCGGTGAACCCGACCGAGCCCATCACCACCTCGGCCGAGGTCACTGGCCACGCCTGCCCGTCGTCGCGGGTCACCCGGGCGATGCCGAAGTCGGTCAGCTTGGCCTGGCCATTCGCGGTCAGCAGCACGTTCTGCGGCTTGATGTCTCGGTGCACCACGCCCAGCCCGTGCGCGTAGCCCACCGCCGCGCTCAGCTGCTTGGTCAGCGACACCGCTTCATTCACCGGCAGCGGCAGCTTCTTCGAGAGGTCGCCGCCTTCGACGAGCTCCATCACCAAGTACGACTCGCCGTCTTCGACCCCGAAGTCGTGAATGCGCACGATGTTCGGGTGGTCGAGCAACGCCAGGGCCCGGGCCTCTCGCTCGAAGCGTGCCCGGCCATCGGCCGACGCCGCCATGTCGGGCGAGAGAAACTTCACCGCGACCGACCGCCCCAGCGTCAGGTGCCGCGCCCGAAACACCGAGCCCATGCCGCCCTTGCCAAGCTCGTCTTCGAGCACCAGCCCCGCGAAGGTCTCGACCTGCGAATCGGCCGCCAGCAGGCACGACGGGCAGGGCGCGCCCGCGTCGCTCAGCAGCGCCTTGCAGCGGGGGCACTTCACGCGCTGAGCGCCTGGGTCAACGCGAGGAGCTCGCCTTCGGCCTCGGCTGAGCCCGCGACCGTTTCGAGCACCTCGCCCTGCACCAGCTCGCGGTAGCGCACCCGGGCGCGATGTAAAAATGCCTTGAGCTGCGGCAGCGACATGCCGTGCTCGCGAGCGACATCGCGGTACGACGGGGTGGGGCCACCACCGAAGAACAGGGCGATCACCGCCCAGGGGCCAGACCGGGCGCCGCTCTCATATTCGGCTTTCAGGCTCAGCAACGCGCGGTCCATCACCGTTTGGGCCCAGGCGCGTTCGTAGGCGTCTTCGGCCGAGAGGGCGTCGGCGCTGGCGAGGCGCTCGGCCAAGGCGGGGTCGTCGTCGAACGAGACCACCATCGCTCCTGCGCCGCGCTTGGCCGCGGAGTCTCGCTCGTGCTGACTGATGAGCCAATGCCCAGCCACCGTGCGCAGGTAGGCGCGCAACCGGCCCTTCTCGGGGCTCACCCGCTCAATCGCGTCGCGCTCGAGCACCAACAACAGCACCTCTTGCACCGCGTCTTGCGAGGCGCTCTCGGTCAGGCCTTTGCGGCGAAAAAACACGTAGAGCGGCCGCCAATATACGGTCATCAGCTGCTTGAGGGCCTCGCGTCGGGCTTCGGGCGAGCTCTTCGCCGCCAAAATCACCGTCCACCGGGTGGTGGGAAATTGGGTCGAGCCTTCGAGCATTGCGCGCGTCGAAGGCTACCGCTTTCGCGGTAGGGTCGTCTGCCGTGACGTTCATTGCTCTGTTGGTGCTGATGCAAACGCCTGCGGGCCCCGTGCCGCTGGCGACCCCAAGCGCGCCTCCGTTGGTGCGAATCGACAGCCCCCTCGATGCACCGCGCTTCGAGCCGCCGGAGCCTCCACCGCCACCCCCGCCGCCGTTGAGCAACGCGCTGCACTTTTCGCCCGGCAGCCTCTTCGCCCTGTTCTTCAGCGCCGAGTACGAGCGGCGGGTGACCACGCAGCTCACCGCGTTCGGCGCCTTCGGCGGGAGCCCCCTCGGGCAATTCGGCTTCGACCTGGGGCTGCGCGTCTACCCGGTCGAGCGGGCCTTCGAGTCATTCTTCGCCGACGCGCGGCTGTCGGGCTTCTTCATGCTCAACGGCATGCTCTTGCTCGGGCCGATGGTCGAGCTTGGGTACTCGTGGCGCATCAAGGGCTGGTTCATGCTGACCGTGGGCGCGGGTGCGGCGATGTGGTCGACGGTTCGCAGCGCGGCCAGGGGCTCTGGCTTCATCACCGGCAGCATCATCGAGGCGACCGTGTTCGCCGTGCCGGGGCCCTACCAGCCTCCAGATGGCCGCGTGGGCGTGCAGCCGACCATTCGCGTGACCGTCGGGCCGGGGTTTTGAAAAAGCGGTCATTTCATCGCCGGTGAAACAAACACGTTGGATCATGCTCGCCCTTTCTTGTAGAGAGGTCGCCGACGGGCGTTCATCATCGACGCACGGCCTGGAGGAAGTTTTGCGGGACAAACTGCTGGCGTTGGTGTCGTTGCAGAAGGTTGACCTCGACATCGCCGCGCTGAAGAAAAACGCAGAGTCGTACCCTCGCGACATCGGTGAGCTCGAGAACCAACTCGCCGCCGCCAAGAGCGCCATCGACGCCGAGAAATCGAAGCTCAACGACCTCGACCACCAACGGTCGACGCTCGAGAGCACGATGAGCGACGACAAAGACAAGGTTCGCAAATGGGAGGCGCGCCTCGCTGAACAGCGCACCACCCGCGAATACTCGGCGCTCGCCCGCGAAATCGACATCGCCAAGAAGGGTCAGGTCACCATGGCCGAAGACCTGGTCGAGCTGGGCAAGAGCGCCGTCACTCAGCGCGAC
>JANLPS010000377.1:0-2246 GCA_031367385.1 Archangium sp. | reverse complement strand
GACATCGGCACCTTCTCGCTGCAAGACCAGATCGCCTTCTTGGGCCAATCGCGGTGGACGGGTGTGTTGCGCGTGCTCTCGACCTCGGGTGAGCGCACGCTGACGCTCAAAGAGGGCGAGGTTCGCTCTGCGGCCTCCGACTCTCCGGCTGATCGCATCGGCGAGGTGATGATTCGCATGGGCTACGCCACCCGCCCCCAGCTCGAAGCGACGCTCGCCGAGTCTCCGCCCTCGCGCGTCGGCAAGGCGATGGTCGAGAAGGGGTATTTGAAGTCGCACGACCTGTACAAATGTCTCAACGAGCAGGTCTCCGAGATTTTTCACAACATGATGCTGGCCAAAGAGGGCACCTTCGCCTGCGTCGACCAGGAGCTCGACGAGAAAGCGATGGTGCACAACCTCTCGATCTCGATTCAGGGCCTGTTGATGGACAGCATTCGAAAGATCGACGAGCTCGCGCAATTTCGAAAGAAAGTGCCGCACGGCAAGCTCTACGTCGCGAAGAAGAAGCCCACCGACGGCAAGCTCGAAGAAGACGAAGACCTGCTGCTCGGGTTCGTCGACGGGCAGCACACCGTGCTCGAGCTGGGCCTCGCCGCGAAGGTCTCTGAGTTCGATGCCACCCGCATCGTGTACCGGTTGCTCGAGGGCGGGTACGCGACGCTCTCGCAGGTCGCCGTCACCCAAAACCGACCCGCAGCGCCCCCGCCACCCGCGCCTCCTGCCCCGGTGCAGGTGACGACCATCGCGCCCAAGTCGCAGCCGGTGACCCGGCCGCCTCCGCCGAGCAACCCGACCTGGCCGCCGCCCGCGGTCGACGAGCGCAAGGTCATCAACGTCTTCAACTTCATTTTTCGAGAGGTGCGCAACGAGGTCTCGCGGCGTGGCAACCTCGACATGTTCTTGGCGTCGGCCAACGCGGCGCTGCGGGGCTCGGGCGTGTCGACCTCGCGGGTGCTCAGCGGGCTCGCGTTCGAGATTGACGGCAGCCTCGACGAGACGCTGGTGCTCAGGCAGTTCACCGAGCTCAAGAATGACGGTCACATGGGCTCAGAGCCTTTGACCTCGCTCAAGCAGGCGTTGAGCGACGTGATGTTCTTCTTGCTCTTTCAAGCCGGAGAGCTGCTCGAGTCGAGGGCCGATGAAGACCTCGCCCGTCGCGTCAAAGAGCTGCTCGCGACCATCGACGTGAAGTAGCCGTGCCCCTGCCCTATTTGACCCAGGCCGTGCCTGCCGCCGGCGGGCTGTTCAAGGCGGTGCCTGAAGACTTCGAGGTCGACGAGCTGCCGGCCTACGAGCCCAGCAGCGAGGTGGGCTCCGACGAGCACTTGTTCATCTGGGTCGAGAAGCGAGGGCGCTCGACGCCGGAGGTCGCGAAGCTGATTGCCCGTCACGTGGGCGCGCAGGAGCGCGACGTGAGCTGGGCGGGCCTCAAAGATCAGCAAGCGATCACCCGGCAGTACCTGTGCCTGCCCTCGAAGTTCGAAGGCAAGCTGGCTGGGTTCGAAGCGACCGGCGTGCGGCTGATTCGCTGGGCCCGGCATCGCAACAAGCTGAAAGCCGGGCACTTGAAGGGCAACCGGTTCACGCTGGTGATTCGCGACGTGAACGACGTCGGCGCGGCCAAGGCCAGCCTCGAGGTGCTCGCGCACTCGGGCATACCCAATTTTTTCGGCGAGCAGCGCTTCGGTCGCGATGGTGACAACGCCGCGAAGGGCAAAGCGATTCTGCTGGGCGGCGGCCGGCACCGAGATCGCTTCGAGCGAAAATTGTTTCTCTCGGCGTTTCAGTCGTCGCTGTTCAATGCGGTGCTGGCCAAGCGCGTTGAAGGAGGCGCGTTCGCCACCGCGCTGCAGGGTGACGTGCTCAAGAAGCATGAAACCAATGGTGAATTCGTCTGCGCTGACCCGGCGGTCGATCAACTCCGCATCGACTCGTTCGAGGTGAGCGCCACGGGCCCCATCTTCGGGCCGTCGATGCGCGCCGCTGAAGGTGGGCCAGGCGAGGTTGAAGCCGCGGTGCTGCAAGAAGCCGCAGTGACGCTCCAAACCTTCGACGCCGGAGGCCGCGAGACTGAAGGCACCCGCCGCTTCTTTCGCGTGCCGTTGGTGGGCCTCGTGCTCGAGGAGCTGCCCGAGCAAGCGCTGCGACTTCGCTTCGACTTACCGGCCGGGGCCTACGCGACCGTGCTGCTGCGCGAAGTGCTCAAAGAGTGAGCGTCCAAACAATGCCGCGAGACGGCGTCG
>JANLPS010000367.1:0-9867 GCA_031367385.1 Archangium sp. | reverse complement strand
GGGTGCTTCGCGTCGAGCCCGTTCATGTGCTGGTCTCGCGTGGTCTTCGCCAAGATCGCCCCAGCGGCGATGCTCAGCGACTGCGCGTCACCCTTGATGATGCCGTTTTGCGGCTGGGTGATGCCGGGTATCTTGCGCGCGTCGACGAGCACGAAGTCGGGGCAGATGTGCAGGGCCTCGACCGCCCGGCGCATCGCCAGCAACCCCGCGTGGTAGATGTTGATGGTGTCGATTTCTTCGTGGCTCGCCCACCCGGTGGCCCAGGCAATCGCGTCGCGCTTGATCGCCACCGCCAACGCCTCGCGCTTCTCTTCGTCGAGAATCTTCTTCGAGTCGTCGAGGCCGCGCAGCTTGTACCCTTTGGGCAGAATCGCAGCGCCCGCCACCACCGGGCCCGCGAGGGGTGCCATGCCGGCCTCGTCGACTCCGGCGATCTGGCAGTAGCCCTGGGCCCAGAGCACGGTCTCGAACTTGAGCATGTGCCGAAGCCGTTGGCCTTCAGCGCGATTGCCCGCCCGGCGTTGCTCGATCGCCTTGAGCAGGGCCTGGGCCCCCGCACGTTCGTCGTTCTCGAGCAGACCCGACGGCAGCGGCTCGCCTTTGACGAGATATTTTCGTCGCAGCTCCGAGAGCGGCTGCGGGCGTGGCGGCGAGGCCGTCATTTGAGCTGCAGCACCAGCGCATTCGGCGAGACCGACGGCGTGCACTCGCTCGGAGTGACCGTGAACTGGCCCTCGGGCGTCGCGAGATCATTGAGCGTGGCGCGAACAGAGATGACGCCGGGCCCCAGGTCGCTGGTCACTTTGTAGACGCCAGCGCTGTTGGTGGTGCCGGTCTCTTTTCGGCCGTCGTTGCGGTTGGTCGCCACCACGGTCGCCTCGGTGCTCGGAGCGCCGGTCGCGTCTAACACCTTCACCGGCACCGAGACCTCGGTCACGTCGCACACCACGCGCGCCCGGCCACCGTCGGGCAAGTACGACGTGGGCCAACCGCAACCGGTGACGACGACCGCCAAGACGAGAACGCAGCGCATGTCGGGCGTGACTACACCTGCGGCCGCGGCCGTTCAACCGTGTGGGCGTGCTTCAGGTCTTGGGCAGGGCCTCGAGCTGCTCCCACGGGGCGCCGAGCCACGCTTCGTAGGCCGATTTCTGGGCCTCGGTCGGCTTGTCGAGGCGCGTCAGGTACACGGTGTCTGTGGGCTTGGCGCCCAGGGTGACTGGCACCTCCAGCAGCTTGTCTCGGCGAAAGAGGGTCACCTTGACGATCTCTCCGGGCCGGCGTTCTTCGCAGCGCGCCACCAGACCGTTCGCGTCGCACTTGAAGCCGTCGAGCGCCACGATCTCGTCGTCTGCGTAGAGCCCGGCGAGCATGCCGGGGCCTCCGTCGAGCACGGTCGCGATCGCGCCAGAGCCCTTGGGCACGATGCCGAGCGCGCCTTGCACCTTCTCTGCTTTGCGCGGCGGGGTGCCGCCCTTGTCACTGTTCGATTCGCGCACCCGGAACTTGGCCTCGAGGCCGACGTGCGAGAAGACCGAGTAGTCGAGCTCGCCGACTCCGCGGAGCGAGGCGTCGAAGAAGGGTTGCAAGGCGTCGGTGCCGACTTCGATCGCCGCGGCTTCGATGCCGTTCTCGGGTACGCCTGACTCGTCGCCATACCGCTCCCAGAGCAGGCGCAGCAGGTCGTCGAAGCCCTTCTGGTTGTTGGTCGCCCGCCGCAGGTGCAGGTCGAGCAGCACGCAGACCATCTCACCCTTGAGGTAGTAGCTGATCGCGCTGTTGGCCGAGTTCTCGTCGGGGCGGTAGTGCTTGATCCACGAGAGGTACGAGGCGTCGGCCAGGGGCATCACCAGGCGGCCGGGTGTCGCGTGCAGCAGGGTGAGCGACTCGCCCAAGCGGGTCAGGTACCGGGTGTCGCTCATCAGCCCGGCGCGGCGCACGACCAAGTTGTCGTAGTAGCTGGTGCCGCCTTCGAAGAACCAGAGCAGCTGGGTGTAGTTCTCTTGCGAGTAGTCGAAGGGCACCAGGGCCTTCGGCTTGATGCGCTTCACGTTCCACAGGTGAAAATACTCGTGGGCCGCGAGGGTGAGAAAGTCTTCCCAGCCGCGGCTGCTCGAGAAGCCCGAGCGCGGGTAGAGCAGGGCGGTCGACGCCTTGTGCTCGAGGCCTCCGCGGCCTTTGTCGGTGCCGTAGACGAAGAAGACGTAGCGCTTCATCGGCAGCCCTCCGAAGATCGCGGCCTCGGTCTCGACGACGCGGGTCAGGTCGGTCTGCAGCCTTTTCTCGTCGAGTT
Organism: Archangium sp.; assembly: GCA_031367385.1. Taxonomy (GTDB): domain Bacteria; phylum Myxococcota; class Myxococcia; order Myxococcales; family Myxococcaceae; genus JAEUJT01. Next base: position 7,574 of record JANLPS010000367.1, on the reverse strand, counting down.
GCGGGTCGCCCCAGAGCACGACTTCGTGCGGCACTCCCGCCGCGATGAAGGTGAGCGCTTCGTGGGTGCCGACCTCAAAGGGTGAGTCGATCAGCTCGTCGTAGGTTGGAGCGACGTAGTCGGCGCCGTCTTGCTCGAGCGCCACGGTGGTTCGCCACCCCGGCGGTGCATCGACCGCGACGCGGTGCGGGCGGTCTCGGAGCGCTTCAACATAGTAAAAGAGCGTCGCGCCGTTGAAGTACCCGTGGGTACCGTCGAGGTGGCTGGTTCGCACCGTCAGCTCGTTGGCGTACACGCGGTAAGTCAGGCGCACGGGCCGGTCGGCGTTGGCGCTGACCCGAATGGAGCGCTTGTCGGTGCGCTCGAAGGGCAGGGGTCTGCCGAGGTCGTCGGTGACCGAGAGCTCTTGCACGTGACGCGCGTATTCGCGCACAAGGTAGCTGCCGGGAGTCCACACCGGGAGGGTGACGACGAGCTCTTTGCCAGTGGGAGGGAAGGTGGCCTGCACCTCGAACAGATGCGAGTGCGGTTGCGGCATTGAGACGCGGTAGTGCACGGGGAGCGACATGGCCTCGGGTTTAGCCAACCCGCGCCGGCGGGGGTTTGGAATTCGACGTTCGACAGCGGGGCTGATTGTTCAGTGCGGGCGAGCCGGGGTGGCCGAGTGACGCTCTTTGTCGCGAACCCTGCTCTTTTCGTCGGCGCTACCGATTGAGGTCGGCTGTGAGGCCCAGGTCACCGAACCCGTTCTGGTACGCCGCCAGCGGCACATTGAGCGAAAGCTGTACGCGCCTCAAGAGGTTGATCGAGGCTCCAACATTGAACCAGAGCTGATTCTGCACCGCGGTCGAGCGTTTGCTGCCATCGGCGTTCGTCACCACCAGCGGGTCGTGGGCCCACTCGACGAGCACTCGCACGCTCGGCCGAGCTTGGCCACGCTCGGTCGAGCGAATCGGTTGAGAACCAGTCACTGCCCGCCGCGGCGGTGCGAAAGGTGTTGATGGCCGCCCCCGACGTGCTGCTGGTCTGCGCCTGCGCTGCCCCGCCGCTCAGCACGACAGCGGCGCCCATCGCGACCCGGCGAGCCGATCGACGCATCGCCAGCGCCACCGCCGCAAGCATCGCGAACACGGTCCACCCGTTCGAGCCCGTCGAGCTGCAGCCGCCGCCACCAGTGAGCTTCGCAGGGTCGGAGCCCGCGCAGCGCTGCTCGACGCAGCCAGCGCGACATGCCGAGTCGTCGGTGCAGGCGCTGCCGTCGACCTGACCGCACCTGCCATCGGCCGAGCACACGTTGTTCTGGCATTCAGTGGCCGCGGCGCACCGTTCGCCGTTGCCGGTGCCGCAGGTGTTGGTGCCACGTTGCACGCCTTCTGCGCCTCAGGTGTGGCTCGCAGTCGCCTGGTCGCAGGTGCCGTGGTGCAAACCGTCGTCGGGCACCGCTGCGCCCGCCTGCCCCTTCGGCAGACACGCGGTGGTGGCTCGGTCGCAGTATGTGCCTTGCGCACAGTCGTCACCGACCCAGCACCCATCACCGGGTACGCAGGTGCCGTGCCCTTCGTTCTGCGCCCTCCAGTACCCCGAGAGCCACGTTCCCCCTCAGCCCCGACGTCGACGCACCTCCGGTGCCGGTCGAGGGCAGGAGCGACGAGCTGACGCAACTGCGCGCAGACATCTGGGGCGGCTGCGGGTTTCCGGTCGGTCGCGACCGCCGCGTCGCTCACCGCGAGCACCTTCAAGGGGTCGCGAAGAACCACGCGCGGAGCACCCGAAGTCGCAACAATGCGCCTGGCTGAGCACTCTCAATTGGCTGCCCAATCGCCCGAAGTACCGCGTCGCCCACTGAGAACCGATACTCGACAAAGCTCCCAGCGAATAGCCGAGCTGCGAGCACTGCTCGGGGCCCGTCACCGTCGACACTCACCTCGAGCGACTCAGGCCGAACCGCGAGCGTCCCCCTCCCTGAGATACCCTTGAGCTCATCGGGCAGCGAGAACCGCAAGTTGCCCCACGTGAACACGCCACTCTCTGCGTGACCCTCGAGCACATTCGCGCCCCCAACGAAGCTGGCGACAAAGGCGGTAGCGGGTTCATGAAAGGTGACCGAGGGAGAAGCCCACTGCTCAATCACGCCCGCCCGCAGCACCGCGACCGAATCGGCCAGCGCCAGCGCTTCACCCTGATCGTGAGTGACCAAGATCGTCGTCGTGCCCAACCGCGCGCGCAGCGCAGCAATCTCGCCTCTGAGCTCTTCGCGAAGCGACACATCGAGATTCGACAGCGGCTCGTCGAGCAGCAACACGCTCGGGTTCGCCACCAGCGCGCGGGCCAGGGCGACCCGCTGGAGCTGCCCTCCAGAGAGCTGCTGAGGCATTCGCTCGCCCAGACCGCCGAGCCTGACCCAGCCCAGCGCTTCTGCAACCCGAGTCGCAATCTCGTCACGGCTGCGCTTCTGCAAGACGAGGGGGTACGCCACGTTCTGCTCGACGCTGCGATGAGGCCACACGGCGTAGCTCTGAAACACCATGCCCAGCCCCCGCTTCTCAGGAGCGACGCGGGTACCCGGCCCGTCAACGACGCGCGCAGCGATGCTGATCGTGCCCGCGTCGGGTTGCTCGAGCCCCGCGATCAGCCGCAACGTCGTCGTCTTGCCGCACCCTGACGGCCCCAGCAGCGCCAGCAGTGACCCCGCCTCGACCTTGAGCGACACCCCGCGCACCACGGGAGTCACCCCGTACCGTTTCTCAACCCCGACCAGCTCGACGGTCGCCGCCATTACGGTGCACCGAGCGCACGCCGAGGGCGACTCACCGCCGCGATACCAATCATCATGACAATAACCATGACTACGAATGCACAGGCGATCACCGCCGCCGCACCCGGGTCGGCATAGCTCTGCAGCTCGAACACCAGCGTGCCCAGCACCTCAGACCCTGAAGGTACGAGGAGCACCGAGACGGTGAGCTCGGTCATGCAGGTCAGAAACGTCAGCATTAGCGCGGTCGTCAGCGGCCCGCGCAGCTGCGGTACGACTGCGTCAACAAACGCCCGCCCCACAGAAGCCCCGCCAAGTCTCGCGGCCTCAGCCAATGAGGGGTCGAGCTGGCTGAACCCGTCTCCGAGGTTTCGAATGCCGTACGCCAGGTGCTTCGCGACGTACGCAATCAGCAACAAGGTCAACGTATTGCCTAGCGCCACCACGAACGCGACCTGCTCGAACGCGATGAAGCGAACGTCTCTCGAGAAGGTCACCAGCAACGCCAACGCGAACACCGTGCCCGGCAACGCAAAGACCGCGTCGCCCATCGTCTCGAGCCACTTGCGACGAGTCATGGCAATGGCCAGACCGAGCCCCGTCACCAGCACCGCGGCCGACACCGAAAGCACGATGCTTCGAACAGTCGCGCTCACCGTTCGGGCATTCGAGAGCACCGCCCTCCAGTGCGAGAACCCGAGCCCCTTCAACTGCCCCCAATTCGGCTCGAGCGAGGTCAAGAAGACCGCGAGCAGCGGCAAGATAATAATCATGCATATAATCATGGTTATTGTCGCCGTGACGACGATTCGAGCACGCCCCAACGGGAGAGGCCGTCGAGTGAAGCCCTTGCTGAGCGAGAGCGCAGCCTTGTTCGAGCGAGACAAGACCGCGTTGAGCGCGAGCACCCCGACCGCCAGCACCACCAACTCCGCGCTCAGCACCGCAGCGCGATGCAGCCCGTCGGCGCCCATCAACACTTCGCTGTACATGCGCGTGGTCAACGTCGGAGTCGGCGGCGATGCGCTGACTCCGAGAATGTACGGGGCCCCGAACGAAGAAGCCGAATAGAGAAACACCAGCGCGGTGCCCGAGAGCGAGGCGGGCAGGGCGAGGGGCAGCGGCACGGTGAGCAGCGTTCTCCAGACCGAAGCTCCCGAGAGTCTCGCGGCCTCCTCGAGCGACGAATCGACCCGTGCCAAGGCCGCGCTGGTCGGCAGCACCACCAGCGGCAGCCCAGCGCCACCAAGCACGAAGGCAATGCCCGCCACTCCGTAGATGTCGAGGGTGCCCGGGCCGAGCACCAGGTTAAGCAACCCGGCACGAGGGTTCGCCAACGCGACCCACCCCATGGCCCAGACGTACGGAGGAATCGCCGATGGCAACGTCAACATCACGCGGGCTGCTCGGGCCCAGGGCACATCGGTCCGCTCCAGCACCACTGCGATGGGTACTCCCACGAAGAAGGCGAAGCCCGCAGCACCCGCCGCCGTGAGCAGTGTATTTCGCAGCGCCCACAGGGCCTCGGGGCTCGCCACCACCGAGAGCCACCCATCACCACTCGACCGGGCAAACAAAGTCACCAACGGCACGATCGTAAACGACGCAATCACCGCGAACAGCAGCCCCGCGACGCCCTTCGATCTCATTGCGAAAACGCCTGGCTGAAGATCTGCTTCACCCGCGAGCCATCGGAGAGCCCCCGCTCGAGAAACGCCTCATCGACTCTCTGGCTCCGTGAAAGCAACTCCTCGAGGTCGAACGTGCCGCGTGGGCCGGCCACCCGGGGGTCGACGGCGTGCATGTCACCCAACCGGGCAATCACCTCTTGCGCCTTCGGCCCGAGCAACACGTCGATCACCGCCTGGCTGCCCCGCGCGTTGCGAGTCGTGCTCAAGATGCCCGCATACCCGGGTATGATCACCGCCCCATCACTGGGCCAAGCGATCTCGATCGCGCTGCCTTTGCCCTGCGCGGCGAGTGCATTCTCGAGCAACAGCACCCCGACCCGCGCCTCATGCCCTTCGACCTTCTGCAACACCGCGGCGTTGCCTCCCGCGACCCGCGCCTTGTTGGCCCGCAGCCTCGAGAAGACCTCCGCGCCACGCAGTCGCTCGAGCGCGACCGCCCAGGTAAACGCCGTGCCCGACGTCAGCGGGTCTCCCAACGCCACCTCGTCGGCGAATTCACCGCCGAGCAACGCCTCGAACGACGCCGGAGCCGGGGTACCCTTGGCGAACGCAATCACCATCGTCGAGACGCGAATCGCAGCGAACTCCCCGTCGAGATCCACCAGGCTCCTCGGCGTTCGCACTCCATTCGGCGACACGTACCGCAGCCACCGATGCTCGCGCTTGAACCGCTGGTACAAGAACGGGTCAGACGTCGCCAGCACGTCACAGCTGGTGCCACCCGCGGCGAGCTCGGCCTCGAGTCGGCTGGCGACCTTCTCGCTGCCCGCCTGAAACCAGTGAACGGTGACGTTGGGCAGGGCCTCGCGAAGCACCGGGTCAATCGCGTCGAGCACGTGCCGGTACATCGAGGTGTACACCCACACCTCGCCTCTCGGAGTCTCACTCCGCGCCTCGGTCGTGCCCCCCGCCGGCGCCGCCGTTTCGATTCGGCACCCGGCGAACCCGACCGCGAGGCCCAGCGCGAGGTACTTCACGGTGCCAGCTCAGCCCGCAGTCGCGACGAGATCGCCTCGTCATCGAACCCAAGCAGCATGTCCCACAGGCCACGAAAATACCCGGTGTCGTTGCGCTTGGTGACCCGCATCCGATACCCGTACCAGAGGTCCTCCCACGTTGTCGGGCCCAGCACGAGGTCGGCCAGCTCGGCCGCGGCCACCTCGAGCACCTCGTCTTCATCGCCGCGCAAGCCCTGGTGCACCACGGGCTTCGAGCCCGGCACGAGCTCGACCCGCCACCCGCCGCCCGCAGTCGCGAACCCCACCGTCATCTTCAGCTCGGCAATCACCCGCGATGAAGCCTCGAGCATCGCGCCCAGATATCGCTCGAAGGCCGCGTCGAGCACCGCCGGGCTCACCCGCAAACCACCGCCGCGCGCCGCCTGAATCGCCGCTCGAAGGCGAGGCCCTTCGCTCTGGGCAAACCTCCGCACCGACGCAACGTCGTTCGTCCACTCCCGCGACAACCCCTTGCGCACCACGCCGGCCTCCGCAGTCCACTCGTCGCCCGGCTCCATGTGCAGCAGCTTGGTGCCGCACGCATTCGCCTTCGAGACCGCCGCCGTCAGCACCTCGTCGGCGGTCAACCGATCGGTGAAGTTCTTCTCGACTTCGCCCTCCTCGAGGAGCGCCCAGCTCGACGCGAACGGCACTGCCTCGCCCGGCCGCAGCCCCTCGAGCCCATCGGTAAAACGGCGCAGCCCCTCGGCCTTCTTCGCCGCGCACCGGGCCGCCAGAGTCTGCTGATCCGAGACGAACCCACTCGGGTACGATGAAGCTCCCGCGTACGGCAAGAACGCCAGGTCAATCGACCCGACTCGAGTCACCACCTCTTGATACGCCGCCACCGAAAGCGGGTTGTCATTGCCGTGGTACAGGCGAGTACCCTCGGCCTCGACGATCATCGAGGCAACCTCCCAGCCATCGTGGTGCGCCACGAAGGTGACCCGCAGCCCCGGCGCGAGCTCCAAAGTCTCGAACGGAGTCACCCACTGCACGTTCTTCAAGCCCGCCTTGGCCAGCCGCCGCCGCATGCCGCCCGACGCGAAGTCGATCGCCAGCACCCGGGTGTCTTTCGGCAACTGCCGCAGCGTGCCCAGCCCCGCATGATCAGGGTGCGTATGGCTGAGCAACAGAAAGTCAGGCCGGGGGAACATCGACGCGTCTTGAAACGGCGAGGGCGGGTAGCGAAACCACGCACCTCCGAACACCGGCTCGTCGAACCACGGGTCAAGCAGCAAGGTGCGGTTCACCGCGTTGATGAACAGCTGCGCGTGCCCGGGCCAGGTAACGATCACTGCACACCCACCACTTCGCCGTCATCGCGAAGGTCGAGCGAGTACGCGGCCGGTACCTTCGGCAACCCGGGCATGGTCAGAATCTCTCCGGTCAGCGCGAGCAAGAAACCAGCGCCCGCAGACACGCGAACCCGCCGAATCGTCACCATGAACCCCTCTGGAGCCCCAACCCGCACCGGGTCGTCTGAGAGCGACATGTGCGTCTTCGCCATGCACACCGGTAGGTGCCCCAGCCCCCACCCCGAGATGCGAGTCAGGTCTTTCTTCGCCTCGGGTGAGATCTCGATGTCTTTCGCGCCGTACACCTTCTGCGCAATCGCCCGCACTTTCTCCTCGAAGGGAGCCTCGAGCGGATACGCAAACTTCGGCACGGGAGCAGGCTCCTTGAGTGCTTGCACCACCGCATCGGCGATCGCCTCGGCCCCAACGCCGCCCTTCACATAGCCGTCGTTACGCGCGACCCGCACCCCCTCGGCCCGCGCGAGCTTCTCGACCAGCGAGAGCTCTTCCTCCGAGTCAGTCGCGAACACATTGAGCGAGACGATGGGCTCGAGCCCAAACCCACGAACCGCCGCGATGTGCCGGCGAACATTGGCAAACCCGGCCGAGATCGACTCGAGCCCCGGCTTGTCTTCGCCGTGAAATCGCAGGGCCCGCGCGGTCACCACCAGCACCACCGCGTGCGGCCACAGCCCGGCCATGCGGCACTTCAAGTCGAGAAACTTCTCTCCGCCCAGGTCGAACGCGAACCCCGCCTCGGTGATCACCACGTCAGCGAGCCCCAGCGCAGCACGCGTGGCCACCACCGAGTTGCACCCGTGCGCGATGTTCG
>JANLPS010000325.1:0-1563 GCA_031367385.1 Archangium sp. | reverse complement strand
GCCCTTCAGCGACCACTACCAGACCGATCTCAAGACCGCGTGGGACTCCGCCGCGGTGAGACCCCTCCCATTTCGCACCGGGTACAAACACGAGCGCGGCTCGACGCTGATTCTCGCGGTCAAGCGCGACGCCTCCGACGCAGGCCCTTGAAAAAATGAGCCCCCTCCGCCGCGTCAGTGCTTTCTTCGCGGTCTTTCGCTGGCTCTTCATGCCCCTGGGCCTGCTCGCCCTGATCGCCGTCGGAGTGCACGCCGCGGCCGACGTCGTCGATGACCGGCTCCTGATTCTCGTCGAAGGCCTCGACGCCTGGCTCGATGGGCTCCTCGCGCAATCAGAGCGCTTCGCCCCCTGGGTCAACCGCATCGACGCCCCGCAGCGCACCTTCATCGCCCGCGCGCTCGCCGTCACCTGGGAGCTCGCCGTCGACCTCTTCATCGCCGTGCCCTCCCTCGGCTACGACGAAGACGACGGCGCCCGCGCCTCGGTGCGCGCCGTGCTCACCCGCCTGAACCAATCTCCAACTCCGATGCGCGTGTTGCGCCCACTCATCACCGGCATCTTCGCCGTCGGAGGCGCCTACGCCGTCTCGCGCCTGGTCGAGAGTACGCTCTTCGTCGGCCTCGTCGGAGACGTCGCCCCACCCGAGACCAGCGCCGTCATCGCCCGCATCGCCGGAGCGCTCGCCATCATCGCGGTCATCGCAAGCCACGGGTGGCGCGCCGTGCTCCGCGCGCTGCAGCACGCCGATGACGCCTGCGAAGCGCGCCGCCTTAAGCGCCCCTGGCTCACCGGCACCTGGGGCACCGCCATCGCATTTCCCCTCGCCGTCGCGCTGCTGCTGCAGGCCCGCGCGCTGCTCTCCTTCGTGCTCTGACCCACCATGTTCGCCCGAGCGCACAGAGGCCTCTTCGACTCCATCGCCGCCGGGCTCTGCCTCTGGGCCGCCGCCTACCACACCCCCGCCGGAGCCCTCGTTCGCTCGCTCGTCGCCCGCGTGACCAAGTCGGCCGACACCTCGAAGCCGCTGCTCGCCTACTACTCAGGCGGGGTCTACGACGCGCAAGACGTCTTGGTGCCTCCGCCGGCCCCCATCAACTTGCCCGTCGTCGACAACGTGCCGCCTGGTTCTGCGCTCGGCCGAGGCGTGTACGCCACCGTGCAGCGCCTCGGGCCCAGCGCCAACGCCACCGCGCTCTCCGTCGCCCAGCGCTACCACCTCGCCGGAGTCTCGACCCCCGATGACGCCGCCACGCTCGTCGCGCGAGTCAAAGCCGACCTGCAAACCGACGATGCCGCGGTGCTCTCGCTGTTCACTGGCTACGACGTCGCGCTCTACGCCACCCAGCGCGCGAAAGCCGAAGGCCGGCCGCTCACCCTCGAGTCGCTGGTGCTGCAGCTGCCTCCCTCGAGTGCCTCAGCGTTGGCGGCGGCCTCGGCCTCTCTGAGCCTAGGCACCGCGTATGCGCTCGGGTGGCCCGTGCTGCCGAAGACGCCGGTGACATCGCCGTTCGGCTGGCGCACGCACCCGATCACCGGCGCGCAGCAGCTGCACTCAGGCGTCG
>JANLPS010000307.1:0-2019 GCA_031367385.1 Archangium sp. | reverse complement strand
GACCACATCGGCCCCGAGGCGCGAGGCAACCTCGAGAAAGCGACCCGCGCCGCAGCCGGCCTCCATCACCCGTTGACCTTTAAGGTCGCTCTTGCCGGTCTCGGTGATGAAGCGGGTCTCGGTGAGCGAGACACCGTTGAGCATGTCGATTTGCTCAGTGCGATACCGGTTCCACTGTTGGCCGAACGACTCGGCGTAGTTGTCAGCCGGCACGAACCGGGGAATGCCGCGCACGACTGGATACACCTGTTGGCACTGCGGGCAGGCGAGCTCGCCTTGATCGACGACGTCGCCAGCCGCGGGCAGACGCTGCGTCAGCTTCAGCGCGCATCGGCACTTGGGGCACCCCAGAAAATCAAGAGCTCGCAGGTACATGCAGGGCCGCATAGCGCGCATGAAACCGAAAGGCGACCCTGAGGCGCGCAGAGGTCCTTGCGAATCGACCCGATACCTGTTTCAGCGGGTACGGCAGGCGCAATTACGCGGGTTCTGCAGTGTCCGAACCACCCACTTGGGGTACAGGAGTTGTCGTCGATGTCCGCCAATTCTTTGCGAATCCCTCCCCGCTTGATCGCGCGCCTCGACATCAAGGCCCCGAATCTGGTGAAGGGTATTCAGCTCGAGGGCCTGCGGGTGATGGGCGACCCCGCTGAGCATGCGCTGCGGTACTACAACCAAGGCATCGATGAGCTCTTGTACATCGACATCGTCGCGAGCCTGTACGGCCGCAACAACTTGACCGACTTGGTTGCACGCACCGCCGCAGAGGTCTTCGTGCCGCTGACCGTCGGCGGTGGCATTCGATCGACCGACGACATCTACAAGCTGCTGCGAGCCGGTGCCGACAAGGTGTCAATCAACACCGCGGCGGTGGCTCGCCCAGAGCTGCTCCGCGAAGCAGCGCAGACCTTCGGCAGCCAATGCGTGGTCCTTTCAGTCGAGGCGAAGCGCACTGCCCCCGGCAAGTGGGAGGCGTACACCGACAACGGCCGCGAGAAGACCGGGCTCGACGCGGTGGAGTGGATTCGCAGGGCCGTCGACCTCGGCGCCGGGGAGGTGCTTCTCACGTCGGTCGACATGGAGGGCACCCGTCGTGGCTTCGACCTTGAATTAATTCGGGCCGTCGCGCCACTCATCGCCGTGCCAGTCATTGCCTGCGGTGGGCCAGGGAGCGCTGAAGACGTCGCGAAGGGTCTCGACGCGAAGGCCGACGCGGTCGCGCTCGCGAGCCTGTTTCACTACAAGGTCGAGACCGTTGGTTCGCTCAAAGAAAAGCTCAAGGCGCGCGGCATCGAGGTGCGGGCATGAGCTCGGTCATCACCGTCATCGACTACGGCGTTGGCAACGTGCACAGCGTGATGAACGCCTTTCGACACGAGGGCGCGACGGCGACGCTGTCAGCAGACCCCGACGTGATTCGACGGGCCGAGCGCCTGGTGTTGCCGGGGGTGGGGGCCTTCGCCGACGGCATGCGCGAGCTCTCGAAGCGGCAGCTGATTGAGCCCATCAAAGAGGCCGTTGCGAAGGGCACTCCGTTTTTGGGTATCTGCCTGGGGATGCAGCTGTTGCTCACCGACAGCGAAGAGTTCGGCCATCACCAGGGCTTTGGGTTCATCGCGGGCACGGTCAAGCGCATCGAGCCCAAAGGCGGCGAGAAAATACCCCACATCGGGTGGAACCGGCTTTTGCAACCGGCCGGTCACAGCTGGCGCGGCTCGTTGCTCGAAGACGTGCCAGTCGAGTCGTCGGTGTATTTTGTTCATTCTTTCACCGCGATACCGACCGACGAAAGGCACCGGCTCGCCGACGCGACTTATGGCGGCTACCGCATCGCGGCTGCCATTCAGAAAGACAACGTCATTGGTTGCCAGTTTCACCCTGAGAAGAGCGGCCCGGTTGGCTTGACGATGGTGCGCCGGTTTTCTCGCAACGACTCAAAAAACTCATGACGACCGAAAACCTCGAAGCGTTCTACGGCCTGCCCACCGACGTGAAGTTTTGCACCCGGTGCGTGATTTC
>JANLPS010000127.1:0-10257 GCA_031367385.1 Archangium sp. | reverse complement strand
CCGGTAGGTTCGTTCAGGCCTGGAGGGACTCACGTCAGAGGACTATCTCTGCCCCAGGGCCCAGTTACAAACATTACGGCATGGCACTGCGGTTCGTGTCGCACCCGTTGACGTCGCCGGTGGTGTAGCCCTGCTTGAACCACGCGACCCGCTGAGCCGATGACCCGTGTGTGAAGGTCTCGGGCCGCACGGTGCCCTGCCCTTTTCGCTGCAGCGTATCGTCGCCGATCGAGCCCGCGGCGGTGAGGGCCTCCTCGAGGTCTCCACCTTCGAGCAGATCGCGCTTGGCGGTGTCGTGAGCCCAGATGCCCGCGAAGCAATCAGCTTGCAGCTCGAGTCGCACGCTGGCGCCGCTCGCACCGACCGCACCGCGGCCCGACGCGCCCTGGGTGAGCCCCATCTGGTTCTGCACGTGGTGACCCACTTCATGGGCGATGACGTACGCCTGGGCGAAGTCACCGTTGGCGCCGAGGCGCTTGGCGAGCACGTTGAAGAACCCCAGGTCTAAGTACACGTCGCGATCTTGAGGGCAATAGAACGGCCCGGTGGCGCTCTCGCCGTACCCGCACCCGGTCTGCGTCGCGTTCGTAAAGAGCACCAGCTTGGAGTGCGCGTACTTTTGACCCTGGGCGCCGAACCGCTTGGTCCAGCTGCTCTGAATGTCGTCGAACACGAAGCTGACGAATTGCACCCTGGGGTCGTTTCGCACGTCGGGTGAACCCGGAGCCGCGCTGGTCTGCGACGCAGGCGCCGCCTCGTCGGGCTGGGTCGTGGTACCGGCGAAGAAGTGGGTGAAGACAAAATACCCGATCACCAACACGACCATGCCGGGCAGGCCGAACCGCGACATCACGAAGGGCAGCAGGCTGCCGACCAAGCCACCGCCCATGCCGCGCATTGGGGCCTGTTCGCCCTTGCGAACTTCGACGTCATCGCTGCGATAGCCGGGGGTCCACTTCATGGCGGTGCTCCTTCAGGGGTGTTGACGAGCGTCTTGTCAGTGCAATTGAGGCACCAGGGGTTCTCCCCCGGAGTGGGCCGGGTGCCAAGACTGCCCCACGCCATTTCGCCACACCTTGGGTGTCAGGGTATGGCTTTGGAGTGCTCGACGTCGTTGACGAAGTTGCGCTCGAGCTGAGCAGCCAGGGCCTTGTCTTGAGCCACGACCGCGACCTCATCGAGCTTGTTGAGCGAGAGCGGGTCGAGGTTGATCGAGCCCACCACCACCAGATCATCGTCAATCAGCATGGTCTTGCAGTGAATCATCGCGGGTTGGTACTCCCAGATCTTCACGCCATCGGCCCTCAGCGCGCCGTACTCGGTTTGCTGAATGGCGAACGAGGGCTTCGAGTCGCTCTTCGAGCCTGCGGTGATGAGCCGTACATCGACTCCGGCTTTGGCCTTCTCACGCAGCAGGTCGTAGATCGACCCGTTCGGTACGAAATAGGCGTTGGTGATCCACAACCGTTTTTTCGCAGACAGAATGGCCAGTTGGGTCAGCCGGTCAGCCACGGTGCCGACGCTCGCGCCGACGCTTGGCACGAAGGCCGCGACGACCGGGCCCGCGGGCTCGATCTGAGGGAAAGCGGGGGCCGGCAGAGGTGCACCTCCGGCTTCGAGCCAATTCGCGGTGAAGGCCTGCTGCATGTCATGCACAGCGGGCCCGGCGATTCGCAGGTTCGAGTCGCGCCAATGCTCGGGGCTCAGGCCGTCTCCCAGCCAGTTGTCGCGAACGCCGAAGCCACCGGTCACGGCGACCTTGCCATCGACGATCAGCATCTTGCGGTGGTTGCGAGCGAGCGGGTCGACACCCGGCAGCTGACGAAAGACCCGCACCTCGCAGCCGGCGTCTTTGAGCGGTTTCAAATCATCGACCCACTCAGGGCTACCGAACGCATCGACCAGAATGTTGCAGCTGATCTTCGCCGAGGCGCGACGGCCGGTGATCGCCGCGATGACCCGGTCTGAGGCGACGCCCTTCTTCCAGATGTAGGTGATGAGGTTGACGTTCGACTCGGCGTGGTTGATCTCGTCGATCATCACGTCGAACACCGTGCCGTTCTCGGCCAGTGCGACCTGGTGCCCCGTGCGCAGGTCGGCACCGATGCCCTGAAACAAGAGCTCTTTGACCGAGGCCGTCTCAGACGGAGCGAGGCGCAACCGAAAGCTCTCGGTGGGCGCCGCTTTACACGAGGCGAAGACAACCAGGGTCAGAGCGCAGACGTGGCGAAAATTCACGGCGCGCCTCGTTGCGAAAACCTTGCCAACGAATTGGCGAACGCGCTTCGCTGATCAGGCCGTCGCGGTGGCGCGCTCAGTGCGTCGCGGCGGGGCAACCCCAGGCGAAACAGCGGCCTTCGTCTCGTAGACCACCAGCTTCATGCGCCACATCACCCCGGTGGGGATCTCGGCGGTCCGCTCCAGCCAGTCGCACCCCGCGAAGAGGTCTTGCTGGTCATCGGAGTGCGCGTAGATCACCCGCAGGCGCCGCGGGGCACGCTCGAGCGATTCGCGAATTCGCGCTTGCACCTCGGCCATCACGTGCCCGGTGAAGGGGTTGAAGAGGTGAATGACGGTCACGTCGTCGGGCACCCGGTACTGCGTCGCGTCGGCCGTCACGAATTCGACCGGGCTGGCCACCGAGCGCGCTCCGGCGAGGTTCTGATTCGCGATGTCGGTCAGCGCCGGCATCAGCTCGACGCCGATCACCCGCTTGAAGGGCCCCATCGCCGCCCGCAGCACGACCCGGCCCATGCCTGAGCCGTAGTCGAGAAAGACGTCGTTCGCTGACCCCTTGCCCAACGCCCGCAGGGCGCGGTTGATCAGAAAATACGGTGAGGGCTCATACGGCACTGACTCGGGCATTTGGGCGTAGGCCGACGCATGAAACCGCTGCTGCCGGGCCGTACTCACGTGCAGGCGGCGCTCCCACAGGCGCTCGGACAGGTGAAACCAGGCCCACCGCGTCGCCCACCGGGGCCCATTTCGAACCACGCTCGATACCGCCCTTCGAATGATTTGCAGTGCCATCGAACATATCCCCCTGCGCGAACGTAGGGGCTCAACCACCCGTGGCAATGCGTCATTCAAACGATGTGGGCTCTTTTTCGAACAGCTCGCGGAGCCGCTCGGGCGAGACGCCTTGGCACGCGGGGCAGAAGTAGGTCGACCGCGTCGCTTCACCCTGGCGTTTCATGCGAACGGTGGTGCCGCAGCGAAAACACGCCATGCCCCGGCGGCGATAGACCCAGACTTTGCTGCCGTCGGTCACCCCTTCGAAGCGGGTCGTGCGGCGCATCTGCGCAGGCGCGGGGCCGTCGAAGTTCACGTTGACCTTCATCAACTCGCGCGTTCGCACCAGCAGCTGCTCGAGGGCCTGGTCTGAAGACGCCGAGACCGGCTCGAAGGGGTCGAGCTGCTCCAAGAAGAGCACTTCGCTCTTGTAGACGTTGCCGATGCCAGAAATGGCACCCTGGTGCATGATCGCCACACCGAGCGGCCAGCCGTCGATGGCGCGGAGGCCCTGAAGTGCTCGGGCCATGTCGAAGCTGGGGGCGAGCAGATCGGGGCCCAGGTTGGCGAGCTGGCGGTCGCGGCGCAGGTCTTGGGTCTTCAGAATGCGAACGACCGGCGCGTTGAAACAGACGGCCTGAAAGTCGGCCACCTCGAGCACGACTCGGGCGGCCCCAGGCGAGCGGCGCCATGACTGCCCCGGTCGATAGAGGTGCCAGGCCCCTGGCATCTTCAAATGCGTATGAAGCACCAATCCGTTATCAAAGCGCACCAGCAGGTTCTTGCCCTGGGCCTCGACCTCGATGATCTTCGTGCCGACCAACACGCTCGTGTCACCCGCGAGACGCGCGAGCTCGAGGCGCGTGACGGTCTTGCCGACCAGCGCCGGCCGCAACGTCTTGGCAATGTTGTGGAGCGTGTCGCCCTCGGGCATTCGGCTTCTTAACGCCATCGACGTCGAGGCTGCTCGCCGATGAGCGCGCTCGATTTGTTTCACCCCGCGACCAGAGAGTGGTTCTCAGCGGTCTTCACCTCGCCGACCGAAGCCCAAGAGAAAGCCTGGCCGCTGTTGCACCGGGGTGACTCGACCCTGCTGCTGGCGCCCACGGGCAGTGGCAAGACCCTCGCCGCTTTTCTTCACGCCATCGACGCCCTGATGTTCACCCCCGCGGGCCTCGAAGGGCCCTCGAAGACCCGGGTGCTCTACATCTCGCCCCTCAAGTCTCTCGGGGTCGACATCGAGCGAAACCTCCGCGCCCCCCTTATCGGCGTCAGCCAAGCCGCCGCCCGCATGGGCCTCACCGTCATGCCGCCCAGCGTCGGCGTTCGCAGCGGAGACACCCCAACCAAAGAGCGCGCCCGGCTGATTCGCCACGCGCCCGACATTCTCATCACCACGCCCGAGTCGCTGTACCTGATGCTCACCTCGAAGGCCCGCGAGTCACTGCGAGACGTACAGACGGTCATCATCGACGAGATTCACGCGCTGGTGCCGACCGAGCGTGGCTCGCACTTGATGCTCTCGCTCGAGCGCCTCGAAGCCTTGATCGGCAAGCGCGTACAGCGAATCGGCCTCTCAGCGACCTGCAGGCCCCTCGATGAGGTCGCGCGATTTTTGGGCGGTGCGCTGCCTCGTGGCACGGCCCCCGTCGCGACCTATCGCCCCGTCTCGGTGGTCGACGCACAAGCGCGCAAGCAATTGACCCTGCACGTCGAAGTGCCCGTCGAAGATCTCTCGATTCGGCGCGCAGCGAAGAACAAAGGCGAGCAGGTCTCGGGGGCCGACGGCTCGATCTGGTCGGCGATTCACCCGCAGGTGCTCTCGCTCATCGAGTCGCACCGCTCGACGCTGATCTTCGTCAACAGCCGCCGCCTCGCCGAGCGCCTCGCGGGAGCCCTCAATGAGCTCAAAGGCGAGACCCTGGTGCATGCGCATCACGGCTCGGTCGCCAAAGATCAGCGCGCCCGCATCGAAGAAGACTTGAAGGCCGGCCGGGTCAGGGCCCTGGTGGCGACCAGCTCGCTCGAGCTGGGCATCGACATGGGGTCGATTGACCTGGTGATTCTGGTCGAGGCGCCTCCCTCGGTTGCCAGCGGGTTGCAGCGCATTGGCCGCGCCGGTCACCAGGTCGGAGGCGTAAGCGAAGGCATCGTCGTACCCAAGTACCGAGGTGACCTCGTCGCTTGCGCCGCCCTGGTCGACGCGATGCGCGACGGTGCGGTCGAGAGCACCCGCTACCAACGAAACCCCCTCGACGTGTTGGCCCAGCAAGTGGTCGCCATGGTCGCGATGGACCCGCAGGGTGCCGACGAGCTGTTCGAGCGAATTCGGCAATCGGCGCCGTTCACCGATCTCACCCGCGGCGCGTTCGAGCGGGTGCTCGACATGCTCTCGGGCAAGTATGCCAGCGACGACTTCGCCGACCTGCGCCCAAGGATCACGTGGAACCGGCTCAGCGGTGAGATCAAGCCCCGCGAAGGCGCGCAGCGGGTGGCGATTCTCAATGGCGGCACCATCCCCGACCGGGGGTTGTATGGCGTGTTTCTCGCGGGGGCGCCCAAGGGCCAGGGCCGCGTCGGCGAGCTCGACGAAGAAATGGTCTTCGAGAGCCGCCCCGGCGAGACCTTCGTGCTCGGCGCGTCGACCTGGCGCATTGAAGAAATCACCTTCGACAAAGTCATCGTCTCTCCCGCCCCGGGAGAGCCCGGCAAGATGCCGTTCTGGCGCGGCGAGACCGCGACCCGGCCGCTCGAGTTCGGTCAGCGAATCGGCGCGCTGGTTCGCAAGGTGCTCGCCCTGCCCCACTCCGCGGCGATTGACCTGCTGCACTCGCGGCATGGCCTGAACCTCACCGCCGCCGAGAGCCTGCTGCGCTACTTGGGAGATCAGAAGGCCGTCGGCCCGGTGCCCGATGACCGCACCCTGTTGATCGAGACCTCGAAAGACGAGCTGGGCGATGTGCGCATCTGCGTGCTCTCTCCGCTCGGAGGCCAGGTGCTGGCGCCGTGGAGCATGGCGGTCGCGGCGAAGGCCAAAGAAGAGCTCGGCATCGACGTCGAGACGCTGTGGACGAACGACGGCTTCGTGGTGCGGCTGCCCGAGGGCACGCCGATGCCTGGTGACGGGTGGCTGCTGCCCAAAGCCGATGAGGTCGAGGGGCTGGTGATGCGGCAGCTGTCGGCGACTCCGTTGTTCGCGGCGCGGTTTCGCGAGGCGGCGGCGCGGGCGTTGTTGTTGCCCAGGCGCAGACCGGCGCAGCGCACGCCGTTGTGGCAGCAGCGAAAACGCGCGTCTGACCTGATGGCCGCGGCGGCGAAGTTCGATGCCTTTCCCATCACGCTCGAGGCGTACCGCAAGTGCCTCGCCGACATCTTCGACATGTCGGCGCTGACCCAGACTCTGCGCGAGGTCGAGCGGCAGGCGATTACCGTCGTCAATCGCACGGTCGACACGCCGTCTCCCTTCGCGGCGAACGTGCTCTTCGGGTACGTGGCCAACTTCATCTACGACGGTGATGCCCCGCTGCAAGAGCGACGGGCGCAGGCGTTGTCGATCGACACCTCGCAGCTGCGTGAGCTGTTGGGCGAGCTCGAGCTGCGCGACGTGCTCGACGCCGACATCGTGGTCGAGGTCGAGGCGCAGCTGCAGGCCTTGGCTCCCGGGTACGGGGCGAAGCACAAAGACGGCATTCACGATGTGCTGTTGCGGTTGGGCGATTTGACGACGGCCGAAGTCGTGGCTCGTGCGCCTGCGGTCGACGCGGTGGCGGCGCTCAAGGAGCTCGCGGTTGAACGCCGTGCCCTCGAGCTGAAATTTCACGACGGTGCGAGGTGGGTCGCGGTCGAACATGCGAGCCGGTTTCGCGATGCGCTCGGCGTGCCCCTGCCTCCCGGGTTGCCCGAATCACTGCTCGGCACGGCGAACAGTGCGCTCGACGACGTGCTGATGCGCTTCGCTCGAACCCACGGGCCCTTCGCCCCCGCGACCCTCTCGAGCCGGTACGGGCTGCGCATCACCGAAGTCGAACAGCACTTGAAGTCGCTGAGCGCCGTGAAGCGGTTGGTCGAGGGCGCCTTCAGCCCCTTCGGCAAGCAGCACGAGTGGTGTGCGCCGGAGGTGCTGCAGTCGCTGCGACTCCGCTCGTTGGCCAAGGTGCGCAAGGCGGTCGAGCCGGTGCCGCCAGACGTGTTCGGCCGGTTCTTGGTGTCATGGCACGGCCTGCTGCGAAAGCGCCGCGGTCTCGATGCCCTGCTCGACGCGATTGAAAAGCTGCAGGGGTTGCCGGTGCTCGCGAGCCAGCTCGAAAAGGAGCTCTTGCCTGCGCGGGTCGAGATGTATTTGCCGAGCGATCTCGATGCTTTGGCGGCGGCCGGCGAAGTGGTGTGGGTCGGCGTCGAGCCGTCGGGTGAGAAAGATGGGCGCATTGCGCTGTATTTGACCGAGCACGTGGCGCAGCTGCACCGGGCGGCCGCGGTGAACGAAGCCAGCCTCGGGCCCAAAGAGAAAGCCATCGTCGAACAGCTGGGCAAACACGGAGCGCTGTTTTTCTCGTCGCTCCACCAGGCGGTCGGCGGTGGGTTCGCGCCCGAGCTGGTCGCCGCGTTGTGGAGCCTCACCTGGAAGGGCGTGCTCACCAACGACAGCTTTTTTCCCCTGCGGGAGCTGATTCGAACGCAGGGGCAGCCCAAGCGTGGCCGGGGCGGCGCCGAGGCTCGAGCGTTTCGATCGCGACGCGCGGTGCCGGTGCAAGCCGATGGGCGCTGGAGCCTGGTGCAGCGGCGAATGGCCAACGACCCCGTGCCTGCGTTGACGGCGTTGACCGATACCCAGTGGGCGACTCGGCTCGCGCACCAGTGGCTGACACGGTACGGCCTGGTGACCCGAGACGTGGCGGCTGCTGAGAACACGCCGGGCGGCTTCTCGGGGCTCTACGAGGTCTTCAAGGCGATGGAAGACGGGGGCAAAGTGCGCCGTGGGTACTTCGTGAGTGGCGTGGGGGCGATGCAGTTCGCTCAGCCGCCGGTGCTCGAGGTGCTGCGCAGCTTGAAGGAGCCGCCCGACCAACCCGAGGTCGTCACCTTGTCGGCGACCGACCCCGCCAACCCGTATGGCGCGCTGCTCAAGTGGCCCACCGCCTCGCAGCCCTTTGGCCCCGGCAAAGGCCCGATGCGCCAGGCCGGCGCCCACGTGGTTCTGATCAATGGGCACGCGCGGGTCTGGCTCGGGCGCGGGGGCAAGAGCGCGTACGTGTGGTTACCCGAAGACGAGCCCGATCGGGGCCGAGTCGCGGTGCTTGCAGCCAAGGCGGTGATGGCGTTGCACGAGAAGGCCCTGGTTGGCGGCGATGGAGCCTTGTTGGCTGAGATCAACGGTCAGCCCGCATCAGAGAGCGACCTCGCGTCGTACTTCCGCGCCTCGGGGTACAGCGATGCTGGCACGGGGCTGCACATGCGCAAGGTGCAGCGGCGCTGGCGGCCGACGTTCACGGGTACGGCCGCGGTCGTTCAGAACGACGTGCCTGCCGATGATGCCGACGACGATGAAGATGTCGATGAGCCCGAGGGGTAGCCTTTGGCTTGTCAGCTCAGCCCCTCGGTCGACGCGCGAACCACGCCAGGGCCAGCAGGGCACACACCACCGAGCCCGCTGACCCGCTCTCGCACCCGCACCCTCGAGGCTCGACCGTCACCGTCACCGCGGCGCTGCCCGTCGCACCCTGGGGGTCGGTCACCGTCAACCGAATGGTCAACGCTTCGGTGCGCGTCACGGTCTTCGGCGCCGTCAGCGTCACCCGGGCGGTGTCAGCCCCGGTCAGCACCGCTTTGTCGGCCCCAGCGATCTGCTGCCAGCTGTAGGTCAGCACCTCATTGTCGGGGTCGTGGCTCCCGGTACCGTCGAGCGTCACCGACGCTCCGGCGAGCACCGTCATGGCCCCACCCGGCACCGCAATCGGGTCGTTGTTGGGCTTGTTCGACCCCGCGATGCTGATGCTCGCCGACGCCGGGTCGCTCGAGTTCAAGTGATCAGAGATGACGAGCTCGAACACCATTCGGGTGCCCGCGGCGGCGTCTGGCACGGTGAAGCTGGTGCTGCGCTCGGTGGGGCCCCTCAACGTCACGGGCACCCCAGCGGCTTGGTGCCACAAGAAGGCCAGGTCACCCTCACCGCGATCGGTGACGTCTGACTCCAGCGTGACCACATCGCCCACTGCGGCGGTCGCAGGCGCCAAGATGATGACCGCTGGCTTGGCCTGCGCCACCGAAGCAGCACATGCCAGAGCCAGCGCGAGAGTCAGGCGAGAGGTCGTCACCGACCGCTGGGTCTACCACACAGTGTCGCGCTCGCTAGTTGAGCCCCACGCAGACCCCGTCAGCGCCGCAGAACAAGGGCGAACAGCAGTCGGCGTTGGTGGTGCACTTGCCACAGGTGCCCGCGTTGCAGGCCTGGTTGCCGCAGTCGTTGCACGTCGTGCACGACACCGGAGGCGACCCCGCGTCGGGCGGTGCCACCCCACCGTCGGGCAACAACACTCCGCCATCACCCGCGCCCACCTTGCACTCCGCGCCGGCGTTCAGCACCGCGCGGTCGTAGTGAAAGGTGGTGTCAGCCGAGCTGGTGAAGCTGGCCGAGACGACGCCGCCGAAGGCCTCGAAGCCGCCGCTGGTCTCGATCGGCGTGCGAGGGGCGTACAAGAACGCTCCCAACTCGAGCTGTGCGCTCAAGGTCAGCTTCTGCGAGCTGGCCAGATAGATGCGAGTGCGCGCCGGAGCCAACGCGTTGCCCAACCGCAGCGAGGCCGACGATGACAGGTTGCCCTCGATGAACACGTCGAGCTCGGCTCCCAAATCGGCGGCGATGGTCAGCCCGCCCTGCGAGACCACGTCGCCTCCCACGTAGAGAATGGTTCGGCCGTGCGCGACGATGCTCACGCCGGCTGAGGCGGCGATGTTGTTCAAGAAGTAGTGACCGCAGGGCAAGTCGAGGCGCTTCTGGCTCGAAGCGGTGCCGAGCGCGTTGGGGTTCAAGCCAATGCTGGCGTTGTCATTGTTGTTGCGCCGCGCCTCGACGATCGCCGCGACGGGTATGATCTGCGACGCGCTGCAGTCACACGGCTCGGGCACCACCACCGGCCCGCGCATCGTGCTCGCCGCGGTCACGAAGCTGGTGCTCACCACGGCGGTTTGCGGCACGTGCAGGGTGCCTCCGATGCCAAGGCTCGCGTTCGCGATTACGTTGCCATCGAC
>JANLPS010000271.1:0-9841 GCA_031367385.1 Archangium sp. | reverse complement strand
CACGGTTTACTAAAGGACTCGACATGAGCCGCATTGGAAAGCAGCCAATCAAGATCGAGGACAAGGTGAAGGTCGCCGTGTCCGGCAACAAGGTCAGCTTCGAGGGCCCCAAGGGCAAGCTCGTGGTGACCCTGCCCGTCGAAGACATCAAGGTCGAGCTGAAGGGCAAGGAACTCATCTGCACCCGCCCGTCTGATCACCGCCTGCACCGCTCCGCGCACGGCCTGACGCGCGCCATCCTCGCCAACGCGGCGAAGGGCGTCGCCACCGGCTGGGAAAAGCAGCTCGCCATTCGTGGCGTCGGCTTCCGCTGCGAAGTGAAGGGCAAGCAGATTCACATGTCGCTCGGCTACAGCCACCCGGTCATCTACAACCTGCCGGACGGCGTCACCGCCGAGGTCGGCAAGACCCCGCGCACCGAAGACACGCTGCCCACGCTGGACCTGTGGTTGAGGGCAGTCGATCGCCACCTGCTGGGCCAGACCACCGTGCAGATCCGCGCGCTGCGCCCGCCTGAGCCGTACAAGGGCAAGGGCATCAAGCTGTCCACCGAAACCGTCCGCCGCAAGGAGGGCAAAACGGGTACTGCGTAATTCGCAGCCCGTTCTCATCCGCCCGGGGAATTCCCTATCTCGGGCGGAAGGAAAGAAAACACCATGGCCAACGTTCAATCCCGAAACAATCGCAAGGAGCGAATCCGTAAGAAGGTTACGGGCTCGACCGAGCGTCCCCGCCTCACGATCTACAAGTCGCTCAAGCACATGCACGCCCAGGTCATCGACGACGGCACCAGCCGTACGCTCGCTTCGGCCTCGACGCTCTCCAAGGAGCTCAAGGGCAAGCTGGACGAGGGTGACAAGAAGGCCGCCGCCAAGCAGGTCGGCCTGCTGATCGCCGAGAAGTGCAAGGCAGCGAAGATCGTCAAGGTCGTCTTCGACCGCAACGGCAACCCCTACCATGGACGCATCGCGGCTGTTGCCGATGGCGCTCGCGAGGGTGGTCTGCAGTTCTGACCATCAAGGACAAACTATGAGCACGACTCCCATCAACGCGAACGACCTGGACCTGCAGGACCGCGTCGTCAACATCTACCGCCCCACGAAGGTCGTGAAGGGTGGCCGGCGCTTCAGCTTCGGCGCCATCGTCGTCGTCGGCGACGGCAACGGACACGTCGGCATCGGCCTGGGCAAGGCGAACGAAGTGCCCGAGGCGATTCGCAAGGGTGGCGAGAACGCCAAGAAGCACCTCTTCAAGGTGCCCCTGATGGGCAGCACCATACCTCACGAGGTGATCGGTCACTTCGGCGCGGGTCAGGTGTTCATGAAGCCCGCGAGCGAAGGTACTGGCGTCATCGCCGGTGGTGCCGTTCGCGCCGTTCTCGAAGCCGCCGGTATTCGCAACATTCTGACCAAGTGTCAGCGGTCGCGTAACCCGCACAACGTGCTGAAGGCGGTCGTCGACGGCCTCAAGCAGCTCCGGTCGCCCGAGCAGGTGTCTCGCCTGCGCGGCAAGGAGATTCACTTTGGGCGCAAGCCCGAGCAGAAGGCTTAAGCCATGGGCATCAAAGTCAAACTCGTCAAAAGCCATTCAGGTGCCTCTGAGCGCCAGGTCGCAACCGTTCGGGGCCTCGGCCTCGAGAAGTTCGGCTCTGTGCGCGTCTTGAAAGACACCCCGCAAGTTCGCGGCATGATCAACAAGGTCAAGCACCTCATCACGTTCGAAACCGTGAAAGAGGAGCCGAAGCCCTCAACCCGCCGCAAGCCGCGCAAGATTCGCGTGCGTGATGCTGCCCGCGCCAAGGCCGAGTCGGCCCCGGCCGCAAAGTAAGGACGACGAACCATGGTTACTCTTCACACTCTCAAGGCGCCGCACCGTTCGACCCACCGCAAGAAGCGCGTAGGTCGCGGCCAGGGCTCAGGCACCGGCAAGACGGCCGGTCGCGGTGGCAAGGGCCAAAAGGCCCGCTCAGGCAACATGCGGTTCGAAGGCTTCGAAGGCGGTCAGTCGCCGCTTCAACGCCGTCTGCCCAAGTTCGGCTTCAACTCGCCCAACCGGGTCGAGTACGCCATCGTCAACCTGCGCGACTTGAACCAGTTCAAGCCGGGCAGCGTGGTCGACGAGACGGTGCTGCGTGGC
The DNA here is from genome assembly GCA_031367385.1 of Archangium sp. GTDB lineage: Bacteria > Myxococcota > Myxococcia > Myxococcales > Myxococcaceae > JAEUJT01. The sequence continues at coordinate 7,705 of JANLPS010000271.1, read as the reverse complement.
GCTGGCCTGGTCAAGGGCAAGTGGCCCGGCATCAAGGTGCTTGGCACCGGCGAGCTCACCAACAAGATCACCGTCAAAGTGCACAAGTTCTCTGACGGCGCCCGCGAAGCGATCACCAAGGCGGGTGGCACCATCACCGAAGTACCCTTGGTTGATCACAAGCCCGAGGCCGCTTCGAAAGCCCACGCCGGTAAGGGCGTGAAGGTCGCGAAGGCCCCGAAGGCCGCGCAGCCCGCGAAGGCCTGAGCCGTTGGTCACGCCACGCTGGCAAACAAGGTAGTGTTCGCGCCCCTCGAACCGGGTTAACCGTCGAGGGGCGTCGTGCTGTTTTCAAGTCAAGCTTCTCGCAGCTCGAGGTGAGTCGGCCATGAGTGCATTCACGAACATTTTCAGGGTCGCCGAGCTCCGCGCGCGCTTGACCTACACCATCGTTCTGCTGGCGATTTATCGCCTGGGCATCTTCATCAACACGCCCGGCGTCGACCGCTCAGCCATGAACGCGTACATGTCGGCCCAGCGCAAGTCGGGCGGCCTGCTCAACCTCTTCAACCTCTTCTCGGGCGGCGCGCTCGACCAGATGTCGATCTTCGGCCTGGGCATCATGCCGTACGTGTCGTCGAGCATCATCATGCAGCTGTTGGCGGTGGTCGTGCCCAGCCTCGAGCGTTTGCAGAAAGAGGGCGCGGGCGGCCGGCAGAAGATCAACCAGTACACCCGCTACGGCACGATTCTGCTCTCGATCGTTCAGGGCATCGGCATCTCGCGCTACCTGCACTCAATCGGTCGCAGCGCGGGCGCAGGGCAGGGCGGGCTCGATCAAGTCGTGGTGCCCGACAACGGTCAGTTCAGCAACCTGGGCTTCACCTTCATGACCGTCGTGACCCTCACCGCCGGCACCGCCTTCATCATGTGGCTGGGCGAGCGCATCACTGAGAACGGCATCGGCAACGGCATCTCGCTGATCATCTTCGCCGGCATCGTGGCGCGCATACCCCCCGCTGGCTCGACGCTGGTCGACGCGGTGATGGCCGAGACCCTCAACATCGGCGCGGTGGCCGCGTTGATCGCCTTCATGGTCTTCGTGGTCGGAGCGGTCGTCTACATCGAGCGCGGCATGCGTCGCATACCCGTGCAGTACGCCAAGCGAATGGCCGGGCGGCAGATGTTCGCGGGCCAGGCGACCTACTTCCCCCTCAAGGTGAACGCGAGCGGCGTGATTCCTCCCATCTTCGCCGGAGCGCTGCTCAGCTTCCCCGCGACGTTGGGCAACTGGGTGCCGGGCATGGCCGCGGTTCAGCGCGCGCTTCAAGCCAACGCCTGGGTCTACAACGGCCTGTTCGTGCTGCTGATCATCTTCTTCGCGTACTTCTACACCTCGCTCACCTTTCGAGCCGACGACGTCGCCGACAACATCAAGAAGCAGGGCGGCTACATCCCCGGCATCAGGCCCGGCCGCAACACCGCTGACTTCATCGAGCGCGTGCTCAACCGGCTGACCTTCGGCGGAGCGATCTACCTCGCCGCCATCTGCGTGGTGCCGACCGTCATCTCGAGCTTCTTGGGCGTCTCGTTCTACTTCGGAGGCACCGCCCTGCTGATCGTCGTCGGCGTCGCGCTCGACACGGTTCAGCAAGTCGAGCAGCACCTCATCAGCCGCAACTACGAAGGCTTCGCAGGCCCTCGTGGCCCCCGCATTCGCGGTCGCACCCGCATCGACCAGGCAGCCTAAAGATGAATCTCATTTTTCTGGGGCCTCCGGGGGCAGGCAAGGGTACGCAGGCCAAGCTGCTGTTTTCGGCCTACGGCATTCCCCAGATCTCCACCGGCGATATTCTCCGCGAGGCCATCGCCGCGGGTACGCCTTTGGGTAAACAGGCCAAGCCCCTGATGGACGACGGCAAGCTGGTGCCTGACGAGCTGGTGATCGGCATCGTCGACGAGCGCATTCGCAAGCCCGACTGCAAAGGCGGCTTCTTGCTCGACGGGTTTCCCCGTACGGTGCCGCAGGCCGAGGCGCTCGAGGCGACCTTGGCCCGAGCCGGTCAGAAGATCGACCGGGTCATCTTCTTCGATGTCGACTTGAAGGCGATCGAAGAGCGCATCACCGGCCGTCGCACCTGCCCCAAAGACGGTGCCGTGTACCACGTTCAGAAGAACCCCCCGAAAACCGCGGGGGTCTGTGACGTCTGCGGCACCGCGTTGACCACCCGGCCCGACGACGCGCCGGCCAAGGTGCAGAAACGACTCAAAGAATACGAGTCGGTCACGGTGACGCTGAAGCCCTTTTACGAGCAGCGCCGGCTGCTGTCGCACATCGACGGCATGGGCACGACCGAGGGTGTTTTCGCAGCGATCAAAGGTGTGATTCAGGCCAAATAAACGTCCTGAAGTTGATTCAAACCGGGTGCTTGCCCTGAGCTCTTCAAAGGGTTGCAACGGGTGGTGAAAGCTGGTAGTGCCGCGCGCTTCGCAGTGTGAAAGGTATTTGATTGGCCAAAGAAGACGCCATTGAAGTCGAGGGTACGGTCAAAGAACCGCTCCCGAACGCCATGTTCAGGGTTCAACTCGACAGTGGGCATGAAGTCCTCGCCCACATCTCCGGCAAAATGCGAATGCACTTCATTCGAATTCTGCCGGGCGACAAGGTGAAGGTTGAGCTGTCTCCATACGATTTGACCCGCGGCCGCATCACGTACCGCGCGAAATAATTTCACGAAGTATTTTAGAGGTTTGTCATGAAGGTTCGACCGTCAGTCAAAAAGATCTGTGACAAGTGCAAGGTCATTCGACGCAAGGGCACGATTCGTGTCATCTGCGCCGCCAACCCCCGTCACAAGCAACGTCAGGGCTAAGCCCTTTTTCTAAAGCCCCAGACCACCTTACCGAACAGGAACGCGAAGAATGGCTCGCATTGCAGGCATCGATCTCCCCGTACAGAAGCGCATCGTCATCAGCCTTCAGTACATCTATGGCATTGGGTCGAAGACGGCCCAGAACATCGTCACCGAGGCGGGCATTGACCTGACCACGCGTACGAAAGACTTGACCGACGATCAGACGCGCAAGATTCGCGAGATCATCGAAGCGAGCTACAAGGTCGAAGGCGACCTTCGCCGCGAAGTCACCATGAACATCAAGCGCCTGATGGACCTTGGGTGCTACCGCGGCCTGCGTCACCGCAAAGGCCTGCCGGTTCGTGGCCAGCGTACGCACACCAACGCGCGCACCCGCAAGGGCCCGAAGCGTGGCGTGCAGCGTGTCGTCTCGAAGCCCGCCGCGGCGGCGAAGTAATTTCACCCTTTGTCTTTTGGCCGCCCCCTCGGGGCCCAAAAAGAGATGACCTCAAGGAGCATTAAGAAAAACCATGGCTGAAGAAACCAAAGAAGCCGCAGCGCCCGTCGCCGCGACCCCGACCACTGCTGCTGCACCTGCCGCCGCTGCCGCGGCTGGTGGAGCGCCCGAGTCGAGCGAGTCGAAGAAGAAGCGAAAGAACAAGAAGAACATTTTGAACGGCATCGTTCACATTCGTTCGACCTTCAACAACACGTTGATCACGATCACCGACGTCTCGGGCAACGTGATCTCGTGGTCGTCGTCGGGCGCTCGAGGCTTCAAGGGCTCGCGCAAGTCGACTCCGTTCGCCGCGCAGGTTGCGGCTGGCGACGCGGCTGCCAAGGCCATGGAGCACGGCTTGAAGAACGTTCAAGTGCTGGTGACCGGCCCCGGTTCGGGTCGTGAGTCGGCCCTTCGCGCCATCGCCGCGGCTGGAATCAAGATTTCGCTGATTCGAGACGTGACCCCCATCCCCCACAACGGCTGCCGTCAACCCAAGCGCCGTCGCGTCTGATTTAGAAAGAGATCACCAAAAATGGCTCGATATACCGCCAGCGTGTGCCGGATTTGTCGGCGCGAAAACCTGAAGATGTACCTCAAGGGCGACCGTTGCTACACCGACAAGTGTGCAATTGAGCGCCGACCGTACCCCCCGGGCCAGCACGGCCAGGGCCGGGTGAAGTTCTCGAACTACGGCACCCAATTGCGCGAGAAGCAGAAGGTCAAGCGCATGTACGGCCTGCTCGAGAGCCAGTTTCGCGGGTACTTCGCGCGAGCCGCCTCGACCAAGGGCAAGACGGGCGAGATGCTGCTGCAGATGCTCGAGCTGCGCCTCGACAACGTGGTCTTTCGCATGGGCTTCGCCGACACCCGCGCTGAGGCGCGCCAGTTGGTTCGCCACGGCCACTTCATCGTCAACGGCAAGCGCGTGAACATCCCCTCGTTCTCGGTCAAGCCGGGCAACACGGTCGAAGTGCACGACAAGGCCAAGAAGATCCTCCGCATTCAAGAGGCCATCGAGACCGTCGACCGCCGCGGCATCCCCCAGTGGCTCGAGGTCGACAAGAAGTTGCTCAAGGGCACGGTGAAGACGCCGCCCAATCGTGAAGACCTCACGATGCCGATTCAAGAGCAGCTGATCGTCGAATTGTACTCGAAGTAATCAGCTTTCAAATCTGTACCACTGCGATGCGTCCTCCCCTCGTCTCGAGGGGTACGTTGGTGGCGTGTCGCATACCAAAGAGGCAACACCATGGCTGAAACCGGTCTGACGCAGAAGAACTGGCGCGATCTCATCAAACCCCGCCGTCTCGAGGTCGATGCAGAGAGCCTCACCAATTCGTACGGCAAGTTCGTTGCTGAACCGCTCGAGCGCGGCTTCGGCACCACCATGGGCAACTCGATTCGTCGAGTGTTGCTCTCGTCGCTGCAGGGCGCCGCGGTCACCTCGGTCAAGATCGAGGGCGCGAACGGCACCGCCGAGCACGAGTTCACCACCATCCCTGAAGTGTCTGAAGACGTCACCGACATCATCTTGAACCTCAAAGAAGTTCGTCTGCGCATGCACACGAACGAGGTGAAGACGATTCGCATCGAGGCCGAAGGCCCGAAAGAAGTCAAAGCCGGCGACATCATCGCTGACGACCAGATTGAAGTGCTCAACCCGGGCCACCACATCTGCACGCTCGCCGAAGGCGGCAAGCTGCGCATGGAGATGACCTGCCGTCGTGGCCGTGGCTACGTGCCGGCTCCGAACAACAAGGTGCCGGGCGCGCCGATCGGTACCATCGCGATCGACTCGCTGTTCTCGCCCATCGCCAAGGTCAACTACCAGGTCACCAACGCCCGCGTTGGCCAGCAGACCGACTTCGACAAGCTCTCGCTGGAGGTGTGGACCGACGGTTCGGTCAGCCCCCAAGACGCGATCGCCTTCGCGGCGAAGATCGTCAAAGAGCAGCTGACGGTGTTCATCAACTTCGAAGAGACCGAAGAGCCGGTCGCGGTCGAGTCGCCCCGCGAAGAGACCAAGCTCAACGAGAACCTCTTTCGCTCGGTTGACGAGCTCGAGCTGTCGGTTCGTTCGGCGAACTGCCTGCAGCAGGCGAACATTCGCACCATTGGCGATCTCGTTCAGAAGACCGAGACCGAGATGTTGAAGACCAAGAACTTCGGCCGCAAGTCGCTCAAAGAGATCAAAGAGATTCTCGCTGAGATGGGCTTGTCGCTCGGGATGAAGCTCGAGAACTGGCCTCCGAAGACGATGCCGGTGCCCGCCGCGGCCGCCGCTGCAGCGCCCGTCGCGAGCGCCGCGCCGATCACCGGCCCGCGCATGTAAGACTCAGGCCGCGTCGGCCTGTACAAAACCGCCAGCACTTCGTTGGCGGTTATTTCCACCCGGTACCTGATACGGCCGGGCTGGTTCACTGGAGAAGTAAAGTCATGGAACACCGAGTCGCAGGTCGCAAGCTGGGTCGTACGACGTCGCACCGTTTGGCGATGCTCAAGAACATGGTCACCTCGTTGCTGCGCCACGAGCGCATCACCACCACCATTCCCAAGGCCAAAGAGGCCCGAAAAATGGCTGAGCACGTGATCACCCTGGGCAAGCGTGGCGGGTTGGCGAACGTTCGCCTGGCACAGAAGTCGGTCAAAGACCGTGACGTGCTCAAGAAGGTCTTCGGAGAGCTCAAAGACCGCTACGCCAACCGTGCTGGCGGCTACACCCGCATCATGCGCGCTGGCTTTCGCAAGGGCGACGCCGCCGACATCGCGGTGCTCGAGTTGGTTGACCGCCCCGAGGCGGCCGCTCCTGAAGCCAAAGCCGAAGAGAAGCCGTAAATCGGCCTCGCGTCGGTCAGCTGAAGCGGCCTCAGACCCAACGGTTTGAGGCCGTTTTTCTTTGTCAGATTCACGGCTTGCATCGACGTCACTTTGAAAGTGACGAACTTGTAATGTTGAAAGTGACATCTCGGTCACTTTGAAAGTGACGTCGGTTCAACCCCCTTAAGGTAATGGAGCACCCATGCAAGACCGCTTGAAGGCGCTCGCCGAAGCCGCTCACCGTGACATCGCCCAGGCCCGAGACTCGGGGCAGGTTGAGGCCCTGAGGGTGCGATTTCTGGGCAAAAAGGGTGAGCTGTCGGCGGTCTTGGGGGGCATGGGCAAGCTGCCTCCCGAAGAGCGCAAGGCGCTGGGCGAGACCGCCAACTCGGTCAAGGCGCAGATCGAGAAGCTGCTCGAAGGCGCTGCTACCCGCGCCGAAGACGCCGCGCTCGAGGCCGAGCTGAAGGGGCCCAAGCTCGACGTCACCTTGACCGGTCGGGGCCTGCGCCTGGGCCGACGGCACCCAGTGTCACAGACCCTCGATGACATCGTCGCGGTGTTTGCCCGACTGGGCTTCGCGGTCGAGACCGGGCCCGAGGTCGAGTTCGACTGGTACAACTTCGAGGCGCTCAACGTCGCGGCCGATCACCCCGCGCGTGACATGCAAGACACCTTCTACGTCGACGGGTCGTGGCTGCCCAAAGACGCGGGCTCGGTCTTGCTGCGCACCCACACCTCGCCGGTGCAGATTCGAACCATGCTGGCCCAGAAGCCGCCGGTGCGAGCGGTGATGCCCGGCCGCGTGTACCGCAAAGACAGCGATGCGACGCACACGCCGATGTTTCACCAGGTCGAGGGTTTGTTCGTCGACAAGCACGTCACCTTCGCCGAGCTCAAGGGCACGCTGGGCGCCTTCGCCACGGCCTTCTTCGGCGCCGAGACCAAGACGCGTTTTCGGCCCAGCTTCTTTCCCTTCACCGAGCCGAGCGCCGAGGTCGATGTCTCGTGCGTGTTCTGCAAGGGCTCGGGGTGCCGCATCTGCAAGCACACCGGCTGGCTCGAGGTGTTGGGCAGCGGCATGGTGCACCCGAACGTGTTCAAGCACGCTGGGTATGCGCCGAACGAGGTGACCGGCTTCGCCTTCGGCATGGGCGTCGAGCGCTTGGCGATGTTGCGCTACGGCATCGACGACCTGCGCACGATGTTCGAGAACGATTCGCGATTTCTGGCGCAATTCTAAACAGGTGCACCCATGAAAATTTCACTCAAGTGGTTGGGCGGGTTGGTCGAGCTGCCCGCCAGCGCCGATGAAGTCGGCAAGCGCCTGACGATGGCGGGGCTCGAGGTCGAGGGCGTCGATCGGCCCGGCGCCGCGCTCAACGGCGTGGTGGTCGCGCAGATTCTGAGCTCAGCGCAGCACCCCAACGCCGACAAGCTCTCGGTCACCAGCATCTCGATGGGCGGGGCCGCCCCGGTGCAGGTGGTCTGCGGCGCGAAGAACTACAAGGTCGGCGACAAGGTGCCCCTTGCCACGGTCGGTACCAAGTTG
>JANLPS010000270.1:0-23280 GCA_031367385.1 Archangium sp. | reverse complement strand
GGCTCCGGTTGCCGCCGCGTGCCGATGCCACTCCGGCTCAGCTATTCAGCGCTCTTCGAAAGCGACTGATGACGCGGCGGTAACCGGGTCTCTCACGTGCCGCAGATCGCGTCACCCTCGAGCCGATCCGCATCGCGTGGGCAGAACGCTCGCCAGGAATCCGGGGCCGTAGCGTATGCGCCGAGCAAGATCTTTCCGATCGCCTGCTCATACAGAACGCCGAAGTCTGACGCGGCGGCAAGCGCACTCGAACGGTGGGTCAGTGCGAGGGACGCTATCTGCTCACGCGATTTCCCCCCCGTCTTCAGGCCGGCGCGCTCAACCGTACGCTTCGCAATCTCGTACAGCCCCAGGCCCGCCAGATCGCCGGCATCGAGCTTGGAGTTTTCAAACCCCCTGGCCTTGGTCTGGATAGCGTGATCGACCACCGAGCTGCCCGACCGCAAGACCAACGCCGCCGCCGCACACTCGTTGAACTTCTCGGTATCCGTGCGGCCCATAGCGAACCGGCCATAAGCGACTGACTCGCCGCCGTCGATCGGCGTGTAGTGATTGTCGGTCGGGTGCTCCTGATCGCGCAGGGCCATCAGGTCAATGATCGCGTTTCTGACGTCGTTAAGATCGCCGCCGCGCTTGATCAAATCGTTTTCAATGCGCGCATCGAGCCGTGCGGTTTTGCACAGTGCTCGAATCGCAGAGACCCTCGCGCGTTCATCTGCCACCACATCGTTGCTACTCTCGTTGTCGATCTCCATGGTGCTGCCCTTTCGCGTCACAAAGACGCATTCGTTTGGTTGGTTGAAATTGGCACTGCGAAAACCGGCTTGGTCATCGGCGCCCATTGCAACGGCGCTGATCTCGTATGGCTCCCAATCGACGGCGCGGAAGGTCGGGATCTTCTCGTCGCCGCCCTCGACCTTCTCTGACTTGTAGGTGCGGTAGCCGACTGAAATATTTTGCACGACGCCGTCGCGCACTTTGGCGAACAGCTGATCGGCCTTGGGGTCCACACCCTCAGCGGGGAAACGAACCGTCGCAACTCCTTGACCGTTTTGGAGCTTCGCAGAGCCCTTGACGACAACCCCCATCACTGAGTCGAGCGCGCCACGGTGATCCGCGAGAAACGGGGCACCGTTGTTCAACCGGCCCATGCGCACGTGCGCGGGATCCATCGAAAGCTCTTCGTAGCTCTGGCCGTCGAACCAAGACGAGCGAAGCACCTTGGCGCCGGTCGACCACAGAACGTCAACCGTGCGAGCCTTATCGTTGACTGAACCAGGTGAGAACGCGGCGCGACCGGTAAGCGGGCCGACGTTGCGAGTAGTGGTTTCGGGTGCTGAGCGCTTGGCGACCATATGGATCTATCCATGCCCTACCCACGCTCCGGCCCGCAAATTCGAGCGACAAAACCTAGCGCCTTTGTCGCAGAGGTCGGATCGCCCGCTCAAAGGTGCGGCGTGACGGCAGCTTTTCGCCGTTGACCAGGAGAGCGACCATGAGCGGCCCATCAGGCATTGCGTCCGGAACAATCTGATCAGGAAACGCGGAGAGCAGAGATTGAGAACGCTCGAACAAGAACGCGACGATCTCCCGTTTGCCCTCCGTGTAGAGGTCGGTGTTCACCGCCCGAGCCGCGAGGCGCAGCCAATGATCGCGGTGTGCCTTGATCTCCGCGTGTTTCATTGTCGACAAGACGCGGGGCACCAGTTCTGTAAACCGATGGTCATTGAAAAGCGCAACCAAGCTCTCGGCCGTCACCTGCCCCGCGTCGTCGGGTGTCATGGTCAGCCCTCGCTCGGAACTTCAACGACAGTGACGCCGTGGCGCTCTTTGAACCTTGCCGCAAGTTCTGCGAACGCCGCTTGCCGCTGTTCCTCTCGGGCTTGACTCTCGCGGTCTCGCTCGAGCGCAGCGAGGCGCCGTTCGCCTGCCTCGACCTCGGATTCCAGGTCGCGGAGCTCAGCCAGGGTCGGGGTCAGCCCGCCGATGACCTCGCCGAGTTCTTTGGCCGCTCGGTCGACCTGCATCGGGCGCATGCCGTTGCGTGAGTCGCGCCATGCCAGCACGAGCGCCGCCGAGTAACTCCACGCCTTCGAACGCATGGCGGCGTATTCGGTTGGCGAGGGGGCCGCCCCGCTGCGCTTGTTCAGGTAGGCGTCGATCGCTTCCAGGATCTTGGGCATTATCCGCTCGCGCGCCGTGGTGATCTCGGCCTCGGTCAAGATGCGATCTGCTTGACCGACCTCGGTCAAACGCGTTGCAGAGCGCTTGAAGGCCTCGAGGTCGAGTGTCTGGAAGCGAAGATCTTTAGTGGTCTCGGTGGTCATGGCGGTCTCAGTTCAGAGTGCGGGGTGAGGGGTTGAGTGACAGGCCGAGCACCCTGACGATCACTCCCATGCCATGAGCAACTGCGAGCCGGAGCACGCTCTCGAAAGTCATGCCGGCTCGAGTCCAGGTTTCGAGGTTCGCGGTTAAAAACTCCGACACGCTCCGCGAGATCTCGCCCGCCTGCTCGGCCGTCACGGCTTCGCCATGCCTCTCGAGGTACAAGGCAAGCTCGGGTCCGGTCGCCTCGGCGATCCGTTCGTGAAGCATCATTTCAGCGCTCGGCATTTCTCGGTCAGTGTTCATTTCGTGGTGTCTCCAAGTGCAGCGGGTTGTGAAGGTTGGGCGCCGAAGTGACGCAGGGCTCGGCGGAAGATCCCGGCGAGTAGTTCGGCACGTTCGGCGGCGATCTCGCGGTCGACTGCCTCGGCGTACAATTTCAGCGAGTAGGGCTCGCCGAAGTAGGCCCACGAGATCACCAGGTGGTCGCTCTCTTCGAGGTGCCCGAACTCCGTTGCAAGCAGCGCTTGGACCTCGGCGCGGCTGAGCTTGCCGATCCGCTGGCCTAAGAAGCGATCGAGCCGGAGACGCTCGCCGCTGTCGACCTCGTCCATTTCGCAAAGCAGGCGCTCGTTGAACCGTTCGCGGGGCGTCATTGCATCGCCACCTTCCGCGCGGTCTCAGGCACGGTGGCAACCCCGTTCGCCAGGTCGACCAACGCTTGCCGGATCACCTCTTCGACGGTCTGAATATCGGCCGGCGTCAGGTGCGGCGCGGCTTCGCGGAGCCGCGTGGGGATCGCCAGTAGGTGGCTTTTGCAGCGAGTGACCTCCTGCGCTATCGCGAACTCGACCTCTGAAACCAGGGCGTAGCGCCCCTGTAACCGCTGCAGCTCGGCCTCGCGCAGTGAGGCCAAGGCAACCTCTTTACGCCGGCGCGCCGCGTTGAACGTCTCGGCCTGATCGACCGTCTCTTGCGTCTCACGGTCGGCGAGGGGGGCGGGGCCCATGCGTGCCGAGTTTTTCAACCATTCGCGCTTCGACCGTGTTTCCACCTCGACAAGTTTAAGTGAAACTGTGCCAGCAGCTTCGACTTGCGGCACGTGTCACACCTACGATCTTGCAGACCTCGAGGTCTGCGATCTTGCCCTCTGGCGTTGCGGTGACTCGGCCAGACTTGATCGCGGTCTGCATGGCGAACAACGCCACCCCGAGTGCCTTTGCTGCGCTTCGTACCGAGTGAGGCTTTTTCACGTTGTCTGCCCTTCAGGAGTGACCAGATATTTTGGGTTCGGGAGCAATCGAGGAATCGCGGTCATGTGCACCCGTGACGTGCCCGGCCCAGGGAAGAACCTAAGTACCCGGCATGCCAGGGGGTTCACCTGTCTGCGCTGGGTTGCGTTCAAGCGACAGGTGACGGTCAACGTAAGGGTTCGTAAGGCTTTCCGGTTACTCACTTGAGTTTGCGGGTCACTGGAGCGACTTAACGGGAGACCCTTACGAAGCCTTACGTTGGGCATCATTTGAGTTGAACTCCACGGTAACGAACCCCTGCGCCCACTATCTTGGTGAACCTGGTCGACATCCATTCACCCCACCGCGTTTGGCTCATGGGTGCTTCGCCCCGCAAATCCTTCCAGAGGTTGAAATTCGCATAGAGCACTGAGGCCTTCTCGATTGTGCCGGTGGGGCGTTCGTCACAGGCCAGCAAGGTGCAGTTCTCAGCGAGCCACATGTCTGGCGTGCTCTGACTGGCGAAGTAGTCGTCGCTTTCGCGCCTGACGGCCTCACAGCGCGTCAGACGGCCGTCGCGGAGCCACTCCATGTGGCCCTCAATCAACCACTGCAAGATGCCCGGCCCTTCGGCGCGAAGCTTTTCAGGGAGTAATGGATCCTTGTTCCCGAGTTCGTCGGAGAACAACGCTTTGAATGGGACCACGTGCAGTCGGCGTCGCATGGCGAGGTCGACCACGGCCAGTTGGGGCCGGCTGTTGCCATAAACGAAGTGCTTGTGCGTTCTCGGGAACTCAAAGAAATCGCCTCGCATGAATCGCGCTGTGATTGTCGCGTCACCGGTCAGTGACTTGATGCGCGATTCGTTCCAACGTGACCCCTCTGGTACCTCAGACGAAAACGCGAAGCGGAGCCCCTGCATAGTCGCCATCTCGGTTGGGTGTCGCTCGTGCTTCGACGACATGAGCGTCTCGGTGGGAATCGTCTTCGCGTAGGAGCCGACGGTGTCCGCGACAGTGTCGCCCAGCGTGTTTTTCCCGTTGCTGCCCTCGCCGGTCCAAAAGTGGAGCACGTGATCGCTGACAGCACCCGACAGCGCGGAACCGAGTGCGCGTTGCAGGTAATTGGCAAGATCGGCATCGCCGCAGGTGATTTCACGCAAGAACTTGTCGAGCACAGGGGTTGGCATTCTCTGCGGCGCAACCCGGGTAATCTTGGTGACGTAGTCAGTGCTGACGTGGGCCCGCTTGTGCCCCGTTTTCAGGTCGACGATCCCGCCCGGGGTGTTGAGAATCCACGAGTCGCAATCCCACTGACTCGACGTGGTGGCGAACGTGCGTGAAGCCCGGGCGAAAGCCTCGACTCCGCGCGCAAACGATGCTTTCGCTGGCGATGCCTTCCCCTCAAAATTGGCCTTCCGCGACAGCTCCCGCGCGTAATCGAAGGCGAGGTCAGTTCGCTCTGGTCGCCAGACTGATGCGCTCCACTCAAGCCACGCGCTCCACTCTTTGCAGTACCGAAGCGATTCGGCGTGCTCGCGTTCGAACAGCCGAGCGACGTTCTCTTCAGTGGGCGCGACCATCACTCGCGCCAGGGCTTCGGCGTCGCCTGAAAGGCTCGAGGCCGGCGCACTGAGGTAGACTTTCGGCAAGGCGATTGCCGCTTGCGACAGGTTCGTCGCAGACTGCAGATCCTTGAGCACCAGCTCGCGCTGGACCGCTGTGCTGAATCGCAGTGCTCTGACTTGTTTGACGAGATCTTCGGGATCTTTCCCAGAGCCGTAGAAGTCGCTGATCCACTTCTCGGCCGTGGCGCGTGCATCGGCCGTGCGCTTCGAGCCGTAGACCCCGCTCGCGTGTTTGGCGCCGTTGCGAAGCTTGGCGCGCAAGTCTGACTCTGACCACGGCGGCGAGCAGGTCTCATTCCATTCGACGATCAGCGGCCAAGCCTCGGCCTCGGTCAGCGCGAAGTCATGCGATAGAATGGAAGCGGCAACAAACGTGTGCTGATCGCCGCCTTTCCCTTCGATCGCAGGGCCGTGAACGTCGAGCGCGTGCCCGGCCTGCTCGAGCACTTCGTTCGACGCTGCGGCGAACGTCTGACGTTCGGCAAGGGGTGCAGCAGGGGCGTGGGGCCGGAGCTTCGCCAAGAGCCACGCGGGGGCGGGGGCGATCGGCGCGTCGAACGGCTTGTTCACCCATTGGTAGGTGCCCTTGCCGCTCACCGACGGCGCCACAACGATTTGACCGCCGGAGCCGCGCGTATCCAAGCCCGGGCCGAGCTTGCCGGCCGTGTTCGTCACCGTGAAGTCAGGCAACGCGAACAGGTAGTGATCGCCTCTCGACCCGGTGAGCGCTTGCACTGTGCGCGGTAAGGGGCCGTGCTCGGCGGTTAACGCGGCCAGGCTGTCAGCGCCTCCCTTGTCAGGGTCGACGTCGAGCACGAAGAAGGCCTCACCGGTGATCACGCCGATGTTGGTGTTAGGCCATTGCTCGAACCAATCGGAGATCACGGCCAGGTCGTTGCTCGCTCGCGTGACCCAGTCGTTCAATCGCGGGTGCTTGCCGGAGCTCGGGCATGCCGCACCCTTCGAGCACGAGCAGTGCCCCGCCGTGACGTCGTGAAGCGGTACGACGCGCCAGCCGCGTTTCGCGTAGATACGTGCAAGCGACTGCGTGATCGAGGCCGGTTTTGCGTTTTCAGCTTCGCTGGTGATACTGATTTCGGAAGTCATGCGATCCTTTCACGATCGTTGTGGCTTGGGCTCGGCACCGTCGCGGGTGACCGGGCCGTTTGTTTTCAGGCGCCGTTGACGCCGAAGGTGAAACCGAGCCGGGAGACCATCTGCTCGAGGTCTATGAGCGGCAACACGCCAGCTTGAAGGCTTGCGCGAAGGTTCTCCGTCGCAGGGCTCCAATAGCGCTCACCTTCGGTTGGCAAGGCAATCGCGAGCACGCTCAGCATGTGCGGCGAGATCCCGCGCTCAAGGTTGCCGTAGATCTCAAGGCGAACGGCGCGCTTGAGCGCTTGGTTTTCAGCTCGGAGAGCGTCGGTCTCGGCCAGGCCGCTCACGGTGCGGCCCCTGCGTCGAGCGCCATCAGCCTTATCACCGCGACGGTGCCCTGATTGATCGGCAGCCCCGCCAGGGCTCGCGCAAAGGCAGGCGGGCTGAGCTTTGATGCGGCAACGGCCGCCTTGACGCCATTGTGCTCGACTAAGCGTGTGAGCAAGGCACGCAGATCGTCGGGTAAAGGTGCACAGCCAGACTTGCGGATCGTGCTTTGTGTTTTCTGGTTCACCCTTCAGCAGTACGCGATCGATCGTCTCGCGATCAAGTTTCGGTGCACGTCAGAAATCTGAGATCGCTAAGTACCTGTCGCCTCGATCGACCCGCAGCGAAACTTGAGGTTTCGGTGAGCGGTGTGCCACTGATGACGTCGTGTTCGGGCCGATCCTTCTTTCTTTCAGCGCAGCTGCAAAGATGCTCGGCATCGGTCGAAACGATTCGCTTCACGCATTGATCCGCACGGGCCTTCTGCGACCCGTGACGTTGCTCGGTCGGGCGCGAATACCACTCGAGCAGGTCGAGGCTCTGGCTCGCTCCGGTGACGCGTTACTGACAGAGCGAGCGCCGTACAAACCCCGGGTGAGGAAGTCGGCCGGGTCGATACGCGACATCAAAATCAGCTAGTCGCCGAGGGTGGCGATCTTGAACGGCACGGCGTGCGTTGCGTAGAACTTTCGCGTCGTCGCGGGTGACTTGTGACCCAGAAACGCCGCTACCTTCGCAGGGTCGTCGCCCGAGTTGATCGCCCACGTCGCTACCGAGTGCCTGAGATAGCCCGGATTGAACTTCGCACCTGTGGCTTTTATCGCCGCCTGCAATTCGAAGTAATCGACCGCGCCCTTTTTTCGGATCCGCTTCGCGGCCGCTGCCACCTTCGCGGTCACTTCAGTTCGAAGCGGTACCCCACCCTTCGTTAGTGGGCACATCAACACCCATTGGTCGTTGCGTGGGTGCTTTTCGATCTTGCCTCCCGAGGCGAAGCGCTGGAGCTCGGAGACGTGCCAACCGGTGCCAGCGAGCACGTGCAGGGCGTCGCGAGGCCAGTCTTCGAGCTTCCTCATCGCCGCTTTGTACTGAGCGAGGGTGATCGCCTTCACCGTGTCAATCTGTTCGGGTTTCGACTGCGGCACCTTGATCGTTCCGTAGGTCGGATCCTCTGCCGTGGTGAGTGTCCGCCTTTCGTTTCTCAGCCAACTGTAGAGCGTCTTGAGCACCGTGATGTTTTGCTTCCAGCCCCTGCGCTTCGGGAGGGTCTCGAGGGCGGCCACGATGCGGTCGGCCGTCAATCGGCGAAGGTCGCAACCATCAAGCTGCTCTTGCCACCATGCGAGCGAATTCTGCTGGTCGTAGACCCACGACAAACAGTTCTTTTTGACATCTCGGCTGTACTTTAGAAACGCCTCGGCAAGGTCAACGTCAAGGGTGAGCGCCGTGCGCTGAGCGTCTCCCCCGGGTTTGTACCCGTCCGGGTCGGCCTGAAACCGCCTGTGCTGGGCATCGGCGGCAGCGCTCGACGTGCACCGGGTGCTGACCTCGTACAGCTTCCCCGCGATGCGCTGGCGTATGATGTAGACCTTCTTGCCTTTGGAATTTCGCCGCTTAAAACCGCCGTCCCACGTATCCGATCGATCCATAGAGGTGTTTGTAGGCGAAAAATACCCACTCCGCACCCACTAAGCAGTGCGGCTCAGTGCAGCCAAGTGCTTATATTTTGACGCAAATCATGAGTCTCGAGAATACTTTGCAGGTTCGAATCCTGCAGGGCCCATTCATCGAAGTGCGCGCGCTGTGAAACTTTCGGCACGCCTGTGTCTCTTCACCTGCTCTTGGGGAGACCTTTCATGCGCTCAGCGATGTTCGCAGTCATCACGTTGCTGTTCGTTCTCGGCTGCACCTCTCGCGACACCGGTCAAGAGAAGCTGCCAGTCCCAGCGATTCCCCAGAGATCGAAGTGGGATCTCGACCCCGAAAACTCTTCGGTCACGTTCGTGTGCAAGCACGTCTTCACCAACGTGCGCGGCATGTTTCAAAAGCCTTCGGGCACTGTCACGCTCGATCAGGCCACGCCAGCCAACTCCGCCGTCAACGCGACCATCGACGTGGGCTCGATCACCACCGGAGTTGAAGAACGTGACACGCACCTGAAGAGCCCCGACTTCTTCGACGCGGCCAAGTACCCGGTCATCACCTTCGTCTCGACCAGCTCGACCAAATCGAGCGGCACCGCCTTCGCAGTGACGGGTGCCCTGACGATGCACGGCGTGACCAAGCCGGTCACGCTCGCGGTCACCGTCTCGGCCCCGTTCAATCACGCGGGGGGCATACGCCGCAGCATCGAGGCCACGGCGTCGGTCAATCGCAGAGACTTCGGCATTCTGTGGGACTTCCCCGGTGAGGGCGCTGGTGTCGTGGTGGGAGACATCATCAAAATCAGCATTGATGCCGAGCTCGTGCTTCTGCCCGAACAGAGCAAAGGCGGGCTATGACGCGTCTTCATGACCGACGCCCTGACGCGAATTGGCGAAGTGGTGAGCATCAACAACAGCATCATGTTGCTCTTGATCGACGCTGCCGATGCACCCCGGTGGCACGGCTCTTCGAACGGCCCGGTCGAGTTCGAGCCCGAGGGCAGTGATTGGCAAAGCGCCTTCGACGCAATCTACCCGGCTGACACCCAGCCCCTCACCTTCGCGGCGGTCAAAGGTGCCGAGGTCAGCGGGTGGGTGATCTCGCTCAGTGAGAGCGGCCCTGGGCGGGTCGAGGTGTTCAAGCGCGGGGGGCGCGTCGTGCTGGTCGAAGGGTTCTCCGAAGGCACATCTCAGGAGCAGGCCCGGCTCGCATTCGCAGCGTCGCTCCCGCGAAAGGCGGTCGAGGCTGGCCGCATCAAGGTCAAGTCGGGCGTGCTCGCCTGCATGCCAACCACTGCTCCTGGAGAGCCGTTCGCGCGGGGCTCGGCGGGTGACGTCGACCTCTCCGACGAGCAAGGCGTTCGCGTTCAAGTCGCCAATGGCGAGTACCGAATCTTGCTCGAGCCGGTGTCGACTGGCGACTGGGGTGAGGTGACGTGCGCGGTGCTCGAGCCCTGGCCGTAAGTCACTCCGGCCCGAACCGCCACCCCGAGCGCGGCTTGTCTTCTGCGGGCAGCACCCCCGAGTCGACCAGGTCTGAGATCAACACGTCGAGGAAGCCAGACATCGTTTCTGGGTACGTCATGGGGTCGCGGTTTTTGAAGAACGTGGTCGTCTCGGTCGCGAGAAACCGTGCCTTGCGGTCGACCCAGCCGTCGAGTTGTTTCTCTTGCTTGCGCGTGAGGGTCAGCCCGTTGCGCTCAGCGAGGCCCTTGGCGCTCATCGAGTCTCTGAAGATGTCACGAAGCATCGCGTACGGGGTGTCACCCCCGTGAAACCGGTTCATCCTCAAGCCGCCGTTAAGCTGCCCGAAGAGCATCGGCGTCGCTTCTTCAAAAGTCTCGGCGAAGTCGGCGACCTCAGCGCCAATCGCCGCTGCAGTCGCCCGGGTCTTGGGGATGCGGAGATCAACCCCGAGCGATCGGAGCCCGCCAATGACCGAGGCCACGGCGAGCGACGGCCTGCGCACCGCGGGGAGCGCGTCTGCGGCCTTCCGCAAGAAGCCCTCGGGCCTGACTGCGATGCCCAACAACCGGCTGACCCGAGCCCCGAGCTCCTCTGCCGTCACGGGCTTGCGGTCTTGGGGGTTCCGCATCCACTCCACCAAGTTCTTCGAGCCGGTCGAGACGTCTTTGGCGAGCAGGCTCTGGAGGTCGGCGGTGGTGGCTGGGCGAAGCGTGCGCTGGAGCTCGGGGGTCGCACCGAACGCCATTTGAAGGCATTCGACGACTGACGTCGAGTCGAAGGCGTACGTTCGCTCGCCGATGGTGGCGGCGAGACTCACGCGCGGTGCCGGAGCGTGGTGCAGCTCGGCTTTCGAGAGGCTCAGAAGTTTGACCATGGGAGCGCTGCACATCACGGGTCCGGGTCGGAACGCCAGTGGCCACTGACAAATAACTGCGCCAAACCACGACACTTTCTGGAGCAACTTGCGCCAAATTGGTAGAACCGCCGCCCCATGGCAGCCAGCGAGCCGAATGAGCCGACCGTTCGCGTGTCGAACACGCTGAGCGCCGAGGCGCAGGCCCAGGCTGGCGCGCTCCCCTCGCCTGGCGATGTGCTGAGCGGCCACCGCATCGTCGAGAAGCTGACCACGGGTGGGTTCGGTACGGTCTTTCTCGCCGACAACCTGAGCCTGCCGGGCCAGCGCACAGTGGTGAAGTGCATGCCGCTGGGGCAGCTGATCGAGCGCGAAGCCGACGTGCTGCAGCAAATCGATCACCCCACGGTGGTGAAGGTGCTCGCGGTCGGTCGCACCGATTCTTTTCAGTACATCGCGATGGAGTACCTCAAGGGCGAGACCCTCGACGCGCTCCTGAGCAAGCATCACCAGCTGGGGCCGATTCAAGCCGTGCGCATCGGGCTGCGAATCGCCGACGCGCTCGAGGCGGTTCACGAGAAGGGCCTGGTGCATCGCGACTTGAAGCCCGCGAACATCATGCTGAAGCTCGCGAAAGATCACGGCAAGTTCGTCGACTGGCTCAAGCTGATCGACTTCGGGCTGGCGCGAGATCACGGGCAGCAGACGACGATCGCGGAGGGGACTCCTGAGTACGTCGCCCCGGAGACGCTGCAGCAGCAGCCGGTCACGCCCTCGAGCGACCTGTATGCGCTGGGCGTGATTCTTCACGAGATGCTCACCGGGCAGCGGCCGTATCAGGCCTCGAGTGTCAACGTGATGGTCTCGCAGCACGTGAACGCCGCGGTGCCCCACGTGCGCGACCTGACGCCCGATGTGAGTGTCGAGCTCGATGCGCTGGTGTTCGCGTTGATGAGCAAAGAGCCCTCGCACCGCCCCGCCACGGCCTCCGAGGTCGCGAAGCGGTTGGCCCGGCTCGAGCGTGAGCTGAGCGATGGGTCGACGGGCGTTGGCTTCGTGGCGCCGTACCGCGCTTCGGCGACCCCGGCCCCACAGGAGCAGAGCGCGGAGGCGGTGCCGGTGCCGCTCGTGGTGCCCGCCCCTGCCCCGTTGGCCCCGACGAATCGGGCCGTCGCTGCGCCGACACCGCTGCTCCTGCCATTGCGGGTTCAAGGCAAGCGACGGTGGCCCTGGGTGGTGGGGGCCGTCGCGCTGCTGGTGCTGTTGTGGCTGCTGTTCGGTGTGTTCGCGGGCCGGCCGGTCAAGCCGGTGGCGGTGGTGCCGGCGGCTGCTGCTCCGACGATGCCGGTGGTTGCGGTGCAGCCCGGGCCGGTGGTGGCCGAGCCCCCCCCGCCCGAGCCGATTGAAGAGCTGGCTTCACTCAAGGCGCCGGCGGTGCCGAAGAGCCAACCGAAACAGGTGAAGAAGCGAACGTATTTGCAGATCACCGAAGAGGTGTGCGCTCCCGACCGAAATTGGCGAAACATTCTCGAGAAGACGTTGAAAGAGCTGGGCACGCTGTCAGCCGACAGCCCGGCCAAATACGCCATCTGGCGTGCTGAAGAGACAACCTTGAGCGTCGGCATTTCGAAGGCGACGACCACGAATGACTGCGTCGAGGCACAGCAGAGCCTCGATGCGCTCCAGAGCAAGTTGGGATTCTAAATGACGAACCGAAACCGGGTGTCTGTGGTGCTGGCCGCGTTGATCTCGACGGGCGCCCTCGCGCAAGAGGCGACTGCGTCGGTGATGCCCTTCACGCTCGATGTGCAGCGCGTCGCGCCCGGGTTTTCGAAGAAGGAGATCGAGGAGCTGCGCGTCGAGCTCCCGCGGCTGCTGCGCGTGGCCAAGCTCTCGGTGCCCTCGACGGCGGTTTCGACCGAGGCGCTGATTGCGTTGAAGCGGCAAGACTGCGATCGCGACGACGGGTGTTTGCAGCAGCTCGCGCAGAAGGCCGAGACGCTCTACGCAATCTACGCGTCGATCGACTACACGATTGAGAAGAACGTGGTGGCGGCGGGTCGGGTCGTCGGCGACGACGGGTCGCTGGTGCGGCGGCAGATCTCGGTGACGCTGCCGAAGGGCAAGGCCGCCTTCGGAGCGGTCGCTCGTGAGGCGCTGGCCAAGCTGGTCGGAGAGCTCGAGCTCACCAAGCTGCCGACCTCGCGGGCGGTGGTGGTCGCGCCCACGCCTGTGGTGGTCGTGAAGCCTGAGCCGGCGCCGCCGGTGGTGATCGATGCGCCGGTCGCGGTGAAACCGGTGGTGGAGGCGCCTCCTCCGCAGCCGCCGATGGTGCAGGCTTCGAACGATTCGACTCGCACCATCGCGTACGTGACGATCGGCGCGGGCCTGGCGGCCGTGATCTTCGGAGCCGCGTATGGGCTCACGGCTGAGCCGATTCGGTTCGATGACACGAACGTCGTGGCTGACGATGCGGGCAAGGTTGCGGGTACGCGCCTGCGGCAGGGCATCGGGCTCGCGGCGGTCGGCGTGGGCGCAGCGGCGATCATCGTGGGCGCTGTGATTTGGGGTACGTCGCCGGCGTCAGGGCCGAGCGTCGCGGTGATGCCGATTGCCGGTGGCGGCGTCGTCAGCGTTGGAGGAACGTTTCAATGAACAAGCTCTGGCTGTGCGCGATGACAGTGATGGTGGTCAGTGGCTGTGTGTGCACTCGGCCGTGCGAGAAGAATTCTGATTGCGACAACGGCGGCGTCTGCAGCGACACGTACCATTTCTGCGTCACTCCGACTGACGGTGGCAGTGATGGCGGCCAGGTCGGGCCCGGTGACGGCGGCAAGATCGATGCCGGTCGTGACTCGGGAGTGCTCGAGCCGACGTGCCCGTCGCCGTGCGCGGCGTGGGAGAGCTGCGAAGATTCGGCGAGCGGCCCCCTCTGCCGGTTGCTCAAGGTGTCGTTCGAGCGGCCTGCCGATGGCGATGTGTTCGACGCGGGTGAGACGGTGCAATTCGTGATTCGCGCGCGAACGACCGATGGCGGAGAGACGGGGAAGTATGTGCCCCTCACCTCGTCGTACGGGAGCTCGCAGATGGCCGTCGCGGGGAACAACACGCCGGTGACGCTGCCGACCGATGCGGGGTCGATGTTTACGTTCACCGCCGGCTGGGCCAATGCGTCGCACGCGGCGATTTCGATTTCAGCGCGGTACTGCGCCGCCGCCTTGCAGTGCCAATCTTGGGAGGAGTGCATCGCGTCGCCGACTGGTGGCGCGTGCACGTCGGATTTGTCGATTCAGTGGCAGAGCCCTGCGGCGAATACGCGATTGACCGCGGGGCAGAGCGTGGGCGCGAGGGTAACGCTCAGCAAGGCTGACGGTGGTTCGCCTCGGGTGGCTTCGGTGCCTGTGAACATCGAGTCGTTCAATACGGTGTTCACGTGCGTCGGAGCGTCGTGCAGCGGGATGGTGACCCTGCCGGCGCCGGATGGGACAAAGTCTGCGGTGGCGGGATGGAGCGGTGGACCGACTGCGTCGCTGGCTTTGGTGCGTGACTCGGTGGGTCCGACGCTTGGGCTCGTATTGAATACCGATGGTGGTGCGCAACAGCGTGACGCCATCGTTGCGGCGGTGTTGACGTCGAATGAGGCGCTGAGTGACGCGGGGCTTACACTGCAGGGTGCTGCGATTTCTCGCGCGCCTGACACTGATTGCCCGAATTTCACGAGCGTGCCGGGGGCTGCGGCGTGCTTCGTGTTGGATTTGAGCAAGCCGTCGATGCCGAACATCACTGGAGGAATTCCAATCGAAGTAAGCGCGACGGACCTCGCAACGAATAGCTCACTGGTTAGTTCCAATCAGCTCGCTGTGACCCGCGTCAGGTGGTCTGCGCATCCAACTGACAGCGGCGTCGATATCGTGCAAGCCCTAGCTGTTGGCTCCGATGGTCAACTCTTTGTCGGATTTAATAGGGATCCAAGCAATGGCTACATACACAAATTGGATTCCCTCACCGGTCGCTCTACGGCATCAATTTCAGCTGGATCTGTCCAGAGTATCTCAGTCACCCCCCAGCTAGTTTATTACGCAGCCAATGCCGGTGCGGGCGGATCTGTTGCCGCACTAAACGCCGACAACCTCACCTCCACGGGGCTAGCGGCAGGGTGCGCGGGAGCGGCGGGGGGGCTGACTTATTCGGGAATCGCACTCGGCCGTGTGCAGGGGAACACGATTTCGATCGGCTCCATTAACGGAACCCTACTGAGTCTTACACCGAAGGCATGCATCTACGATGCAGTGAACGGCTCGACGGCTGTGACCGTCGCCGGAGTAGATGCTGCTCCGGTAAGCACCGTCGCATCACCGACGACGGCTACAGGAATTGTTTTCCGCGGCGGAGTGATATCGGTCTTGAATCGCATCATCGGTTCCTATTGGCGAACCTTCACTGTGGGTGCTTCGACCGTGACTCCTCTTACGAGCAACCAGCTCGGGACAGATATCGGCGATATTGCGGCCGGTCAGGCACTCTCGTCGAACGGGTTTGTCATCGGCGGAAACAACGCGACGGCTCGACGCATCTTTTTGGGTCGATTCGATGGAGGCCTCGAGAGTGGTCCAGACTCCGAGGATACTGGAGTGCCAGCAATCACGTCAGATGATGAAGGTTACGTTGGGAGGGGCTCCGATTTGGTCCGCTTCAATCCTCAAACCCTCGATGACCTGGTAGCCATTTCATTTGGTGGAAATGAGTTTGTTCGAACGTCCCCGGTGCTCGGGCGAACCCAGCAATCGGGCCAACCCGGATGGGGTTACGCCGTGTCTAATGGCGGAACGCTGATGGCCTTTCGATTGGGAGCAAGTACTCAGCAGTGGACGTCAAAGGCGTTTTCGGCGGGCCAAATCCTCACGCACCCCACGCTCGACTGCAACCGTGCCGCGCCCGCCTCAAAAACCGGCGTGCTCTACGTCGGCGCAAGCGATGGCACCGTGAAAGCGATCATCGTCGACTCTCCCGGTCTCCTGGACACGCCCGGTGCATGGCCCAAGTACCAGCGAAGCGCCGGCAACGCAGGCAACGACGACACCGCCGACTTCCCGACCAACTGGCCCGGCTGCCCCTGACCTGCCCCTAAATTCGTCTCAAAACCTGAGAATCTCAACCCGACGCGCCGCGTCGAAACCGCAATGATTCTCGCGTGTTGCTTCAATGTCACACTCGAAAACCGCCCTTCTTTCAGGCAGTTTTTCCTCCGTGCACGCACGAGTGAAAAATCGCCTGTAGCTAGAACTTACAAATCACGCCGATTTGCTAAATCTCTTTGCGATTCACGGTTGGCGGCATTGTTGAAGAGCGGCTCTCCCTCGAATGCCCTCTTCGAGCCGGCCGTCGCGACTTCAATCTGTGGTGTTGGCTTGCCTCCTGGCCACAACTGCTTGCGACACGGCCACGTCCGACGCGCAGAGCGATGCGGTGGTTGGCGAGAGCGAGCTCACCCGGCCGCTGCAGTCGGGCGTCGCGCGCCGCACCTATGGCGTTGTCGATCAAGTGCGCCTCTACACCCTCAAAGTCGCCGAAGCCGGTGACACGCTCGCCGTTGACCTCACCGGAGACGGCACCGCCAAGCTGAAGGTCTCCTCCGCCGACGGCTCGCAGACCTGCCTGCGCACCGCCGCAACGATGGATCACCACTGCTCTTTCCTCGCTCCCGGGGCCGGCACCTGGACCTTCGAAGTCACCGGAGTCACTGCCTTCAGCGGCTCGTTGATGGTCACCGTCGGCTCTACCGACACGACCAGCCTCGACGCCGGCGTCAGCGTCCACGGCCCCCTGACCGCCGGAGCGCAGCTCTCGAAGCACACCACCCTGGGCCTGCCCGAGGCGGCCTCGATCGGAGATGTGAACCACTGGCTGCTGGTCAAGCCGCAGTACGTGGTCTCGTACAACTCAACCCGCAAAGTACCGAACTGGGTCTCATGGCAGCTCAACGGTGCCTGGCTCGGAGACGTGACGCGCGCGAGCTCGTTCACCCCCGACCCGCAAATGCCCAACACAGTGGGTCAGGCCACCAACGGCGACTTCGACGGCTCGGCCTATGCGAGAGGCCACATGTGCCCGAGCGCCGACCGCACCGACACCACGGGCGACAACCTCGCGACCTTCGTGCTGACCAACGTGGTGCCCCAGGCGCCAACCCTGAACAACGGCCCGTGGAAGGGCCTCGAGAACGAAGAGCGGCAGATGGCGCTCGCGGGCAAGACGGTCTTCATCACCTCGGGCCCGATCTTCGGTGGCACGACCATCGGGTCTGGCGTCTCAGTACCCGTCGCGACGTGGAAAGTGGTCGTGGTGTTCGACTCCGGCACGGCGGCGGCGGCCAGCTTGACCGAGGCCACCCAGGTGATCGCGGTGATCATGCCCAACGACACCACCGCCACCAAGGTGTGGACGGAGTACCGCACGACCGTACGGGCGATCGAAGAGAAGACCGGGCTCGACCTGCTCTCCGACGTGGCGACCTCGGTGCAAGACATCGTGGAAACACGCGTCGATACGACGCCGCCGCTCTAATCGCCCTCCCCTGCAGATCGTCTCGGTGATTCGGCCGTTTCCGTGGTCTGTTTCGCCTCGGGAGACCACATGTCACGACTGATACTGACCGCGCTCACCTTGATCGCAGGGTCGGCGTTTGCGCAAACCGCAGACTTCGAGACCGCCAATCGCCAGCTCAATGAGCTGAGCTACGCCAAGGCCTGCGACACCTTCACCGCGTATCTGAAGGCCACCGGAGACGCCGCCGCCGGGCGCGAAGCCGTGGTGAAGAAGATCGTCTCGTGCGCGAACGCAGGCCGCGACTCGTTTCCCGCGATTGAGAAGCTGGGCAGCAGTGGCCCGAAAGACTTTGCCCGCGCGTACGCCGCCGGCCAGTCGGCGATTCTCGGCATGTCGAAGACCGAGGCCGCGCTCGAGTTGCTCAAGCCCGAGGCCAAAGGCGATTCGCGCCAGGCCCACGAGGCCAGCGCGCTGGTGGTTCGGCTGGCGCTGACCGAGCTCGAGCGAAACAACTACGACCGCGTGCGCGCTGAGGCGATGGCACAGGTGGCGATCGGCTTCGCCAGCAACCCCAACGACATCGCGCACGCCAAGTTCTTGCGGGCCCAGAGCCGGTTCAACGACCCGAAGACCGCGGGCGATGGAGAAAAAGAGATGGCCGAGGTCGCCGCCGGGGCGACCGATTGGGCCGACGACGCGACCTACAGCCTCGGCTCACGCAAAAACAACCAGGCGAAATACAGCGAGGCGCTGGCCCTCTTCGAGTCGGCCAGCCGGTTCTCGGCCCAGACCGCGAACATGCGCAGCAGCTCACTGAGCCAGGCGGCAGAGATCAAACGCAAGCAGGTCAGCGTGAGCATTTCGAACTTCGAGCTGCCCGGGCAGAAACCGAAGGCGACGGTCTGGTGGCGCAACGTGAAGAACGCCACCTACACGCTCAAGCGGGTCGACCCCTCGAAGTTCGTCAAGCCCGACCCGGGCAGCCTGTGGGCGAGCGGCGAAGTGGTCTCGACGTGGAAAGACCCGTTCGACGTGGCCAGCGCCTACGCCCCCGGCAACAAAGAGCTCGAGCTGAGCGCGATCAAGCAGCCCGGAGCCTACCTGCTCGAGGTCAGCGCGGGCACCGAGCGGGCGATGGCCGATGTGCTGGTCACCAACCTCGCCATCGTCACCAAGACCGACCGAAACAAGATTCTGGTCTGGGTGAGCGACGTCGAGACGGGCGTAGGGCAGGCGGGGGCCGAGGTGGCGGTGTTCTACTCGCGCGGCAACTCCGAGTGGCGCAAGGAGACCGGCAAAGCCGATGCAAACGGGTTGGCGACGTTTACCGGTGACAAGAACAACACCACGGTGCGGGTGTGGGCGCACGTCGGTGAGAACTGGTCAATGTCGGGCGCGGGTGACTGGTACGGCAGCGACACGAACCGTGAAGAGCTCGCGTACGCGATGACCGACCGGCCGATCTACAAGCCGAACGAGACGGTGGGCCTGAAGATATTTCTGCGGTCGCGTGAAGGGGGCCCGAGCACCGCGCTGCCGAACCGCAAGTTTCAGCTCTACGTCAACGACCCGACGGGCAAGACCGTGGCGCAGCCGATGTTGACCACGAGCTCGTTCGGTACCGCGAGCTTCTCGCTCACCTTGCCCAAGAACGCGACGTTGGGGGCCTACAACGTCAGCGTCTCGAGCAACACCGAGTCGTACCAGCAGCAGCCGTGCAGCTTCAGGGTCGAAGAATACAAGCCGCCCGAATACTCGGTGAGCGTCGACGCGGTCGGCAACCCGAAGCCGGGCGAGCCGGTGAAGTTCAAGGTCAAGGCGTCGTATTTCTCAGGCGGCGCGGTGAGCAACGCGCAGGGCCGCGCGCTGGTACTGGTGCTGCGGTGGGCGCACACCTGGGGCCCGTGGGTCGGCGAAGAGAGCGACGAGCAAGACGAAGACGGCTCATCAGACGGGTACCCGCAAGACGACCAAGACTTCACCTCTCGGAGGCGCTACCGCTCATACAACCCGGAGCTCGCGCAATACACCGTGCTCTTCAAAACCGGCGCTGATGGCACGGCGGAGTTCGAAGTGCCCAAGGCTGCGGAGCTGACCGAGGCGTCGCTGCAGTACTCGGCGCAGGTGTTGATCACCGACAGCTCACGCCGAGAGATCGCCGGAGCAGGCTCAGTAAAAGTCGTCACCACGCCCTCCTTCGTCGACGTTCGCTCGGGTCACTACCTCTACAAGCCAGGCGAGAAAGTCGGGCTGCAGCTGCGCGCCGAAGACCCAAATGGCCGCCCGGTCGACGCCGAGGTGGTGGTGCGGTTGGTGCGAGTCAGCTCCGATGGCAAGCCGGTGAAGATCGCCGAAGCCCGCACCAAGATCGTCAAGGGCCGCGGTGCCTCGCAGCTCGACGCCGATGCGCTTGGCATGGTGCGCGTCGAAGTGGCCGACGCGGCGAGGCCCGAGGTGGTGCTGGCGCAAAGTGACCTGTGGTTGACAAACGAGGCGAAGCCGATGACGCCTCCGAACCCCGGCTTTCAGCTCTTCACCGACCGTGGGCCGCTGAAGGTCGGGCACGTGGCGCGGGTGTTGGTGGTGACTGATCGCCCGGGTGGCCACGTGCTGCTCACGCTCGAGAACGAGCTGATTCGGGCCTCGAAGGTGGTCGAGCTGACCGGGCGCGCCCGGTACGTCGAGCTGCCGGTGACCGCCGCGATGTCGCCCAACGCGTTTCTGGGGGCGACGAGGTTCGAGAACGCTGAATGGAGGCAACTGCAACGGCCGATCTCGGTTACCGGCAGTGACGTCGCGCTCGCGGTGAAGGTCGAGCTGGGCCGGCCGGTGGTCGAGCCAGGCTCGTCGCTCAACGCATCGATCTTGGTGAAGAACGGCCCCGCCGGAGCGCCCGTCGAGATCGCGATGACCGTGGTCGACGAGGCGCTCTTCGCGCTCGAGAAAGAACGCACCGACTTCATGACCTTCTTCGGGCGGCACCGGCGGCAATTGACGGTGCGCACGATGAGCACGATGAACGAGCGCGGCTTCACGCGCAGGGCAGCCGAGAAGAAGCCTGCCCCCAGCGAAGTGCTCGGCAGAGACAAAGACTCCGCGGGGCTGTCACCGGTCGTGTCTGCGGCGCCAGCGTCAGCGGAAGACTCGCGAATAAATGACGATCTCGGCTCCGGAGCTAGGCGTGAAGAGAAGGCTTCGAAGTCAGCCGAGTCTGAGAGCGCGCCCGCGAAGCGAAGCCGAAAAGAAGACGCCGAGCAGCCAGAGGCAGCGGCAGACCCGGCGATCAAAGTGCGTTCTGACTTCGGCACCTCGGCGGGCTGGTACCCCGTGTTAACGGGGACGGTCGGCGCCCCGCTGTCACAGAAGCTCAAGCTCTCCGACTCGCTCACCTCGTGGAAGGCAATCGCGACCGTGGTCTCGGAGGGCCCGCACCTGGGTCAAGGTCATGACTCGGTCAAGACCGCGAAGGCGTTGATGGTTCGGCTGCAAGCACCGCGGTTCTTCATCGAGAACGACGAGGTGATTCTGTCGGCGGTGATCGAGAGCCACTTGCCCTCGGCGACTGACATCGAGGTGTCGATCGGGGCGCCCGGGCTCAAGGCGATGGGCCCCGCGAGCAAGACGGTGCGAGTGACGCCCGAGCAGATCGCTCGCTTCGATGCGCGGTTCAAGGTCTCCGAGCTCGGCGATCGCACCATTCGCGCGACGGTCAAAGGCGGTGGCACCTCCGATGCGATGGAGTGGAAGCTGCCAGCCCTCGTTCACGGCTCGGCGCAGCGGCAATTCTTTTCAGGCCGCCTGACCGACTCGTTCAAGGTCGAGTTCGATCTGCCCGAGAAGCGCAAGGCGTCGTTGACCAACTTCGAGCTGTTGATGACGCCGTCGGTGCTCTCGGCGATGTTCGACAGCTTGCCGTACCTGGCGCAGTACCCGTACGGGTGTGTCGAGCAGACGCTCTCGCGCTTCGTGCCGGCGGTGATCGCGCGCAAGGCAGCGAAAGACTTCAACCTTTCGCCAGATCGAGTGCCAGCGAAGCTCGATGACATGGTGGCGCAAGGGCTCGACCGGCTGGCCTCGTTTCAGCACAGCGACGGTGGCTGGGGCTGGTGGCACGACGACCACACCAATCTGTGGATGACCGCCTACGTCGTGTACGCCCTCGGGTTGGCCAAAGAAGCGGGCGCTCCGGTGAACGCAGAGCTGGTGACCCGCGGGCGTGGGTTCTTGACCGAGCACCTCGGCGAAGGCTTGAACGAGCCTGAGACGCACGCCTTCATGGTGTTCGCGCTCAGCTCCACAGGCTCGGTGCCCAAGGCGGCGATCGATGCAGACTTCGCGATTCGCACCAAGCTCACCGCCCGCGCGCGAGGCCAATTGGCGCTGGCGATGCTCAACGCAAAAGACAGCCGGGCCCGAATCGCGGTCGAGAACCTCGACGACGTGGTGAAGGCAGCACAGAGCCGCAAAGACGCGTCGGTGGGTGAAGCGAATGACGCCTGGTCGACCAGCGCGGCGATCGAAGCCACTGCGTTCACCCTGATGGCGATGATTCGGTACGACCTCAAGTCACCGTTGATCGCGCCGCTGACCGACTTCTTGGTGCTGCGTCGCAACGGCGGCAAGTGGCGCAACACCCGTGACACGGCGTTCGCGGTGTACGCCCTGGCAGCGCTGGCGAAGCGCGAGGGGGCCTCGCTGAAGAGCGGCTCGTTCGTGGTGTTCGTCAACGGCAAAGAGGTCAAGCGCATCGCCTATTCGAAGGGCGGGCTCGACCTCGTGCCGCTCACCCTGCCCGACTCCGCGCTCAGGCCTGGGCACAACGTCATCGAAGTGAAGCGAGACGCGTCGGGCACCGGGTACTTCGCCGCCACCTTCGACGTGTTCAACCAGAACGACTTCATCAAGGGCGTGGGTGGTGACGTGAAGATCAAGCGCACCTACACCTTGCTGGGCAAGCCGAGCACCGAGAAGTCGAGCGCTCCGACGGAGTACGGCATGCCGGTCGAATCGGGTACGCGGGTGCGCGTCGACCTCGACATCACCGCGAACAAGGCGGTCGAGTTCGTGATGATCGAAGACCTGAAGGCAGCCGGCTTCGAAGCGGTGATGCTCAAGAGCGGGCCCGAGGTCTGCAACTACGCCTGTGCGCACGCCGAGCTGCGGAGCGACCGGGTGGCGATGTTCTTGCCCGAGGTCAAGGTGGGCACGACGCGGCTGAGCTACGAGCTGCGGGCCGAGGTGCCAGGCCGGTTCGCCGCCCTGCCCGCCCGGGCCGAGGCGATGTACGCCCCCGAGATACAGGCCACGGCCGACGAGATGCGGTTCGAGGTGCGTGACGAGCCGACCAGCGCGGTGTCGAGGCAGTAGCGAGGGCCTTTCGAAGGAAACCGCGTTTTGTGTCAAAAGAGTGGGCCAGATGAAACACAAAGTCATTGCCCATTGGCTCGCCGGCGCCCTGCTCAGCAGTGCATGTGCCACCTACCGCCCGCCTCCCAAACCTGGGTACCAAGCCGAGCATCAACCCACCTTCGAGTCGTTTCGCGGTGAGCCGGTGGCGGTTGATGTCGTCGACAAAGGTGCGCTCTTCACCTCAGCACCAGACGTACTTACGGCGGCCCAGCAGTCGATCACGGGCCAGCTTCGAGCGCACGGTATCACCGTTGACGATACCAGCCGACGCCGGTTCGTTTTCGAGCTCTCGCAGTCGCAGCGCCCGAGCGACGACCGGGCGCTCGTGAGCTGTGTGCGAGTGGCGGGCAGCATTCAAAACACCGCTCAACAATTCATGCCCACGCGCGAGTTCGTTTCAACCCGATGTCGTGACCGCAGCGGTGGCCCGGGAGTCGGGGCGAGCGGGGGCGGGAGCAACTCCGTCATCGGCGCGGCGATCTACGCCGCACTAATTACGGTGCCCTCGCTCATTTCGGCATCGACGAGCGCTGACCAGACGCTGGCGGGGCCTCTGAGCGAGGGGCTCTCTGACGTGCTCTCGCAGCTCGATGCCCAAGCGCAGGCGGGGCCCTAGTACCCGGCCACAGTGGTTTTGATCGGTTGAAGCTGCGGAAGGTCGGCAGGGTCGATTAGCAGCTCGATGCTGCGCGCCTGCCGAGGGGTGCGGCGAATCAGGCCTCGCCGCTCGAGTTCGATGACCATGCTGTGAAC
>JANLPS010000228.1:0-9099 GCA_031367385.1 Archangium sp. | reverse complement strand
CATCGACTCGATCAAGCGCGTCGAGATTCTGTCGATGCTCAGCAAGCGAATACCCGGCGCGCCTTCGGTGAACCCCGAGAAGCTGGGGTCGCTCAAGACGTTGCAGCAGGTGCTCGACTTCGTCGGCACGTCGGCGGTCGTTGAGGCGGCACCCGTCGATTCACGGCAAATCGTTCTCGGCGTCGTTGCTGAAGCCACTGGCTACCCGGTCGAGACCTTGAACCTCTCGATGGATCTCGAGGCAGATCTCGGCATCGACTCGATCAAACGCGTCGAAATTCTCTCGATGCTCAGCAAGCGCATACCCGGCGCGCCTTCGGTGAACCCCGAGAAGCTCAGCGCGCTGAAGACCTTGCAACAGGTGCTCGACTTCGTCGCCTCACCCTCTTCGGCCCCCGTCGCTGAAGTGGTGCATGCGCCCGAAGCCGTCGCTGTGGTTGAGACGCCCCCCGCCCCAGTCGACCGCAGAATCGTCGTCGCGACCCGGTTGGCGCCAAGCGCGTCGATGCCGATCGCCAAAGGCGAAATCGTGATCGTCGACGATGGCCAGGGTCTCGGCCCTGCGTTGGTCGACGCGCTGCAACTCGCAGGTCACGCGGCGAGAATGATCCCCAACGCTGCTGCAGCGCCGATGTACCTCGGAGGCCTGATCATCTGTTCTCCGACCGGCGTCTGGTCAGAGCAGACCGAGCGACAGCTCAAAGACGGCGTGTTGTTGGCACGTACGCTCGCGCCGAAGCTTCGTGAACGAAAGGGCCTCTTCGTCGCGATCTCCCGACGTGACGGCGCGTTCGGCCACGCCTCTCACGTTCTGCCCGATGCCGCGCTGCATGGAGGCCTCGCTGGCCTGGTGAAGACCGCCTCGCACGAGTGGCCCGACGTTCGCTGCCGCGCCATCGACGTCGCCGCCGGGCTCACGCCGAAAGAGGCCGCCACGGCCATCGTGCAAGAGCTCGCGCTCGAAGGCCCCCTCGAAGTGGGCCTCGGCCCCGCTGGCCGAATCACCCTCGCGATGAAGGCGCAACCTGCCCTGCCGTTCGACCACCGCCTCGCCTCGGGCGACGTGATCGTCGTCACCGGAGGCGCCCGCGGAGTCACCGCCGAGTGCGCCCGCGTCTTGGCCAGCCGCCACGACCTCTCATTGCTGTTGCTCGGCCGTTCACCAGAGCCGATCGCCGAGGCCGATTGGCTGGCGAATGCTGCTGACGAAGCGACGATCAAGCGGCTGATTCTCGAGCACGCGCCGGTAGGTCAACGGCCCACACCCAAGCAGCTCGGCGAAGCCTGTCGCGCCGTGTTGGCGGCTCGTGAAATTCGCGCCAGCCTCGTCGCCCTTGGCTCGGCCGGCATTCGCGCCACCTACCGATCGGTCGACGTGCGAGACGCAGCCAGCCTCGGCACCGTGCTCACCGCCGCACGCAAAGAGCTCGGCCCGATTCGTGGCGTCATTCACGGCGCCGGCGTTCTTCGCGACAAACGCATCGAAGACAAACGCGATGACGACGTCGATCAAGTCGTCGACACCAAGCTCTCTGGGTTGCGCGCTTTGCTCAGCGTCACTGGCGAAGATGATCTTCGCTTCATCGCGCTCTTCGCCTCGGTCACGGGCCGCTTCGGGCGTCGAGGCCAGGCTGACTACGCGCTCGCCAACCAGGCGTTGGTTTCGGTCGCGCAAGTCGAAGCCGCGCGCCGCCCGACGTGTCGTGTCGTTGCCCTCGATTGGGGCCCGTGGGACGCGGGCATGGTCACTCCGGCGCTGAAGGCGGAGTTCGAAAAAGAGGGCGTGGCCCTGATTCCGCTGCGTGCGGGTGCAGAGGCCTTCTGCAACGAAGTCGTGACCGCTCCAGGAGGCCCGGTGGAGGTCGTGTACGGCGCTGGGTTCGCTGAAGAAGCGAAAGCCTCGTGGACACTGGCCTCGACGCATCACCTCGACCCGGCGTGGCCGATTCTTCGAGACCACCGCCTGTCGGGGCGCGCGGTCTTGCCGCTCGCCCTCTCGCTCGAGTGGTTCACCGTGGCCGCGACGCACGCGCACGACGGCAAGCCTGTGTCGAGCATCGACGATGTGAAGGTGCTCAAGGGAGTCACCATCGGCTCGACTCCCGAAGACGTGTGCGTGTGGGTTGGCCCACTCGAGACGACTTCATCGGGCACGCGCGCGACCGTCGAGCTGCGAAATTCGAAAGATCACGTTCACATTCGGGCCTCGGTTCGCTGGCAGGCGGTGACTGCCGCCCCGAAGGCGAGCTTCGAGCTGAAAGCGCTCGGTGCGTGGCCGCATACGCCGCGACAGGCGTACACGGTGCAGCTCTTTCACGGCCCGTCACTCGAGGTGATCGAGGCAGTCGAGGGCATTGGCCCTGAGGGCATGCGCGTGCGGCTGCGGGCTCCCGCGACGTCGGCCGAGGTGATGCCAAAACCAACGGTGCGCTGGGCCACCAACCCACTGGTGGTCGATGGGGTGTTTCAGGCGTTGATTCTCTGGTGCCGCTCGCAGCACGGAGCGCCTTCGCTGCCAACGAGGCTCGGCGCGTGGAGACAATTCGCGCCGTTCACAGAGCCGCAGGTCACCGCATCGATCTCGATTCGCGAGGTCGAAGGCGCCACGGTGACTTCTGATGTCGAGCTCACCAATGCGGCTGGAGACGTGGTGGCACGGCTCGAAGGCTATGTGTGCACGATGAGCGCGACGCTCGAGCAGGCGTTTCAGCCCGAGACCAGCGCGAGCCCGTCGCTCACCACCAACGCATGAGCGCGCCTCGCGCCATTGCCATCGTCGGCGTCGCTGGCCGATTTCCCGGAGCGTCTGATGTCGAGACGTTGTGGCGAAACGTGCTTGCGCGCGAGTCGGCGATTCGTGAGGTCCCCGCGAACCGATGGCCGGTGCCCGCAAAAGACATGGTCAGCCGTGAGGCTTCGGTTGATCACACCCGGTCGAGGCGCGCTGGGTTGCTCGACCCGTTCGAGCTCGACGCCTCAGGCCTGAATTTGCCCGCCGACCTGGTCGCCAAGCTGAGCCCACTGGCGAAGTTGACGCTCCAAGTCGGCGCTGACAGCTGGCGAAGCGCGAAGCTCAGCGTCGACCTGGCTCGGGTTGGGGTCGTGCTGGCGAACATTGCGCTGCCAACCGATGGCGCTTCGAAGTTGGCAGAGGCCGCGCTGCTTGCCCCGCTCGACACGTTGCTCGATCAGCCGCCCACCTCGTTCGAGCCGCTCGAGCGATACCCCAGCGCGTTGCCCACCGGGTTGCTGGCGCGCGCACTCGGCTTCGGCGGAGGCACCTACACGCTCGACGCGGCGTGTGCTTCGTCGCTCTACGCGATTCACCTCGCGTGTGCAGATCTCGAAGCTGGCCGAGTAGACGCCGCGTTGGCTGGCGGCGTCTGCCTGCCGCAAGCGCTGTACACCCAGGTTGGCTTTACGCAGCTTCAGGCGCTTTCGCCTTCTGGGGTGTGCGCTCCATTTGATAAGCGCGCTGACGGGTTGGTCGCGGGCGAAGGCGCGGGCATCTTCGTGCTGCGCCGGCTCGATGATGCGGTTCGCGACGGCAACCAGATTCACGCTGTCATTCGGGGCATCGGCTTGTCGAATGACGTCGGCGGCAGCTTGCTGTCACCGGAGCGGGAGGGGCAGCTCCGTTCGATGCGCGCGGCGTATGCGCAGGCGGGCTGGCAGCCGAGCGAGGTACAGCTGATCGAGTGTCATGGCACCGGCACTCCGAGAGGCGATGCAGTCGAGTTGTCGAGCCTGTCGACGCTCTTCGGGCAATCGAGCGCGGTGATCGGCTCGGTCAAGAGCAACGTCGGTCACCTCTTGACCGCCGCGGGGAGCGCCGCGCTGTGCAAGGTCTTGGCGGCCTTGAGCGCGAAGACCTTGCCGCCCTCGGCGAACTTCTCGAAGGCGTCTGCGGCCGAGGCGTTGACCGGCTCGTCACTCCGCGTGCTCGAAGCGGCTGAGCCCTGGGCCTCGGTGAATGGCCATCGCCGGGCCGCGGTCTCTGGGTTTGGGTTTGGCGGCATCAACGCGCATTTGTTGCTCGAGGCGTACGAGCCGGGCACCACTCCGCCCTCGGTGAAACATGGCGCTCCTGCCATCGAGATCGCGATCGTCGGCATGGCGACGCACTTCGGTCGCCTTGATTCGCTGACCGCGTTTCAGCACGCCATTTTTCGCGGTGAGCCTGTGCACGATGAGCGCCCGGCTGATCGCTGGTTCGGCCTCGACGGCGCGAAGGCCCCTCGAGGCGCATGGCTCGATGCGTTCTCGATGCCGCTGGGCCGCTTCAAGATCCCTCCGCGCGAGATGGCGTCGATCTTGCCGCAGCAGTTGCTGATGTTGAAGGTCGCGGCCGAGGCCTTCGATGACGCGCAGGCGCTTGGAGCTGGCCCGCACCTCGACGCAGGGGCAGTGATTGGCCTCGCGCTCGACCTCGACACCACCTCGTTTCATCTGCGCTGGGTATTGCGAAGTCGCATGCGCGCATACATCGAACGAAAGAGCCTCGCGGTCAGCGAGACCGAGCTCGAGCAGTGGGTCAGCCGTGCCTGTGAATCATTGGGCCCGGCGCTCGATTCGACCCGAACGCTGGGTGCGCTCGGCGGCATCGTGCCTTCGCGGGTCGCTCGAGAATTTCAACTCGGTGGGCCGAGCTTCGCAGTGTCGAGTGAAGAGTCTTCAGGCCTGCGCGCCCTCGAGGTGGCGGTCGGAGTGCTTCGCCGCGGTGAAGCGAGGGTGATGCTCGCCGGGGCCGTCGACCTGGCCGGCGATGTGCGGCAGGTGTTGGCGACGAATGCGCTGCGCCCGTATTCGAAGCTCGGGGTCGCAAGGCCATTCGACGAGCGAGCCGATGGGCCCACCCTTGGCGAAGGCGCGGCGGCGGTGGTGCTCAAGCGGCTCGACGATGCGATGCGTGACGGAGATCGCGTCTACGCCGTCATTCGCGGCATCGGCTCGGCTGGTGGCTCTGCGCTTCAAACCGGCGCACCCCGCGTCGCGTCACTGACTCGCGCGAGTCGCGCTGCATTGGCTGAGAGCGGCGTCGAGGCGGCCTCTGTCTCGGTGCACCTCGCGCATGGCAGCGGCGACCCGGCTGAAGACCATGACGATGCGACCGCGTTGAGCCAGACGTTCTCACAAGGCACAGTGTCGGCGGCCGCCTCGGTCATCGGGCACACCGGAGCGGCTTCGGGCCTCGCTTCACTGATCGCGGCGTCACTCTCGGTGTTTCACGAAGTGATTCCTCCCCTGCCCGGTGTCGAGTCTTCGGTGGTCGGCGGTGGGCTCCACGTTGCTCCCCGCGCGCAGGTCTGGTTGCGAAATCGGGCCGAAGGCCCACGCCGGGCGTCGGTGGGTTCGCTGGGCATTGATGGGTCAGCCGTTCAGGTGATTCTCGAGGGCGTCGAGCTCTGGCCCGATGCTTTCGCGGCCGAACGTGCGCGGCCACTGGGGTCGCGCGGCTTCGGCTTGTTTCTGTTGGCGGGTGACGAGGCGGGCCTGCGTGCGTTTGCCAAGGCCCAACCTGCGCACGCTGACATCGAGTCGATTGCCGCTGGGTGGTACGCGCAGACCAAGGCGCGCACTGCCGTCGTGACGCATGCCTCTGTTGCCAGTGACTCGGCCGACCTGCTGGCCCAACTCGAGCGGCCCCGTCGCGTCGAACCGGTCGGGGGCGAGGTCGCCTTCGTGTTTCCTGGCTCGGGCAATCACTACGTCGGCATGGGGCTCGGCCTTGCACTGCCCCAGGTGTACCGGGCGCTCGACGCCGAAGTCGGGTTTCTCGCCGCGCAGCTGATGCCGAAATGGGTCGCTCCGTATCGGGCGACGTGGGGCGCTGACTGGCTGGCCGAATCGTCTGCCGCGTTGGCGGCGGCACCTGAGCGAATGATTTTGGGTCAGGTCGCGCATGGCATCGCGGTGAGCGACGCGCTCCGTACCTTCGGCATTTCTCCGCGGGCATCGATTGGGTACAGCCTCGGAGAATCGGCCGGCCTCTTCGCCTCACGTGCTTGGAAGGCGCGCGACGAGATGTTTCGCCGTACGCTCGAATCGCCACTCTTTCGCACCCAGCTCGCGGGAGAAAACACAGTCGCTCGCGAGGCATGGGGCAGCAGTGATTGGTACGTCGTCGTCGTCAATCGGGCTTCGAGCGAGGTGCGCAAGGGGCTCCACGGCACGGCGGCGTTGCTCATCGTCAACGCGCCGAATGAGTGTGTGATCGGCGGCCGCCGAGGTGACGTCGAGCAGACCGTGACCACGCTCGAGTGCGAAGCCGTGGCGCTCGAAGGCGTGCCGACGGTTCACCTGCCGTTGGTGAAGGCGGTCGCTCGCGAGTACCACGCGCTCCATGAGCTACCGACCACGCCCCCGCCTGGAGTTCGGTTTTACAGCGCAGCCTGGGCGCGCAGCTATGAGCCCACTGAGCAAAGCGCCGCCGATTCGATTCTCGGCAACGCGATCGAGGGCTTCGATTTTCAGGCGCTGATCGAACGCGCCTACGCTGACGGAGTACGCGTCTTCATTGAGCCCGGGCCACAGGGCTCGTGCACTCGAATGATCAGCCGCATTCTCGCTGGTCGCCCTCACCTTGCCGTGACCGCCGATCAGCGGGGGCAAGATGCGTTTCGCTGCCTGCTGACCGCCGTCGCCCGTGCCGCGGAGGCCGGCGTCGTCGTGAACCTCGAGGCACTCTACGGCGCCGACTCAGGCATCTCGCTCACCACTGCCGCGTTGCCAGCCTCGACGCAGCTGCGTTTGGGCGGCAAGCGTCCACCTTTCCCTGCACCTCCGCGCACTCTGAAATCAATGCCACCCCTCTCTCATGGTGAGCCTGTCGAACCACGAACCGTCGCGCCCGAGCCTCTTACGGCGGGCTCACCCGCGGCTGTGATGCTGCGACTCTCGCAGGCCACCAGCGCGGCGCACGAGGCCTTCTTGAAGGCCTCGAATCACGCGGTGCTGTTGCAGGCGCATGCGCTCGGTGAACAGCAGCGACTCTTGGCTCAGCTGCAGGGTGCGCCCGTCATCGAGCCCTCACGGCCTGCTCAGTCGATCGCGTTCGATCGCGCGCAGTGCCTCGAGTTCGCGGTCGGCAAGCTCTCGGTGATGCTCGGCCCTGCGTTCACGGCGGTCGATGCGCACCCCTCGCGCGTGCGGCTGCCCGCTGAGCCGCTGATGCTGGTCGATCGCATCGTCTCGGTGGAGGGCACCAAGGGTGTGCCTGGCCCCGGCCGCGTGGTCACCGAGCACGACGTGGTAGCGGGTGCCTGGTATCTCGACGGCGGCCGTGCCCCGGTGTGCATCAGTGTCGAGGCAGGTCAGGCCGACCTGTTTCTCTCGGCGTATCTGGGCATCGACTTCAAGACGCGCGGCGAACGCGTGTACCGATTGCTCGACGCAAAGATCACCTTTCACCGCGACCTGCCTCGTGCCGGAGAGACGATTCGATACGACATTCGAATCGACCGGTTCATTCAGCAGGGCGACACTTGGCTGTTCTTCTTTCACTTCGACGGCACCATCGACGGAGCCCCCTTCATCACCATGTACGACGGGTGCGCGGGCTTCTTCAGCGCCGAGCAGCTCGAGACCGGTCGCGGCATCGTGGCCGAGCAGACCAGTACACGGCCTGCCCGTCGGCCCAACACGACCGCGTTCAGCACCTTGGTTCAGCTTGAGAAACAGGCGCTCTCTTCTGCACAGGTCGATGCGCTTCGCGGCGGAGATCTCGTGACCGCCTTCGGGGCAGCGTTCTCCGGCCAGTCACTTGCCCCCGCGCTCCGCTTGCCCGGTGGGCGAATGCACCTCGTCGACCGCATTCTCGAGCTCGACCCGACCGGAGGCCGCTTCGGTCAGGGCCTCGTGCACGGCGAGGCCGACATCACGCCCGACAAGTGGTTTCTCACCTGCCACTTCATCGACGACCCGGTGATGCCGGGCACCTTGATGTACGAGTGCTGTTTGCACACCTTGCGCGTACTGCTGCTGCGCATGGGCTGGGTGACTGACGACGCCTCGCTCGACCTGCACTACGCGCCCATCGAAGGTCAGGCCAGCCGGTTGCGATGCCGCGGGCAGGTACTGCCGACGACCAAGAAGGTCAGCTACCGAATCGAGCTCAAAGAGGTGGGGTACGACCCCGAGCCGTACGTGCTCGCAGATGCCTCGATGTTCGCCGACGGTCGCCACGTCGTCGAGATGGAGGGCATGTCGGTGCGCGTTCGCGGCCTGACCCGAGAGAAGGTCGAGTCGTTGTGGCGCGCGCAGCACATCGAGCCCAAGCCGGCCTACTCGAAGGCGCAGATTCTCGCCTACGCCGAGGGCAACCCTTCTGAAGGGTTTGGCGAGCCGTACAAACCGTTTGATCGCGAACGCCGCCTGGCCCGACTGCCTCGGGCGCCGTTTCTGTTTCTCGATCGCGTCATCTCAGTCGATGCACCGCCCTGGGTGCTCAAGCCGGGCGGGTGGGTCGAGGGTGCGTTCGACGTCGACCCCAAGGCGTGGTTCTTCGCCGCCAATCAACAGCCGGTGATGCCCTTCGCTGTGCTGCTCGAAGCCGCGTTGCAGCCCTGCGGGTGGCTCGCGGCGTATGTCGGTTCGGCGCTCACCAGCAGCGAAGATTTGCACTTTCGAAACCTCGACGGCGTCGCCACGCAACACCTCGAGGTGACTCCCGAGGCAGGCACTTTGACCAGTCGCGCGAGGCTCACCAAGACCTCGCAGGCGGGAGGCATGATCTTGCAAGAATTCGAGATGCAGATCTTGTCGCGCGGGCGGCTGGTGTACGGCGGCACCACCGGGTTCGGGTTTTTTCCGGCCGCTGCGTTGGCCTCGCAGGTCGGCATTCGCGGCGCGTCGCTCTCGAAGTCGAGCGCAGGGGCGGCTGGGTTCGAGCTGCCGCGGTTCGCTCCGGAGAGACCCGGTGACGTCACTGCCTCACTCGCGTCACCCGGCGGGTTCGCGCTGCCAGCTCGGGCGTTCTCGATGATCGATCGAGTCGACGTGCTCGAGCTCGACGGAGGCCCCAAGCGCCTCGGCTTCGTGTCAGGCAGCAAGAAGGTCGACCCCGCCGAGTGGTTCTTCGAGGCGCACTTCTACCAAGAC
>JANLPS010000199.1:0-2953 GCA_031367385.1 Archangium sp. | reverse complement strand
TCAGCCGCAGCAGCCGCCCTTGCCTTGAGGTTTTTGCGCAGCGCCGGTTGTTCCACGCCGACACCGATAGCAGCACGATGTGGAACGTGATGCAGTTGCCGATTCCTCCGCTGGCCTCGGTTGCGCCGACGGTGTCGCCGGCGGTTGCGCAGCTCATCGACCAGTGTTTGCAACGAGACGTCTCACGCCGGCCGCCAACGGCGTTGGTCGTGTCGAACGTGTTGCGGGAGCTGGTCCCTCCGCGAAGCGATCTCGTTCGCGACTGGGCAGAGCGCCTCTTCGCGATGGACCGCCTGTCGGAGAACGAGTTGTTGAAAGCGACCCCGACGAGCGCGATCGAGCCCCAGACCGCGGTCGCGCGCGCGCCTCGGCGTCTGCCTCTGCTCATCGGTGGAGCGATTGCATTCGTCGCGGCCGTTGGGGTCGGCGCCGTGCTGCTCGCCGCGCCAAAGCCCGTCGCAATGGTGCCCGAAGCCGAAGCGCCGGTCGTGGCAGCAGCACCGGTTGCGGCGATGGCGCCGCTCCCGACTCCGATGGCGCGGCTCCCAGCTGCGCCAGCCCCTGAGCCCATGAAGCGCTCCGCGGTCGAGCCAGTGGTTTCGAAGCGCTCTGCGCACGTCGCCAAGGCGGGGCGTGTAGTCAAGACCAGCACAGCGGCTCCAAGCACCGCACCCGAGCCCGCTCCGGTGAACAAGGCTCCGCTGTTGCGCAGCCCGTATTAAGCGCAGCCCCCGCAAGGTGGGTGACCGACTCGCGACCGATGCACCCACGCATTCGGTCACCCACTTGTGGGGCGCTGTACTCCCGCCATTGGGTGATCGCCTGACGGCCGATGCATCGACGCTGGCTTCGTTCGCCTCGCTCCGGTACGCCACCAGCACGACCGCCGGGCGCCTGCTTTGCCATCGCGCCGCCTCGACCACCATTCGACCACCACCGTGTGGGTCGCTGTACTAGAAAGTCTCGAGAGTGATGGCGGGTGCGTTCGTAAACCTCATGAGGTGGTTGGCGCTGACGGTGGCGATCACCCCTTTGGTCGTTCATGCGCAATCGCCAGACGCACCGGCCGCGAAAGCCGCTTTTGCAGATGGAGAACGCGCGTTTGCAGACGACGACTACGCGCTGGCCCTGCAGAGCTTCGAAAAGGCGATGCGGTTGGCCCCTCGCGACGCGGTGCGCTTCAATCTGGCCGTGTGTCTCGAGCGGCTCGGTCGATTTCGCGAGGCGTACAGCGAGTATGAAGCCGCAGCGCGCAGCGCGGTGCTCGACGATGAGGCCAAGGCCCGCGCCAGAGAACAAGCCAATCGAACCCGCGAGCGATTGGGCACCGTGAAATTCGAAGCCTCGGCTGATTCGAAGGCGGCGGTTGTCTTTCTGGGCGTTGAGCGCTTGGGCCCCATGCCCGTCATCGCGTTGGTCGACCCGAAGACCCATGAATTCGAAGTGCGCACCCCTGACCGCACGCTGCTCACGACGGTGGCCGTCGGCCGCGGAGAAACCAAAGTGGTTCGCTTGGGTCTGACCTCGAGCAGCGGCGGCGTCGTTGTCGATAAACCGTTGATTGGGCCGTTGACCTGGGTCGGCGCCGCGGTGACCGCCGTTGGCGCGGCGGCGTTCATCGGCTTTGGCCTCAACGCCAGCGCCTTGCACGACCAGTATCTGGCGAGGCCAACGCAAGACACTCGGGCAGCCGGTGTCTTCGCGCGCGACTTCGCGAACGTGGGTCTCGGGGTTGGCATCGCAGGCCTGGTTCTGGTGGCGGCCGACCTGCTGTGGCACGCCAAGGCGCCGGTGACGGCTGGCGCGCTTGAGCTGGTTGTGCAGTGACAATGCCTGGCTGACCCGCTAGCTCTTGGCAGAATGGTCGACGCCAAAACAGTGCCCGTGCAAATGCCGGCCGTACCGGTCAAGACGCTGCAGGTTCAGGTGACGAGGGGGGTCGATCTGGGCCTTCAGAAGACCGTTGACACCGACGTGCTCTCGATTGGCACGGCACTTGGCAATGACCTGGTGCTCGCCGACCCGACCGTGTCTCGCTTTCACCTCGAGCTGCGCCGGCGGGGTGATTCGGTGCTGGTGCGCGATTTGGGCTCGACCAACGGCACCATCGTTCGCGAGGGCGTCTTGCGTGAAGGTACCTTGAGCGTGAGCGCGGGCAGCACCGTGACGCTCGGTCAGTCGGAGCTGCGGGTCGGGGATGGTGGCGTGGTGATGGTCGAGCCACCGCAGCGGGCCGACGGGAGCAGCTTCATCGGGCAGTCAGCGGTGGTGCGCCGGTTGTTGTCGACCGTGACGCGCGTGGCGAAAAGTGATGCCTCGGTCTTGTTGCTCGGAGAATCGGGCACCGGCAAAGAGTTGCTCGCTCAGGAGATTCACCGCCGTAGCCCGCGCGCCAACAAACCCTTCGTGGTGGTCGACTGTGGCGCCCTCACTCCGACGCTGTTTGCGAGCGAACTGTTTGGTCACGAAAAAGGCGCGTTCACCAGCGCCGATGCGCGCCACGAGGGAGCTTTCGAGCGCGCCGAGGGG
Organism: Archangium sp.; assembly: GCA_031367385.1. Taxonomy (GTDB): domain Bacteria; phylum Myxococcota; class Myxococcia; order Myxococcales; family Myxococcaceae; genus JAEUJT01. Next base: position 424 of record JANLPS010000199.1, on the reverse strand, counting down.
GGCACGTTGTTGCTCGACGAGGTCGGTGAGCTGCCAGCGGCGCTCCAAGTGGCGCTGCTTGGAGCCCTCGAACGTCGCTCGATTCGCCGCGTCGGTGGTCGAACCGACCTGCCCGTCAATGTTCGAGTCTTGGCGGCGACGCACCGAAATCTCCGCTCGCAGGTCAATACCGGCACGTTTCGACTCGACCTGTTTTATCGACTGGCTGTGGTGAGCCTCGAGGCGCCGCCGCTGCGAGAGCGACGTGAAGACATTCGGGCGTTGCTCGAGCATTTTCTCGCATTGGCGGGCTCGACGAGCTCACTGCAGACCACCTTTCCTCCAGAGGCGTTGGTTCGGCTGGAGGCGCACGACTGGCCTGGCAACGTTCGCGAGCTGTCAAACAGCATGGAGCGCGCCGTCGCGTTGACGCGCCTCGATCACG
>JANLPS010000175.1:0-17036 GCA_031367385.1 Archangium sp. | reverse complement strand
GACCTTCTTCGAGCGCAACGCCTTCTTCAATCTCGCCTCTGTCTTGAGTCTCATGTGTGCACCCTCTCGGCCTTGATCGGCCGCGGGCGCCTACTTCACTCTCAACGACTCAAGAAAACGGTAGTCGCTGAACGCTTACGTCGGAGCTTCGTCACCCGCGCCCGCCAGCTCGGCATCCCCGAGTCGGTGATGATGAAGATGAGCGGCCACAAGACGAGGTCTGTCGTCGACAGGTACAACGTGGTCAACGTCGAGGACCAGCGGGCAGTCGCGAGCGTGCGGGTAGGTCGGGCGGAGCGCTCTGCTGCCCATTACTTCTTGAGGAGCCAGCGCGAGGGTAGATGCGCTGAGCGCCCTGTTCGATACCGAGTCTCCTTCGTTCGAAGCTCAGCAGGCTCACTGTGCATCGAAGCTGGGTGTCACTGAATCTTCGATTCAGGGGTTCTGGTTGTCCCAACGCTGCGACAGCTTCGTCACTTCAGAGGTGACGTCATTGTCGCAACGTTGCGACTGCGGGCTCACGGGTTCGCGATGATGCCGAGCTCCACTCGACGCTGAGCTTCGATGGCTCCCTGCGGTGCGAGCGACGCGAGACAGAGATGTTGCTGGTTGAAATCGTGCCCGCAGTCAGCCGCCAGCCAGGCGAAGCGTGCGTGCGAGTGGAGCGGTCGAACCATGGCGAGCGGAGCCTCGTGAAAGACGGGTGCAACGCCTGCAATTGCCTTCGAATGTCGCATGGGTTCTGCATGGCACTTCACTGAAGGTCAGCGGGCACCGGCATCGGCTTGAGCGTGTGCAGCGGCGGCACCTTGGCCAGCTCCGGCCACGCGAGTGCGACCACCACCACCACCAGCAGCGTCCCCAGGCCGCCTCCGACCACGGCGGGCACGGTACCGAACAGACTCGCGGTGAAGCCCGACTCGAAGCTGCCCAGCTCATTCGAGAGCCCGATGAACACGAAGTAGATCGCCGACACCCTGCCCCGCATCACATCGGGGGTCAGCGACTGCTCGAGCGTCGAGCGAATCACCACCGAGACGTTGTCGAACAACCCGATCGCCACGAGCAGCACGAACGAGAGCCAGAAGTGCTCCGAGAGCCCGAACGCGATGGTCATCACCCCGAACCCCGCGACGGTGATCAGCAACGCCACGCCTGGGCGCTTCCACGCTGGCAACCGGGTCTGCAGCAGCGCCATCGTCAGCGCACCGACCGCTGGAGCCGCGCGAAGCCACGCCAACCCGGTCGGCCCCGAGTGCAGAATGTCTTTCGCGAAGATTGGCAGCAGCGCCACCGAGCCGCCCAGCAGCACCGCGAACATGTCGAGGGTAATCGCCGCCAAGAACACCCGCACCCGTTTCACGAAGCGCAGGCCCACGAAGTAGTCACTCAGTTTTCGTGCGCGGTCGGCCGACAGCACCGGAGCCACCGATGGCAGCGAGAGCAACACGCCGACGAACACCAGGTGCGCCACCGCCGCCACCGCGAAGGCCCAGGTCGACGAGCCGTGGTTCGCCGCCACCAGAAACCCCGCGAGCGTCGGGCCTCCGACCGAGGCCAGCTCGTAGCTGCTTGAGATCCACCCGTTGGTGGTGGCGAAGTCTTCTTGCGGCACCAGCTGCGGCAACATCGCGCCCACCGACGGCGACCGAAAGGCCACCGCGACGCCGACCAGAAACAACACCGCGTAATAGGCCGCGACCGGCCCCTCGAAGTGGGTCAGCAGCGCGAGGGCCACCGCGCATGCCGCCAACGCCAGGTGCGCGAGCGCCGCTACGTTTCGCCGCCTAAAGCGATCGGCCACCGCGCCAGCAGGCAACGCCAACAACAGCACCGGCACCACCTCGGCCAAGCCCGTCAGCCCGAGTGCCAGCGCGCTCTGGGTGCGCTCGTAGAGTTGAAAGCCGACCGCGAAGGTCACCATCGCCGAGCCGACCGATGACGCGAAGCGACCGACGGTGAAGCGAAGCAGACCTGGGTGTCGAAATGCCGAAAGGCCGCGTGCCACGGGACCTACGCTTTTCGGTCTTTCTGCATCTCGACGCGAAGAAAATCGGTCAACCGCTTCGCAATGTCATCGGGCATCTTGGCGGCCATCGCCTTGCGGCACAGCCCCGGCGTCGCCTTGTACGTCTTCAAGAACGTGTCGCACGGCTCGCACCCGCCCATGTGCACCTCGAGCCGGCTCCGCACGTCGACCGGCAGCTCGCCTTCGACGTAGTCGAGCAGGAGGTCGATGCATTCTTTGCAGGTATTGGACATCGGTCAGGGCACCGGCCGAACCACGCTTCGGCCTGTCAGTATCTGCGCAGGCGATGGCCCCGGCGCAACAGAGATTTGCGGCGACGCGCTTTCTCTTATGACTCGCGCTCTGCGTAGAAGCGGTCGATGGCCTCGCGGAGCGCCAGCCGGGCCCGGTGCAGCCGGCTCTTCACCGCGGCCAGCGAGGTGTTCGTGAGGGTCGCGATTTCGTCGTAAGGCAGGCCTTCGAGATCTCGCAAAACGAAGACCTGGCGATACTCTTCGGGGAGCCCGCGGCTGGCCTGCTCGATGGCCGTTCGCAGCTCGGCGTCGAGCGTCTGACCCTCGGCGTCGCGGCCCCAATCAGCCACGGAGTCGATCAGCGAGCCCCGCTCATTGAAGTTCGGAGACCCCTCGGGCTCTTCGATTTCACCGGCCACCTTGCGATGCCGAAGGCGCATCAACGCGAAGTTCGCAGCGATGCGGTACACCCACGAGCCGAAGGCCGCATCACCTCTGAATTCAGGCAGATGGCGGTAGGCAGCGAGAAACGCCTCTTGGGTCACCTCGGCCGCGTCATCGGTCGAGTTCAGCATTCGCGAGGCCAACCCGAAGACCTGGCTGCGGTGCCGTTCGACGAGCCGCTCGAAGGCGGGCACATCGCCTTGTTGCGCCCTGCCGAGCAGCACGCTGTCGTCGTCAGCGATCACCGGGTTCGAACCTCTGCCGCTGGAGTGGTCGAGCTGCATCACTCGCCTCCACAGGGCGAGCCCGGTATCGCTGATTGGGTCGAAGAAGTCATGATTTTCAAGGGGTTGCCGGTTCAACGGTTCATGTCCGGAGACATTCCACTCGACGCAGGTACGCCCATGGGGTCGTTCGGTTTCGCGTAGACTTGAAGAATGGGCCGAATCATCACCGTGGCACTGACCTTGGGAGTGCTTTCGTTTCTCGCCTACAAGGCGGTGTATTCGAAGCCCCCACCGGTCACTCCACAGGTCACCCCACAGGTCACCCCGCTGGCCGTCGAGGCCAAGCCGCTGGGCAACGCCACCACCGCCGCGAAGCGCATCGAGGCCGCTGATCAGAAGTACGTTGATGAGGCTGCGGCAAAATCGGCCGAGTGAGCGCCCGTGTTGATCGACGAGCTGAAGCGCCTCTCGCTGATCACCGGCCGCGGCAAGCACGCTGATCTCCTGCGGCTCTGCCATGCGGGGCGGCTGGTCGGAGGCCTCTCGATGTCGCTGCGGGCTACGCCTGATGAGGTTGTCGGCCCGCTGACCCATGCGATGGGCGGCGCCGCCAAGCAATTTCGCGTGCTCGACGTGCGCTCGGGGCCTCCGCTCGAGCTCGAAATGCAAGCCGGTGCGTTGCATGAAAAATGGGAGGTTCGCGACGTGCCAGGCCTGGTGCACAACCTGAATGATCTCTACCGCGACGACCCGGGAGTGAAGGCCATCGCCCTCCTCGGAGAGTGGGAAGACATGCTGCACGCCTGGTGCGTTGAGAAGGCCGTGCTCCCCACGCTGCTGCGCAGACGGGTGCTCGACGCGGTGGTGAACGCCGACACCTTGTGGGCCCTCATCGACTGAACCGAGTGCGCAACTGACCTACCTCGGCCTACTGCGTGGCTTGAGGGCCTTGCAGGTGACGTGGTGACCTTGCGACATGCGACCCATCGCCCTGGTGTTTGGCCTGATGCTCGGGTTCTCGGCCAGCGCCCTCGAGCGCACGTCGGTGCCGAAGCCCCCGGGGTGTTGCCGAATGTGCGGCCCCAAGTCGAAGCCCTGCGGCGACGGGTGCATCGAGGTCTCGAAGGTCTGTCACAAGAAGGGTGGCTGCGCTTGTTAGTCTGTCGCGAAGCCTAATTTCGTGGCCACAAGATACTCATCGAGGCATTTCTAGAATTGACTGAGCCTCCTCGAGGCCCCTAAACCGGCCGCATGATTGATTCTGGCTCCACCGCGTGGATGCTGACGAGCTCGGCGTTGGTGCTGCTGATGGTGCCCGGGCTGGCCCTCTTTTACGGCGGCATGGTGCGCAAGAAGAACGTGCTCACCACGATGATGATGAGCTTCGTCGCGATGGCCGTCATCGGCGTGCAGTGGGTGCTGGTGGGTTATGCGCTGGCGTTCGGCAAGTCAGCACTCGGCGGCTTCATCGGGTGGGACTGGCAGATGTTCGCTCTGCAGGGCATCGAGCCCACCACGCTCTACGCCGACAAGGCGATACCCGAGCTGGTCTTCGTGATGTTTCAGGGCAAGTTCGCGATCATCACGCCCGCGTTGATCAGCGGCGCGGTCGCCGAGCGAATGAAGTTTCGCACCTATCTGGTCTTCACCTTGATCTGGGTCACCTTCGTCTACTGCCCGCTGGCGCATTGGGTCTGGGCCTCTGACGGGTGGTTGTTCGAGCGGGGGGTGCTCGACTTCGCGGGAGGCACCGTGGTGCACATCGCGGCCGGTGTCTCGGCGTTGGTGCTGGCGCTGATGATGGGGCCTCGCCGTGACTTCGCGCGTGGCGCGGCGATTCTGCCCAACAACCTCGTGCTCACGCTGACTGGCGCGGGCCTGCTGTGGTTCGGGTGGTTCGGCTTCAACGCCGGCAGCTCGGTCGCCGTCGAGAGCCCGGTCGCTGGAGCCATCGCCGGCCTCGCTTTTACCACCACGCAGTCGGCCGCCGCTTCAGCAGGCCTCGCGTGGATGGCAGTCGAGCGATGGCACCACGGCAAGGTGACCTCGCTCGGCCTGGCCTCGGGCATCGTCGCAGGGCTGGTCGCGGTGACTCCCGCTGCGGGGCACATCAAGCCGTGGGCGGCGCTCCTCTTGGGCGCGATGGCCAGCGTGGTCTGCTACGCGGCGGTGCAGCTGAAGAACCGCCTCGGCTACGACGACTCGCTCGACGCCTTTGGCGTTCACGGCGTCGGCGGCATCTTGGGCGCGCTGATGACCGGCTTGTTCTGCTTCACCCCGGTCAAGGGCCTCTTCAGCGGTGGCGACGTGAGCCAATTCGGCAAGCAGGCCCTCGGCGTCGGAGTCGCCATCGCCTTCGCTGGCGGCGGCACCTTCGTCATCGCCTCGCTGCTCAAGCCGCTGATGGGTCTTCGCACCACCGACCAAGAAGAGCGCGACGGCCTCGACATTCACGTGCACGGTGAGCGCGGCTATCACTTCGACCAGACGTAACTTTTCGCTTTTCGCTACAAGAGGCGCGTTATGAAAATGATCATCGCCATCGTTCGCCCCGAACGTCTCGAGGCCGTCGAAGACGCGTTGAGCGAGGTGCTCGACGAAGGTGACAACTACCGAATCACCATCGACATGGTCGAGGGGCTCGGCCGCCAAGAAGGTGAAGTCGAAATTTTTCGCGGCCAGAAGGTGAAGCTGCGCAACGTGCAGAAGACGCGCATCACCTTGTGCGTCAACGACGCCTACGTCGAGAAGACCATCGGGGCGATCTCGAAGGGCGCTCGCTCCGAGCCCGGCGGCGCGGTCGGAGACGGGAAGATCTTCGTCTTGCCGCTCGAAGAGGTCGTGCGCATTCGCACCGGTGAGCGCGGCGGGTCGGCGATTTGATCGGCAGCCGCGCGAAGGCGCCTAGCCCTTGAGCGCGCGAAGCCTTCTCTGCACCTCGGCCAGCCGCTCGCTGAACATCGCGTGCTCTCGCGCCAACCCGGCGCGCAACGTCTGTGCAATGACCCGCTCGAACCACTGCGCGGCTTCTGAGAACCGGTCGGCTCGCTCGTAGTGGTGGGCGATGGTGGCGGCCAGGCCCGCCCACCCCGTCGTCATGTGCTGCAGCGCGACCGCGATTCGGGCGTGCATCTGCTTGCGCTCCGACTCGGGTATCACCGAGTACGCCATCGACCGGGTGATCTCATCGCGAAAGCTGTAGCCGCGCGGCTGGGCCGGGTCGGGCACCACCAGCTGCTGCGTCTCGAGCGCCTCGACCGCGGTGCGAATGGTGTCGGGCGAGAGGCTCAGCTCGGTCTCTTCGAGCACCGGCTCGGTGAAGCTGAACCCGATCGCGCTCGCCGTTCGAAGCACCCGACGCTCGATTTCGGTCAACCCATCGAGTCGCGCCAACGCCACCTGCGCCCAGGTGGGAGGTACCACCTCGTCGAGCGCCACCGCCCCGGTGTTGCCCGTCGTGACGACTCCGTCGTGCACCCGAATCAAGAAGCGATCGGCCAAAAACCGAATCGTTTGAACGAGATATTCCGGGTTGCCCTCGGTGCGACGCCACAAGAAATTCATCAGCTCTGGGTCTGCCGAGGTCGCGCGCAGCTCATGGCAGACCAGCTCGTTCGAAGGCTTGAGCGACAGAGTGCCCAGCTCGAGCTCATGGTGGAGCGACTGCCGAACCTCAGCGGTCAACGGCTCAGGCCGCGCAGTCACCACCATCAGATACGGCCGCTTGCGGTTGAGCTTGGCGAGCCGCCGCACCAGCTCGAGCGTGAGCGTGTCGGCGAAGTGCAAATCTTCGAGCACGTACAAAATGCGCTGATCAAACCGCTTGTCGGCGAAGGCCACCACCGAGGCCAGCAGCCGCTCACGGGCTTGCGGGTCTGAAAAGTCGGTCAGCGTTTCATCGACGCCGTCGGGTCTGCGAATCGGTTGCAAGAACGAGATCAGCTCGGTGGCCTCCGAGCCCACGCCGTGCTCGGCGAGCTTTTCACGCAGCCGAGAGACCCGCTGCGACTCGCCTTCACTGGGCCCAATGCCGAGAAAGGCCTCGAAGAACTGCCGCACCGGCGCCATCGGAGCCGCTTGAGAGGCGAACTGGCAGCGGCCGATCACCGCCCGGCCACCGGCGCCAATCCACCGGTCGACGAGGTTCGAGAGGAGGTGGCTCTTGCCAGTGCCAGAGGGGCCGATCAGCCCAAGCAACGAGGCGTGCCCATTGAGCGCCTCTTCGGTGATTCTCGAAATCGACGCTTGCACCTGATCTCGGCCAGCTGAGAAGCGCTGCACCTCGCGACGCCTTGCATAGTGCGCGTGCCCTCCGCCCACGCCGTGCACTACGTGGAGCGGCAGTGGCTCAGCCTTGCCTTTGACCCACACCAGGCCCATCGGCGTCGAGGTCATCACCGAGGCCACCGAGGCATGCACCGGTTCTGAGACGACCACCTCGAGCGGCTTGGCCTGCTTCGCCACTCGGGCCGCGACGTTCACCGCGTCTCCGATGGCGGTCAGATCGTGCTTCGAGTCGCTGCCCACCGCGCCGAACAACACCCCGCCGCGGTGAATGCCGACCTGCATGGTCAGCTCGCTGTCGGCGGTGCGAAAGCTGCTCAGCCGGGTGATGGCTTCGAGCGAGGCCAGCACCGCCTTCTCGTCGTCGTTGTCGGTGGGCCGATGCACGCCGAAGAGCACCATCGCCTGATGGCCGGTGGCCGTCGCCATCACCTTGAGCACCAGGCCGTCGTATTTCTGAAACGCACGCAACAGCGAGCGCGACATCAACAGCGAGGCGTCGAGGTGCGCCGCCGAGCGGGTCATGAACCCGGTGATCTGCGCGAACACCACCACGGCTTGACGCACCTCTGTCTCGATGCGCCACCCGCTGGGTGTCGTGCGCAGTCGCCGCGCCAGAGGGCCGGGCACGAAGGGCTCGAGCAGCGCGATCTTCTCGGCCTGGTGAGAATCGAGGCGCCTGCCCAGTGGCTCGAGCGGCTGCGGCAACGGCATCACATCGAGCCCCTCGAGCGAGAGGGTCGAACCATCGAGTCGGGTCAGCCGCGCGTCGACGAGCCGGCTCGCGGTCGCCTCGTCGATGATGCACTGGCCCGGCGCAGCCTGGGTCTGCAGCGCGATGGCTTGATGCACCGCCGCCCCGGTGGCGACGCTGAGCCGACGGGCGAGATCTCCGACGACGGCGAGGTAGATGTGCCCGGTCGACAACCCGACCCGTGCCTGGAGCTTTCGCACCAGCGGGTGCGTGCTCGTCGCTGCTTCTTGCGAGACGATGCGCTGCGCGATGATCGCGGCGGCCGCGGCGGCTTGGGCAAAGTCTCCCTTTCGAAAGACCACCGTCATCGCGTCGCCGGCGAACTCGACGACTTCTCCACGAAAGGGGAAGAAGGCTTCGACGTGCATGCGGGTGAAGAGTTGATCAAGCAACCTCGCCAGGCCGCTCAACGCCGCCGGGCCGCCACGGGCGATCTCTTCAGTCAACCCGGTGAAGCCCACCAGGTCGATGAACATCGCGGTGCCTTCGCTCTTCTGCAGCGCCAGAGCCGCTTCGGTGGGGTCGGCCAAGACGCGCTCGACGAGGTGATACGGCACCGCGCGACACAACGCTGCCAGATAGCTCTTCTGATCAATTCTTGGCTCGGGAGCCGACGACGGGCGATCACGCACTCGAGCGACGCAGCGTAGCGCGCCTGTTCAACCTGCAAAGAACCTCGACGCGTATGTTGCTTCCCCACAGACCGGTCGCGGCGGTTACAGTTCGCGCCTATGGAAGTGGTCTCACTGCGCTCCGAGCGCATTGTCGCGCCTGACGCCAACCCCACGCGCAGCATCTTGTTTTTGCACGGCATTTTGGGCACCGGTGCCAACCTGAGAACGCTCGCGAAGCGCTTCGTCGCGATGCGACCCGACTGGCAGGGTGTGCTGTTCGACCTGCGTGCGCATGGCGCCTCGTTGGGCCGCGCAGGCCCCGATACGATCGAGGCGGCGGCTGAAGATGTGGCTGCCGCGGCCCGCGCGCTGAGCCTGCCGGCGTCTGCCGTCGCGGCGCATTCGTTCGGAGGCAAGGTCGCGCTGCAGCTGGTCGCCAAGCTGCCGCTCGACGACGTGACCTTGATCGATTCGGGGCCTGGTACCCGTGTTGATCACCGCGGCTCGGAGCTCACCTTTCAGGTGCTTGACCTGCTCGACACGCTTGAAGGGCAGACCTGGGCGAACCGCGACGAGTTCGTTCGCGCGCTGACCTCGCAAGGTCAAGATCGTGGAGTGGCGTTGTGGCTCGCGATGAACATCGTGGCTGATCAGGGTCGGTATCGCTTCGCGCTCGACCTCTCGCGCATTCACGCGCTGCTCGACTCGTACTTCGCGCTCGACGCCTGGCCGGTGCTCGAGCAGCCGTCGGGGCCCAGGTTTCACCTGATCATCGGTGAGCGCTCGGGCGTGTACGACGAGCAGGAGCGCGCTCGGGCTCGCTCGCTCGCAGCGCCGTCACAGGGTCGCATCACCGTCGACCTGTTGCCCGCTGGCCATTGGGTGCACGTCGATGACTTCGAGGGTCTGTTGAAGATCATGCTCGCGCGAGTGACGTGAAGTCGCGCGGCCCACGACTTGTGTAACGCTAGCGTTACAAAGACATCACTTCCAAAGTGACGTGTCGGTCACTTTCAAAGTTCATGGTCTCCGAGCGAAGGGAGGGCCTTGGGGTGTTCTGAGCAGCAGGCAACAGCCCAGAATTGCGTGATTTTCGTAACGGCGCGCACCCACGTGTGGTTCGCGGTATGGGGCTTCCATGCTGCTGATTGCGATGGTGCTGGTGCTCCAGGCCCAACCCGACGACCCGGTGTGCGACGACGAGGCCGAGTGCCGAGAGGCCTGCACCGGAGGCAATGTGCCGCAGTGCCAGGCGCTGGCCGACCTCATCATCGGAGACGAGCGCCCCGCTGCGCTGAAGTTGTACGAGCAGGCGTGCGCGAAGGGCCTGTTGCGCTCGTGCTCGAAGCTCGCCTTTCGCCTCGAGGAGTCAGGTGCAAAGGCTGATCACCACCGCGCCGTGAAGCTGGCTGAGCAGGCGTGTACCGGCAACGACGCGCTGGGCTGCGCCAACCTCGCCGTCTGGCTGTGGGATGACGGACCGGCCTCCTACGCGCGCGCGGCGCTGATCGCCGAGAAGGCCTGCAAGCTCAAAGATGCCTACGGCTGTGGCACCCTCGGCAACATGCACCTCGAAGGGGTCGGGGTGGCCAAAGACGCGGCCAAGGGCGCCGAGCTGCTCGACCAGGCCTGTGAGCAGGGCGCGAACATGTCATGCACCTCGCTCGGCATCGCCCTGGTCGACGGTACGGCGGGCTCGGTCGATTTGAAGCGCGCCGCAAAGCTCTTTGATCAGGCATGCACCAATGGGTACGCCGCTGGTTGCTTTCAGCTCTCCAACCTCACTCGCCGTGGCATGGGCATGCGTCGTGACCGCCGAAAAGCGCAGACGCTGCTCGAGCAGGCCTGCTCCCTCGGCATGACGAGCGCCTGCCCTGAGGGTGAAGACGAAGAGCAGGCCGAGCCGGCCGAAGCCGCCCAATGAACCTCAAGAACCTCGACTTCGCCGAGCTGACCGCCGCGCTCCCGAGCGCGAGTCGCACCGAGGTGTTGAAGCTCTTCGCGTCGGTGTTTCAACACGGCGCCCGTGACCTGGCCGACGTGGCGAAGACCAAGCAGGTGACGGCGATCACCCGAGACGTGGTTCAAGCCAGCGCCTCGCTGCCGCGCCTCTCGGTGGTCGAGCGGCGTCGCGCAGACGATGGGTTCGTGAAGTACCTGTTTTCGTCTCCGCTCGGCGGGCGCTTCGAAGCGGTTCGCATACCCATCTTCGATACCAAGTTCATCGTGTGCATCTCGTCGCAGGTGGGCTGCGCCTTGGCGTGCGATTTCTGCATGACCGGCAAGATGGGCTTTCAGCGCAACCTCGAGACCTGGGAGATCATTGATCAGGTGCTGCAGATTCGAGACGAAGCCGAGAAGCCCGTGCGGGGCGTGGTCTTCATGGGCATGGGCGAGCCGTTGCTCAACCTCACCAACACCGCCCGCGCTGCGCGCATCTTCTGCCACCCCGCAGGGTGCGCCATCGGCTCGAAGAGCATCACCTTTTCGACCGCGGGTTGGGTGCCGGGCATCAAGCGCTACCTCGCCGAAGCGCTGCCCTACCGCCTCGCGTTCTCGGTCACCTCGGCCATTGCCCGCAAGCGCCTCGAGGTGCTGCCGGTCGAGAAGACCCACCCGCTGCCGACGTTGATCGAGCAGATTCGCGAATACACCGTGCAGCGCAAGACGCGCGCGATGATCGCCTATGTGATGATCAGCGGCTTCAACGTCGGGCTCGAAGACGCCGAGGCCCTGCGTGATGCGTTCGCGGGCATCCCCATCACCATTGACCTCATCGACGTGACCGACCCGACTGGCAAGTACCAGCCCCCCACGGCAGAAGAGCTCAAGACTTTTCGAGATCACCTGCAGATCGTCGGGGCGCCGATCGCTCGTCGGTACTCGGGCGGCAAAGAGATCGGCGCGGCCTGCGGCACCCTCGAGGCCTCGCAACGCGGCGGAGTGGTCTTCGCCGACGAAGCGCGCTGAGGCGTTTTACTTCGGGCAGCTGCACACGTTGCTCGCCGAGCCATGGGGCCGCGGCGCGACTTTCGAGAAGTCGCTCGCGTTGGTGTCGGAGTCGGCGCACGCCATCTCGGGCCCGCTCTCGAAGTGCCGCTCGGCCGCCAGGGTCGACGACAGCGGTGACGCCGCTGAGCCGCCTTCAGCGCAGCTCGCGGTGCCGTAGCCCACGAAGTCGACGACCGCGCCCCCCAGTGGGCAGTCGCCGGAGAGCGCCACTGCGCCTCGGGTCAACGCCACTTTGCCATTGGTCGCGCTCATGTCGACCAGCTTCGAGAGCTTGACCGCCGTTGATGGCAGCGAGATGCCGTTGGCGCCGACCGGCCCAATCGCCAGCAGCAAATACGCGCCCGCCCCGATGCGAGTGGAAGGAGGAATGGTCGCGAGTTGGCTCTTCCAACTGGTGCCCCCGGCGCTGGCGTATTGAATAGACCAACCGCCCACCTCGACCGAAGTTGCCGACCGATTGTGGAGCTCGACATAGTCTGCGTTGTAGAGCGCGCCGATGTTGCCGCCGCCACCGTAGATCTGGCTAATCACCACCGGGCTCCCGGCGCACCCGCCGCCCGTCATGCCGGCGTCAACGACTGCCGACCCTGCGTCGACCACCGACGTGCCGGCGTCGACCACGACCGTGCCGGCGTCAACCGCGGGAGGCCCAGCGTCTTCGGGCTCGGGCGAGCCCGCGTCAGTCGTTTGGTCGGCTTCGCAGCCCGGGCGAATGACGGCTGGCAGGCTCCGCAAGTAGGCGACGATCGCCTTCGCTTCGTCGTCGCCCATGGTGCTGAACCTCGGCATGTCGCTGCTGAGCATGGCCCCTTCGTCGTCGACCCCAGTGCGAAAGGCGGTGATGATCTGTTGATCAGACCACTCGCCCAGGCCAGTGCTGGTCAGGTTCGCGGGCTCTCCGTCTTTGCACGTGGGCGCGCCGCCCAGGTTCGCGGTGTGACAGTCGGTGCAGTGTCGATTGGCGACGTACGTCTTGCCCTCATTGAGCGGGTCGGGTTGTTCGCTGGTGCAGGTGCTCGAGGGCACTTCATGTTTCACCGGGGCCACCGTCGCGAGGTACGCCGCAACGCCCTCGGCCTCGTCTCGAGTGAAGTTCGCGAAGCGGGGCATCTGCGAGCACAGCGTGCCGTCTTTGTCGTCGACGCCCGTGGTGATTGCGGCGACGAGCTGCGCGGCCGACCACGAGCCAATGCCGGTATCGACGTCACTGGTGATGTTCGCGGCGAACACGGTGCCTCCGCTCGAGGCGTCGGCGCCAGCGAGATTCTTGCCGTGACAGGCGGTGCAGTGCTGCGCCTCGACCACCAGCTTGCCGTGGTGGGCTGCGTCGTCGGGTGACACTTTGCAGTCTTTCGCTGTCACCTTGTTGCTCACGGCCTTCACGCTGCGCAGGTACGCCACGATGTTGGCGGCTTCAGCATCGCTCAGATCGAGCGCCCTCGGCATGGCCGAGCAGAGGGTGTTCTGCTCATCGTCGACCCCGTCGCGAATCGCGCTGACGATGTCTTCGTCCTTCCACCCTCCCAGGCCTGTGTCTTCGTCTGGCGTCAGGTTGGCCGCGAAGCCCTTGCCGCCCACCGCGCCCGCCAGGGTGCCAGCCGACGAGGTGTGACACCGGGCACAGCCGCGCTTCGCAACGGCGGCTTCGCCAGCCACCGCATCGCCCCGGGTCGCGACCGCTGTTGGCGCGCCGTCCATCACTCCCGAGCACGCAGTGAAGACCGTGAGACCAACGACACAGAGTGAGGCCCGAGCAGAGAAGTGAAACAACATGGCGTGTCCTTGGTCGATGAGCGACGAAGGGCCCGTACTCTGAAAGCGTGACGCGGTGCAGCCCCCGGCACGACACGAGCGTTGCCAGCTTGGAAACGGGCTATTTCGCCTCAAGCGAGGCACGCCGCACCGAGATCAACCGACCGATGATCGACACGGCGATCTCCTGGGGCGTCTGGGCCGCGATGTCGACCCCCATCGGTGACTCGAAGCGAGTCACCTCGGTGTCTGAAAACCCGGCGGCCTGGAGTCGTTGGCGAAAGCGCGCGGCCTTTCGCTGGCTGCCGATGACACCGAGATACGCGGCCGGCTTCGGCAACAGGGCCTCGATGCACGCCTGGTCGAGCGGGTGATCATGCGTGGTGACGCAAAAATAGCAGTCGGGGCCTCCCGCGAGCTCTTTAGCGATGTCTGCCGGGTACGCCAGCGTCCTGTCCGCGGAAGGAAACCGTTCAGCAGTGAGCAGCACTTCGCGCTCGTCGACCACGGTCACCTGAAACCCGACGTAATGCGCGAGCTGGGCGAGCTCCTTCGCCACGTGGCCCGCGCCGAAGACCCACAGCTTCGCGGCGCTCTCGTGCTTCTCGAGAAAAACGGTCATCGAGCCTCCACAGCACATGCCCAGGTCGTGGGTGAGATGGGTTTCGAGCATCTGGGTGTGCCGGCTCGGGTCGGCCAACAGCGCCTCGGAGGCGGCGACGACCTGCTGCTCGATGGCGCCTCCGCCAATCGTGCCCAGCACCGAGCCGCCCACGAGCACGACCATCTTCGAGCCCGGCTTTTGCGGCGTGCTGCCGTGGGAGGCCACCACCGTCGCGAGCACGAAGGGGCGACCGGTCTCGGCGAGCTTCACGATGTCGGCGAACAACGACACCGCGCGACCGTAGCCCAGTTGCGCGCAGGCCGGGGGCTCACCCCAGGTTGCCGCTCCCTGCTGCGTCATAAAGCGTTTTGACCGGCCCCATGATCGTACCGATCAAGCTCGAGACGATACCCACCAACAGCACTGCTGCGACCACCACCAACACGACGATGATCAGCACGCGCATCGCCCGCATCGCCGACTGCTGCAGGTCTTGGCTCAGCTTCGCCAGGGTCTCGCTCACGGTACCAGTTCGCTCGGCGACCGAGAGGCTGCCGAGCGAGACTCGGTCGAGCAGGCCGAACGAGTCGATCGCCTCGGTCAGGGTGCCGCCATTGCGAATCACGGCCTCGGCCCGCGGCAGCTGGGCGATCAGCGAAGGGCTGTTCGTCGCCAGAATCGCCACCTTCAAGGTGCGCATCACTTCGAGGCCAGCCCCGACGCCGAGGCCCAACCCGAGCATCATCTTCGACGCGTACAAATCGCGCACCGCCGGAGCCACGATCGGAGCTCGGCGCTTGAATTGATCCCACGCCAGCTCGCCGTTGAGCAGGGTGATCAGAAACGGCACCGAGAAGATGGCCGCGAGCGCTCCCCCGGTGATCAGCAGGTTTCGAATCAACCCAGAGAGGTAGATCGCACCGATGCTCGATGTGCTGGTCATGCTTCGCGACACGCTCAGCAGTGGCCCCACGAAGATGAACGCACCCGCCAGATACATCGGCCACAGCGACATGAACACCGCGCGCCACCGCATTCGGCCCAGCTCTTCGAGGTGCTCGATCATCTGTTTCAGCACCCGGTCGAGCGTGCCCGCCTCTTCGGCGAAGGCGATCAACTCGACGTTGGCGTCGTCGAACAGCGCCGAGTGCTTGTTCATCGCCTGCGAGAGGGTGCTGCCGTTTCGAATGTCTTGCGCGACCACCTTGAGGCCCCGCTCGAGCGCCGGGTCGGGCGCGTACTTCGAGAGCTCGGCGAACACCAAGGGCATGCCCAGACCGGCGCTGATCAGCGCATGAAATTGCCGGTAGAACGCGACCTGCCGACGCTGGCGCACGATCGCCATGACCGGGTGGCGCCCCCAGGTCTTCGCCAGCCGGGTCGAGAGCATCGCTTGTGCGCTCACACGGCCTGAACGAGCGTCTCGAGCAACGCCTTTTGAACATGCATTCGATTCTCCGCTTCGTCCCAGACGGCGCTTTGCGGCCCGTCGATGACCTCGGCGCTGACCTCTTCACCGCGATGCGCGGGCAGGCAATGCAAGAACTTCGCGCTGGGCGAGGCGAGCTTCATCAGGGCCGCGTCGACCTGGTATTTGCCCAGATCGGCCAATCGCTTCGCTGATTCGGCCTCCTGGCCCATCGAGGCCCACACATCGGTGATCACCACGTCAGCGCCTCGCACTGCCTCGCGAACATCGCTGGTGCATTGCACGTTGTTCGGCGCCCAAGCCAAGACTTCGGCCGACGGGTGGTACCCCTTCGGTGACCCCAGTCGCAGCTGAAAACCAAACACTGCCGCCGCTTCGACGAACGAGCGGCCCATGTTGCTCGCCGTATCGCCCACGAACGCCAAAGTCTTGCCCTGCACCGAGCCCAGCTTCTCTTCGATGGTGAACAGGTCGGTGAGAATCTGCACCGGGTGCCCGCCGTCGGTCAGGCCGTTGATCACCGGCACCGCGCAGTGCTTGGCGAACTCCTCGAGCCGCTCATCGCCGAAGGTGCGCATCATCACCACGTCGCAGTAGCTGCCGGTGACCCGCGCGGTATCTGCGAGCGGCTCTCCGCGCGCCATCTGGCTGTTCGCCGCCGAGAGGTCGATGCACGAGCCCCCCAGCTGCGTCATCGCCGCTTCGAATGACAGCCTCGTTCGGGTCGACGCCTTCTCGAAGATCATCACCAGCGTTTTACCCGCCATGGTCGTGACGATGCGACGCTGCTGGCGTGCCTCTTTGAGCGTACGGGCCCGGTGAAACAACGCCTTGTGCTCGTCGCTGGTGAGGTCACGAATTTTCAGGAAGTCGCGTTTCACAGGGAGGCCTCTTTCAAGCGGGTGAACAGCTGGCTCAACCGGGGAGTGCGGGTGGCGCGCTCCGAGAATTGGCGCGTCTGGTCGGTCAGCGCGGTGAGCTGGCGAGCGACTGACTCGGGCCCGGTGCTGCCCTCGCTGCGCTTGCGGCCAATCGCGCCAACCGGCTCGAGCACCTCGAGCGTCTTGGCGTCGAGTGAAGGGTCGACCGATTGCGCCAGCTCGAGGGGCACCTGGCTCATCGCGATGCCCTGCTCTTGGCACCGTCGAACCAGCGAGCCGACCACCTGGTAGGCGCTGCGAAAGGGCATGCCTTTTTTCACCAGGGCCTCGGCGAGATCGGTAGCCTGGGTGAAGCCCTCGTCGAGCCCCGCCCTGCACTTGGCCGCGTTGAAGGTCACCCTCGGCAGCGCGAGGCGCAAAATATCGAGCGACCCGTGCAACATCGGAGCGGTCTCGAGCAACGGCCCGCGATCTTCTTGCAGATCTCGGTTGTACCCGCCCGGCAACCCTTTGACCGTGGTGAGCAGCCCCATCAAGTTGCCGATGGCTCGCCCGCTCTTGCCGCGTATCAGCTCGAAGAGGTCGGGGTTCTTTTTCTGCGGCATCATCGACGAGCCCATCGAGATGTCACCCGAGAGCGACGCGAAGCCGAACTCGCTGGTGGTGAAGTCGATGAGGTCGGTCGACAGCCGGCTCGCGTGCACGAAGAAGCGGGAGGTCGCGTAGAGGTAGTCGAGGGCGAAGTCGCGATCGGCGACGGCGTCGATCGAGTT
>JANLPS010000110.1:0-7385 GCA_031367385.1 Archangium sp. | reverse complement strand
CACCGCCACGTCGCCCGAAGGCACATTCGCCGGCACGTAGAGGTACATCGAGAGGTTGCCGGGGTTCGAACCGAACGACGAGACCTGGGTCAACTTCGAGGTCGCGGTCGCAAATTCGTCATGGGTGTCATCGCCTGCCGTGGTGAGATCAGGGCCACACGCGAGCGACAGCAACACCAGGCTCGCCAAGATTGACGTTCGATTCATGTTTGCCCGCTAAGCAGGTTCTGTGCCGCATTGGTTTTGCTCATATCTCCCAGGGAGACGCATCGAGCAGCACCCGCTTTGCCCCGAAACCGACATGCCCCTGCGCGCCGCAGGTGACTCAAATAAGAAGGGTTGATTGTCAAATTAGCTTACACGTCAATCAGCTCGTAGCGGCCGTGACATCGAGCTTGTACAAACCGCGCCATGCTTCCGTACCTCGACACGTTCGCCCGCCGTCACATTGGCCTGTCATCAAAAGACATCGAGCACATGCTGCAAGTGGTCAAAGCGCCGTCACTCGACGCGCTGATTGATCAAACGGTGCCCAAACGCATTCGGGCGAAGAAGGCCCTCGAGCTGCCGGCGTCAAAAGGTGAGTTCGAGTTGCTGCAAGAGCTTCGCGGCATCGCAGCGAAGAATCAGGTGTACCGCTCGTTCATCGGAGCGGGGTACTCCGACACGATCACCCCGGGCGTGGTCTTGCGAAACGTGCTGCTCAACCCGGGCTGGTACACCGCGTACACGCCGTACCAGGCGGAGATCGCCCAGGGCCGCCTCGAGGCGCTGCTCAATTACCAGACGATGGTCGCCGACCTGACCGGGCTGCCGGTCTCGAACGCGTCGCTGCTCGATGAGGCAACCGCCGCGGCGGAGTCGATGCACCTGCTGCACTCGGTGGTCAAAGACACCGAGGGTCGCGCGTTCTTCGTGAGCCAGACCTGCCACCCGCAGACGATTGAAGTGGTGAAGACGCGAGCGAAGCCGCTGGGCATCAACGTGATTGTGGGCGATCACCGCACCTTCGACTTCACGCAAAAGGTCTTCGGCGTGCTGGTGCAGTACCCGGCGACCGATGGCGGCGTGTTCGACTTTCGCGCGTTCAATGAGAAGGCGCACGCGGCGGGTGCGTTGGTGGTGATGGCGGCTGACTTGCTGGGCTTGTGCTTGCTGACGCCCCCCGGAGAGCTCGGGGCAGACGTCGCGGTCGGCTCGGCCCAGCGCTTCGGCGTGCCGATGGGCTTCGGCGGCCCCCACGCGGCGTTCATCGCGACCAAGACCGAGTACGCGCGCTCGATGCCGGGGCGAATCATCGGCGTATCGCAAGACGCGAATGGTCACATGGCGCTGCGCATGGCGCTGCAGACCCGCGAGCAACACATTCGCCGTGAGAAGGCGACCTCGAACATCTGCACCGCGCAGGTGCTGCTCTCGGTGATGGCCTCGATGTACGGCGTGTACCACGGGCCTCAGGGCCTCAAAGACATCGCAACCCGCGTGAATCAGCTCGCCCGCACCTTCGCCGCAGGAGTGGTGAAGCTCGGCTTCAAGCTCGCGCACGACGCGTTCTTCGACACCGTCTCGGTCGTGGTGCCCGATGCCGATGCGATCATCGCGGCGGCCGCGTCACGACGACTCAACCTGCGCCGGCTCGACTCGACCCATGTCGGTGTGGCCTTCGACGAGACCGCATCGTTCGACGACGTGAAGGCGTTGCTGGCCTCGTTCTCGGCGACCGCACTCAACGCGGAGTCGCTGGTCAGCACCACGAGCGGCATGCCCGAGGCGCTGCGCCGAACGAGTGCGTACTTGTCGCACCCGGTGTTCAACAGCCACCACACTGAGCACGAGATGCTTCGGTACATTCGCTCGCTCGAGGCGAAAGATCTCTCGCTGTGCCACAGCATGATCGCGCTCGGCTCGTGCACGATGAAGCTGAACGCCACCAGCGAGATGGAGCCCATCACCTGGCCCGAATTCAACGCGATTCACCCGTTTGCTCCGGCCGACCAATGGCAGGGCTACCGGCTGATCTTCACCCAGCTCGAGCAGTGGCTCTCGGAGATCACCGGCTTCGCGGGCTGCTCACTGATGCCCAACGCCGGGTCGCAAGGCGAGTACGCGGGCCTGCTGGTGATTCGGCAATTTCACGAAGCGAAGGGGCAGGGGCATCGCAACATCTGCCTGATACCCGCCTCGGCGCATGGCACGAACCCGGCGACGGCGGTGATGGCCGGGTACCAGGTGGTGGTGGTCAAGACGGCCGAGAACGGCAACGTCGATGTCGATGATCTCAAAGCGAAGATCGAGCAGCACAAGGCGAACCTCGCGGCGTTGATGGTCACCTACCCCTCGACGCACGGCGTGTTCGAAGAGGCGATCACCGAGATCTGCGAAGCGGTTCACGGCGCCGGCGGCCAGGTCTACATGGACGGCGCGAACATGAACGCGCAGGTCGGCCTTTGCCGCCCGGGCGATTTCGGCCCCGACGTGTGCCACTTGAACCTGCACAAGACCTTCTGCATACCCCACGGGGGTGGCGGGCCGGGCATGGGCCCGATCTGCGTCGCCAAGCACCTGGTCGACTTTCTGCCCACGCACCCCGCGGCGAAGACCGGTGGCTCGCAAGGGCCGGGCCCCGTGTCGGCGGCGCCGTTCGGCAGCGCCTCGATTCTGCTGATTTCGTGGATGTACATTCGAATGATGGGCGGCGACGGGCTCACCATGGCCACCAAGGTCGCGATCTTGAACGCGAACTACGCGGCCGAGCGGCTCAACGAGGCGTACCCGGTGCTCTACCGCGGCCAGAACAAGCGGGTCGCGCACGAGTGCATCATCGACATGCGCAAGCTCAAGACCACCAGCGGCGTCGAGGTCGAAGACATCGCGAAGCGCCTGATGGACTATGGGTTTCACGCGCCGACCGTCTCGTTCCCCGTGGCGTCGACGATGATGATTGAGCCCACCGAGTCTGAATCGCTCGGCGAAATCGACCGGTTCTGCGAGGCGATGATCTCGATTCGCAAGGAGATCAGCGAGATCGAGGCCGGCACCTTGCCCAAAGAGAACAACCCGCTGAAGCACGCGCCGCACACCGCCGAGGTGGTCACCGCCGACGAGTGGGCCCGCCCGTACTCGCGTCAGCGCGCCGCGTACCCGATGCCCGGGGTCAAGAGCCGCAAGTTCTGGCCCGCGGTGGGCAGGGTCAACAACGTGCTGGGAGACCGCAAGCTCGTCTGCAGCTGCCCTCCACTTGAGGACTACGTTTGAACGCGATGTCCGTGTAGGTTCTGCGCGCTCGATGGCTCCGATCGACCTCAAAAAACCCGTTCGCTTCGGCAAGTACACGCTCATCGATCGCATCGCGGTCGGTGGCATGGCCGAGATCTTTCTCGCGCGACAGGCGGGGCTCGAGGGGTTCGAGAAGACCATCGTCATCAAGCGCATTCGACCGCACCTGTCGAAGCAGCCGAACTTCGTGAAGATGTTCTTGAACGAGGCGAAGCTGGCCGCGCAGCTGAACCACCCCAACATCGTTCAGATCTACGACCTCGGTAAAATCAGCGAGTCGTACTTCATCGCGATGGAATACGTCTTCGGCCGCGACATGCGTCGCATCATCCCGAAGGCTGACACGTTGGGCATCCCTTTTCCCATGGTGTACGCGCTCAAGATCGCGTCGAGCGTGTGCGAAGGGCTCTACTACGCGCACCAGAAGGTCGACATGTACGGCAACGCACTGAACATCGTGCACCGCGACGTGACGCCCGAGAACATCTTCGTCTCGTTCGACGGCACCGTGAAGGTGCTCGACTTCGGTATCGCCAAGGCCGCGAACCAGATCGAGCAGACCCGCGCCGGAGAGATCAAGGGCAAGCTCTCGTACATGTCGCCCGAGCAGTGCATGGGCAAGCCGCTCGACTCACGCAGCGACCTGTTCTCGCTCGGTACCGTGCTCTACGAGTGGCTGACCGGGTTCAAGCTCTTCACCGGCGACAGCGAAGTGGCGATCTTGAAGTCGATCACCGAGGGCAAGATCTACGCGCCCTCGTACTTCAAGGCCGACATTCCCGAGGCGGTCGAGGCGATCTTGATGCGCGCGCTCGATAAAGACCGCGACAAGCGATACCAGAGCGCCTGGGAGATGCAGTACGACCTCGACCAGTTTCTCTCTCAGTACGAGTTCACGCCGTCGAACATTCACCTCTCGAACTTTCTCAAGCAGCTCTTCAACGACGAGCTCGAAGAAGAGAAGTCGCACCTGGCGCAGCTGCGGGTGCCTCCGGGGCCCGACGAGATCGTCGACGATTCTGAAGAGATCATCTCGCAGATCGAGCCGATTTCAGAGGCGCTCGACGCGAGCAGCGGGCCGATCGATGACGCGAAGTCGCTCAACCTGCAGCTCAGCGCGGTCGAGCACGAGCGGCTCAGCGTGGTGGCTCAGCGTCACAACGTGTCAATCAATGCGCTGGTGCGCGACGTGCTGAGCGGGTTTCTGAAGTACCAACGCTGAGCTCGAGCGTGCCGTCTTGCACCTCGCCCAACCGCATCTCGGCGAGATCAACCAGGTAATTCTGCGTCAAATGCCACGGAGCCTCGGCGCCTTGCTGAGGAAACTGGTCGAGCGCGCGCTGCACGTAGCCCGATGACAGGTCGAGAATCGGTCTCGGCGTGAGCTGCGAGGCGTCGAGCGAGGGTTTTGCCACCGTGTAGCCGCCAGCGCTCATCGTGTTCAGCACCCGGCAGACGAAGGTCGACGAGAGATCGGCGCGCAGGGTCCACGAGGCGTTGGTGTAGCCGACGCAGAAGGCGAAGTTGGGCACCTCGCCGAGCATCACGCCCTTGTAGGTGTAGGTCTGGCCGGGCTGAACCGCGACGCCATCGACGTGCAGGGCGATTCCTCCGAAGGCGAGCAGCTCGAGGCCCGTCGCGGTGATGATGATGTCGGCCTCGAGGGTCTTGCCCGACTCGAGCTTGATGCCGGCTTCGGTGAAGGTGTCGATGCGATCGGTCTCGATCGAGGCGCGGCCCGAGGTGAGCGCATTGAACAGGTCAGCGTCGGGCACGAAGCAGAAGCGTTGTTCCCACGGGTTGTAGCGGGGTGTGAAATGCTTCGCGACGTCGAACCCGGCCGGGAGCAACTTGCTGGCGCCCCGCTTTATTACGGCCCGAGCGAGCGCCGGAAAGCGCCTGCAGAACCCGAAGAAGGCCATCGCCAGCAGCACGTTCTTGGCACGCACGAGTCGATGCGCGATTGGGCCCGGGAGCACTCTGCGCACGAATGCAGCGACCACGTCTTTGCTGGGGATCGACGCGATGTAGCTGGGAGAACGCTGCAACATCGTCACGTGCGCTGCTTTTTCGGCCATCGCGGGCACGAGGGTGACGGCGGTTGCGCCGCTGCCAATCACGACGACGCGCTGGCCGGTGTAGTCGAGCGATTCGGGCCAGTGCTGTGGGTGAATGACCTGGCCCTTGAATCGATCGCGGCCTGCGAAGACGGGCGAAAACCCGTGGTCGTACCTGTAGTAGCCGCTGCAGACGTAAAGAAAATCGCAGGTGTACTGGGTGGTTGCGTTGACAGTGACTGTCCACCGCGATTCAACCGACGACCAGCTCGCTTCGCTGACCCGCTGATTGAAGCGAATGTGCTGATCGATGCCGAGCGCACTGGCGGTGTCGCGCACGTACTGCAGAATCGAGGCGCCATCGGCGAGGGCCTTGTCACCAACCCAGGGCCGAAAAGAGTACCCCAACGTGAACATGTCGGAGTCAGAGCGGACCCCAGGGTAGCGAAACAGATCCCACGTGCCTCCGATGGCTGCGCGGCCCTCGAGAATCACGTAGCGCTTGGCCGGGCAGCTGGTCTGCAGGTGGTACGCCGCGCCGATGCCCGAGAGCCCGGCGCCGACCACCACCACGCTGAAGTGCTCAACCGCCATGCGAGACGCTTTAAAGCAACATCAGCTCGACCGCACTGGGGTCGAGTGGCTTTTCCATGCCCAGCGCGCGGGTTTGAATGCGGCGCCGCTCGACGCCTTCACGAATCAGCAACTCGCGAACGGTGGCGGCTCGTTGCGCGCTCATCTGGTTGTTCTCTTCGAGCGCGTTGAGATCGGTGACGTACACGTCGATGCGCAGCCTCGCCTCGGGGTTGGCGCGCAGCACGGCGGCGAGCTGTTTGAGCAGGGCCTCCGAAGCCGCGTTGAGCGTGGGGCGCTTCTGCTGAAACTCGAGCCGGCCCTTGAAGGTCAGCTTGCCGTTGCTGATCGACACCTTGCTCTCGCCCTTGTCGGCGCACCCGTCGTCGTCAGCGATGCCGTTGATGGTCTCTTTTTCGTCGGGGCACTTGTCGTTGGCGTCGGCGACTCCGTCATGGTCGCTGTCGACGAACTTGGGAGCCTCGGGCTTCTTGGCCTCGGCCTCTTTCGGCTTGGCCGTCGCGACCGTGACCGCGTCGGGGTTCTTGGTGACGAACGTCTCGTCAGGCCGAGTCGAGGCTGCTTCATCAATCGCCAACACCGGCTCTTCTTTCTTGAACCAGCTCTCAGGAAATTGAATCGGCGCGGGCTGGTATGAAAACCCGAATACCACCTGGTACTTCGGGCTCGCCCAGCCATGGGTCAACCCGGCGCCACCAGCGACTTCGAAGGCCATCACGGTGCCGATTTTGTATTTGAGGCCGGCGAGAATGTTCACCGGCACTTCAACGCCCGTGAGCTTGCGAAGCCCGACCGCGCCAGTCAGCGAGGCTTGGAGGATCAGCTGATTGGTCTCTCCGAAGAGTGGAAATTCGCCGCCCACGCCCCATGCGAACTCTTGCCCGACGGTGAGGTTCATCAAGCGCTCTTCGGCAGTGCGAAGATTGAAACCCACGTTCGCCGCGACCCGAAAAATCGGCAGGTTCAGCTCGATCAGGGCCCTCGGAGCGATCATCACCGCGCCCCCGCCCCGAAATGCGGCCGAGTTGCCAGTGGGGAACACCAGCGGCAGCGAGACCCCGAGCTGAAACGGCTTGCCCAGGTCGAAGAACGAGTACTTGGGCACGAAGCGCAGGTCTCCTACCGCGAACCCGGTGTGTTTTGCCCCCAGCGCGGGGTCGAGGCCGTCGGCAGATTGGCCGCGTGCGATCGACAAGGGCAGGGCGATCGCGAGCTCGAGGTGATCTTTGAGCGCGATGCCCGCCGAGAGGTCGAAGAAGGTGAGATCATTGACCAACCGAATCACCGTCTCGTTGGTGCCTGGCACTCCCAGCACCAGCGGCTGATTCGCGTAGCCAATCGACAAGCCGACGAACGGCGTCAAATGCGGCGCGACCTTCGCCGACTCGATGTTCAAGAAGTCTTGCGACCCGATGCCTGGCTTGAACTGCTGCACGTCGATCGCGGTGTTGTAGACAT
>JANLPS010000094.1:0-3175 GCA_031367385.1 Archangium sp. | reverse complement strand
GATCGCCAACCCGGTGCTGGCCGACGTGTCGCTCGATCTGTCGGCCATTGGTGCCTACGACGTGTACCCGAAGAAGTTGCCCGACCTGTTCAAGGGCACGCAGTTGGTGGTGATGGGGCGGTTTCGCACTCCCAAAGACGCGGCGGTGGTGCTGACCGGGTCGATCAAAGGGCAGAAGAAAGTGTTCGAGTATCGGGCCGATGCCTCGAGAGAATCGAAGGCGTACGACTTCGTGCCGCGGCTGTGGGCCATTCGAAAAGTCGGCTACCTGCTCGGCGAGATTCGGCTCAACGGAGAGCGCCCCGAGCTCCGCGATGAGGTGATCGCCCTGGGTAAAAAGTACGGCATCGTGACGCCGTACACGTCGTACCTGGTGGTTGAAGACGTCGCCCCGATCGCCACGCGGCCTTCGCCTCCGCGCTTCCCCAACCAGCCCCAGCCGATGGAAGAGCGCCGCTCGCAGCCGTGGAGCGCGCCCAAGGGTGGCTCGATGAACCGACCGACCGCGAATGCGCCTGCTCCGGCCACGGCTGCTGAGCCCGAGTACCAATTCGAAGATGACCTCGCGAAGGTGGGCTCGAACGGAGGCCCGATGAAAGACAAGGCGCTCGAGCGGTCAGAGGGCGCCGGAGCGATCGCGGTGGCCAAGAAAGTGCGCGAGATGAAGGAGAACGAGACCGGGCCGGGTGCGGGAGAAGCGATTCGCACGGCGTCGGGGCGCACGTTCATCTACCGCAACAAGGGGTGGGTCGACTCCGAAGCGGTCAAGGGCACGGCGAAGCAGCTGAAGGTCAAGTACCTCTCAGAGGCCTACTTCGCGTTGCTCACCGCGCGGCCCGAATTGAAGAGCGCGCTGTCGCTGGCAGACAAGATGGTGATCGTCGTCGGCAAAGACAAGTCGGTCATCATCGACCCCACCGAGGGCGAGACCAAGGCCGACAAGGTGACTGACTTCTTGAAGTAGCCCTAGTTCCACTCCAGCAGGGAGGTCGCGGCGGAGTTCGTGTAGCTCACGACCCTGCCGCGGCTGTTTTCGCCTGGAAAATCAGTCTCTCAGTTGGCTGGCTTTTCATGGGCAGTGCGCACATGACATGTCTGCGTGAATGCGCTGTTCGAAGCGGTGTTGCAGCACCCCGATGACCTCAAGCTGAGGCACATGCTGGCCGATGCGCTGCAAGACGCGGGTGACCCACGCGGCGAATTCATCGCGCTGCAATTGGCCAGAGATCAGCGCGGTGAGCGCGCGTCGCGCCGAGAGAAAGAGCTGCTCGTCTCGCACCTCGAGACCTGGCTCGGGCGATTCAAGGGGGTCGTGCAGCAGCCGCGCTTCGAGCGGGGGTTCTTGCACCACGCGCAGATTCAAGGCGCGCTGCCGAGTGGAGCCGAGAAATGGGCAGAATGGGCGACGGTCGGCAGCCTCGACTGCCGCAACCTCGATCTCTCGCTCGAGACCCGGCTGCTGGGCGCTCCGGTGCTGCTGTCGCTGCGAGCGGTGGCGGGCGTGTCGGTTGCGGGGTTGGGGTTGATCACCCGCGCCCGCGGAGCGCTTCCGTGGCGGCGGTTGTCACTGCACGTGCAGTACAACCTGGCCGCGCTGCTCAAGTGCCCGTTGCCGAGCCTGAGTGCCCTCAAGTTGTTCGATTCGCTGGTGGTCAGCGACTTCGCGGCATTGATTCGAGCGCCGCTGGGGCAGCAGCTGACCGAGCTCGAGCTGCGCTTGAGCGCTCCGGGTGATCTGCGAGAGGTGTTGTCGCTCGCCCTCTCGAGCACGCTGACGCACCTCACCTGCTTGTCGACTGGCGGGCAGCTGGCATTCGAGACCGCGACGCGTACCTTGAAGGGCTCCCGCGCGGCGATCGACTTGCATCACGTCGAGACGCTCGAGCTGGCTGGGTTGAAGATCACTGCGTCATGATCTCGTGTTCTGCCATGATGGGCGAAATCAAAGGTGGGCTTCATGCGAAAACTCGTCGTTCTGTGTCTGGTGTCTTTCTCCGCGTCGGCTCAGCAGGTCAACGTGCAGGTCGAGCTGCCGAGTATTTCTTTTTCCACGCAGCCGGTTCTGGTCGAGGTCGCTCCGGGCGTGCAGGTCGTGCCCGACTCTGACGACGAGGTATATTTCGTCGACAACTATTATTGGCACCACCGCGGCCCGAATTGGTACCGCACGCGTGAGCACACGGGCGGCTGGCTGCTGGTCGAGCCTCGTCTGGTGCCGCGAACCATCGTGACCTACGAGCCGGGCCGCTACCGCCGATGGCACGACGACCGGCACGAGCTCAAACGCGAAGTTCACGAGGAGCGGAAAGAAGGTCGCGAAGAGAAGCACGAGGTGAAGAAGCACGAGAAACACAAGGGTCACTGACCCGACGTGCCTTCGCCGTCTCGCCACCTGCTGTTCATGACCCTGCTCGCCACCGGGTGCGCGACGTTGTCAGGCGAGTCTCCGGTGAAGCTGAGCGACACCCACGTCGAGCCCGACCTGGTCTCGGTGAAGCATCGGGTCGAAGCGGGCCAGACGGTCTACCGAATCGCCAAGTCGTACGGGCTGACGGCCGACGAGCTGATCTCCGCCAACAACCTCGACCCGACCGGTGAGCTCAAAGTGGGCCAAGAGCTCTGGGTGCCCGGAGCTGCGAAACAAGCCGCCGTCGCGCAGTACGACTCACCCGAGCCAGAGGCCAGCGCAACCGGCCGGCGGCCGACGGGCACCGACAAGCGACCCGGCCCGGTCAAAGCGGTGAAGGTCGGCAAGCAAGAGGGCGTGCTGCAGTGGCCAGTTCGCGGCGTGCTCTACGCAAAGTTCGGTCGCAAGGGCAAAGAGGGGCATGACGGCATCGACTTAGCGGCTCCAGCGGGCTCGCCGGTGAAGACGGCCGGGCCCGGCACCGTGCTCTTCGCGGGAGACCAGCGCGGGTACGGCCTCATCGTGCTGGTCGAGCATGATCAACACCTGATCACGCTGTATGCCCACAACCGAGATCTCCGAGTGAAAACGGGCCAGAAGGTACGCGAGGGGCAGGTGGTGGCGACGGTGGGCGACTCAGGCAAGACCAGCGGGCCGCATCTGCACTTCGAGGTTCGCAAAGATGGGTTGCCGAGCGACCCACTCGACTTTCTCGGCCCCGTGCCCCCCGCGGGGCAGTAACTTGCGCTCCATGTCGCGGCTCGTGGG
>JANLPS010000085.1:0-2579 GCA_031367385.1 Archangium sp. | reverse complement strand
CTTTGAGCTGGGTCTTGCTCAAACCGAACAGCCCGCCATTCACGTCGATGGTGACGGTGCTGCCGATGGGTATCTGCGAATGGTTGGGCACCACGACGAAGGCGCCGGTCATCGAGAGGTCTCGAATGAACCCGACGATCTTGCCCTGGCAACTGTTGATCGAGCACTGAATCGACGTCGGGTACCTGCGCGCCGGTGACTGGTTGCGCGAGCAGAAGGCGAACACGTGCGACCAGGCTCGAAACTCCTCGGGGGTGGTGATGGTGAGGTCGAAGCCCGCGGGGCGGCCCGACGCGGCAGCCTGCGTGGCGCTCACTTTGCCGTGAATGAAGAACGTCTTGTCAGAGTCGGCGAAAGCGACCCTGACGCGCATCGATTCTCCGAGCCAGACGCGCTCAGTGGAGGGCACGAACAGCCGCACCAACGCGCCTTCTTGACGCACGAGGGTGATCAACGAGCGCTTGGTCGAGAAGGTGACGGTCTCGTACTTCACTTCGTTCGAATCGGTCATGCGCGAGACCCTACCGCGCTCGATTTTCACAATCGCTGAACGCCAAAGTCGCACGTTTCAGCCGAGCGGCTCAGGTCGGGCCCTAATTCAAACCGCACCGCTGAAGTTTTGCACCAGCGCCCCCAGCGCTCACCGCTCCCAGGTGTCGGAGAGCCGTTTTCCATCGCTGTCGAGGCCCCCGAATAAAACGACCTTTTCGCGCAGGGTATCGAACGCTGTTGTTCGCCTGAGCCCTCGGCCCCCGGTCGACCGCCCTCCTCAAAGCCGACGACGCCGTCGCCCCAAGAGCCCCAGCACGGCGAAAACCAGCCCCGCCTCGATGCCGCCGCTCGAGCACCCGCACCCCGCGACCGGCGTCACCGGCCCGCAGGTCGCAATCGCGTCGTGCCCGCACACCCCAGCCGTGCAGACGTCTTTCGTGCAGCCATCACCATCATCGCAATTCAGCTTGGTCGAGACGCACCGGTGCTCAGCGCACGCCTCAGTCGTGCATGCATCGTGGTCATCGCAGTCGCTGGCGGCCGAGCAGCACCCGGGCACCTTCACATGGGTGCACCCCGAGCCATCGCTGCACCCATCGGTCGTGCACACATCTCCATCATCGCAATTCGGAGCGACTCCGCTGGTGCACACGCCACTGCGGCAGCTCTGGTTGCCCAGGCACGAGGCGGTCGCGCCGCACACCGCGCCATTCGGAGCGAACGCATCGCTGGGGCACCCCGGCGCACTCCCAGTGCACCGCTCGGCTGCATCGCAATCATTCTTGGGCGCTCGGCACACCGTGCTTCCCGACGCGTAGGCATCGCCCGGGCACGCGACCTCGAGGCCGGAGCACCGCTCCGCGACATCACACGCCCCGTTTGCGGCTCGGCACACCGTGGTCGAGGGCTCGAGGCGATCGACAGGGCACGCGGCGCCATGCCCGCTGCAGTGCTCGGTCTGATCGCACGCCCCCAGCGACGCTCGGCACACGGTACCCTCGGCGAGCACGACATCGCTGGGGCACGCGCCCGACGTACCAGTGCACACTTCGCCAACATCGCAGGCACCAGCGGGAGCCCTGCAGCTGACTCCCGCGTCGAGCCACGAATTCGCGGGGCAGGTTGCGGCGCTGCCGGTGCAGGTCTCCGCGACATCGCAGGCGCCACTCGCGGCCCGGCACACGGCACCCACCGCGAACCCATCAGGAGGGCACCCTGCCGAATCGCCCGCGCACGTCTCAGCCACATCGCACGCGCCAGAGGCAGGCCGGCAGACCGACCCGGTCGCGAAGGCATCACTCGGGCAGCTGGTCGACGCCCCCGTGCAGGTCTCAGCGACATCGCACACGCCCGAAGCAGCGCGGCAGAGGGTGCCCTTGTCGGCAGCGAGGTCGGCAGGGCACACGGCCGATGCGCCCGTGCACTTCTCGGCCTTGTCGCACAGCCCGCTCGCGTCTCGGCACACGACCGACGACGACGCAACCCGATCACCCGGGCACGACGGGCTCGAGCCGGTACACGTCTCTTCGGCATCGCACAGGCCGACCGAGGGCCTGCACACCGTGGTCGACGACGCGACCGCGTCACCGCACCCCAGGTTCACGCCATCACAGGAGTCAGCCACATCGCACACGCCCGTCGACGGGCGGCACACCACGCCGGCGTTGGCAGCTCCGCAGTGACCATCGACCGCTGCACCGGCGGCGACCGAGCACGCCTGGCAATCACTCGTCGAGCCACCGCCACACCCGCTCTCGCAGCAGACCGCATCGACGCAGAACCCGCTCTTGCACTCAGCGTCGACCGAGCACCCGTGCCCGGTTACCCGAAAGGTCACGATCTGCCCCTGAATTCGAAGCGATCGAACGCCCGGCGATTGGTCGCCGCCGGCGTAGACGAGCAGCGAATGATCACCATCGCCGCGACCGGCAATCGTCGGCGACCAGGGAATGCTCTTCGCGACCTTCGACGTCACATTCGTACCGAACGCGCCCCCATCAGGGCTGAGCCACGCGGTGAAGACCTCGAAGCCACGGTCATTCGTCGACCAGGTGAACACGGTATCGACGCCATCGGGCATCGGCGCG
>JANLPS010000079.1:0-14976 GCA_031367385.1 Archangium sp. | reverse complement strand
TCGGTCGAGCTTCTTGGCCTTGGGGCAGATGTTCGGGTCGGTGGTGTAGACCCCGTCGACGTCGGTGTAGATCTCGCACGCGTCGGCCTTGAGCGCGGCGGCGATCGCCACGGCGGTCGTGTCTGAGCCTCCGCGGCCCAGGGTGGTGACGTTGCCTTCTTCGTCGACGCCCTGAAACCCCGCCACCACCGCGATGTGCTGCTTCTTGAGCACCTCGAAGATCTTTTCCCCATCGATGCGCTTGATGCGGGCCTTCGAAAACGTGCTGTCGGTGACGATGCGGCACTGGTGGCCCAGAAAGCTGGTGGCCTCGGCGCCGAGCGATTGAATCGCGATCGCGACCAGCCCAATCGAGACCTGCTCGCCGGTAGCCACGACCACGTCTTGCTCGCGCTCACTGGGCTGCTCTGAGAGCGAGTGCACCAGCTTGAGCAGCCGATTGGTCTCGCCCGACATCGCGGAGACCACCACCACCACCTGGTGACCCTGCTTCTGAGCCGCGATGGCCCGGCGCGCGACGTTCTTCATGCGCTCGGTGTCGCCGACCGAGGTGCCGCCGTACTTCTGAACGATCAACGCCATGCGTCAGGGCTTCTACCGCTCCTCGGCTCGCCGTCGCGCACTTTTGTCTACCGGGGGGCGAAGGCGGTGAGCTTTCGATAGGCTCTGGCGCGTCTTGTTGACGATGCTTTCGCCCTCGTCACCCCGCGAGAAACCTCTGAAAATCATTCGACTTTTCATTTCGGCGGCGATCGCGCTCAGCGCGTGTACGGGGTACGTCTCGAACCCCGGCGGCGGCACCATCACACCCGGCCCCACAAACACCGACAACATCACCCGCGAATGCCGCCCCGTCGCGGCGCCGATGCGGGCCCTGACGGCGCGGCAATACAACGCGGCGGTGACCCAGCTGCTGGCCGACCCGTCGAACCCGGCGAGCGTGCTGCAGGTGCCGCAGTCGGAGTCGAAGTTCGACAACCACACCGATTGGGTGAACGCCGACGAGACGCTGGTTCGCTTCTACGTGAGCTCCGCCGAGCAGCTGGCGACGACCGCGGTGGCGAATCAAGCCAAGGTGCTGGCCTGCTCGAACCCGAAGAGCGCCGATGAAGACGCGTGCCTCGGGCAGATTCTCGACACCTTCGGCCGGCGCGCATTTCGCCGCACCCTGATGGCCGAAGAGCGCACCGCGATGCTCGGCGTCTTTCACACGGTTCGAGCGCTGCAGGGAGCGAGCTGGAACGACGGGCTCTCAGCGGTCTTGCAGGTGCTGCTGCAGTCGCCGCAGTTCTTGTACGTGACCGAGGTGGGCGTGCCGGTGGCGCAGGCGACGCGACCCACCTCGCGGCTGACTCCGCTCGAGGTGGCGACCAAGCTGTCGTTGCTGATCTGGGGCTCGGTGCCCGATGACGCGCTGCTCGACGCGGCTGAATTGGGTCAGCTCGAGACGAAGGCGCAGATCGAGACGCAGGCGAAGCGGTTGCTGGCTGACCCGAAGGCCAAGCAGGGCTTCTTGCACTTCGCTTCGCAGTGGCTCGAGCTCGACAAGCTCGACTCAGCAAACAAGAGCGCGACCCGCTTCCCCACGTGGACACCGGCGGTGGCGGCGTCGGCGCGAGCCGAGCTCGATGGGTTCATCTCAGGCACGTATCTGGGTGGCGGCGGCTTTCGAGACCTGTTGCTGAGCCGTCAAACCTCAGTCGACGCGGCCCTCGGAGCCATCTACGGCGTCGACGCGAGCGCCAAGACGCTGCCCGAGTCGCGCGCTGGCGTGCTGACAAGGGTCGGGTTTCTCGCCGGGCACGCCCACCCTGAAGAGACCTCTCCCACGCTGCGGGGCAAGGCCGTGCGGCTGCGCTTCTTGTGCGAAGAAATTCCACCGCCTCCGCCGAACGTGAACGTGACCTTGCCCTCGGTCGGTGGGCAATCGACGCTGCGTCAACGCCTCGCGGCCCACGTCGACGCAGCGAGCGCCTGCAGCGGCTGCCACCGCTTCATGGACCCGATCGGCTTCGGCTTCGAGGGCTTCGATTCGATCGGCACCGCGCGCACCAACGAGCCCAACGGTCTGGCGATCGACAACAGCGGTCAGATTCTCACCGGCGCCGGGTCGCAGCCGTTCAAAGGCGCGCTCGAGCTGTCGACCTTGCTCGCCGACAGTGAGCAAGCAAACCGATGCTACCTGACGCAGACGTACCGCTACGCGCAGGGCCGCAGCGAGACCTCGAAAGACCGCTGTCATCTCGACACCGTCGTCGCGTCGTTGCCGGCCCACGCCAGCATGGCCGACGTGGTGGTGGGCATCACGACCGCTGACTCATTTTTGAATCGGGAGCCCATTCAATGAAGGTGCCACGCCGCCATTTCTTGAAAGGCACCGGAGCCGTGCTCGCCGTGCCGCTGCTCGAGAGCCTGTTGCCTCGCGAGACGTGGGCCCAGGGCAAGGTGGCTCCGCGGCGCATCATGTTCTTCATTCAAGACAACGGCACGCTGCGCGATGAATGGGCGCCGGCTGGCAAGTCGGGGGCGTTGACCACCCTGCCCTACCTGCTCGCCCCGCTCGAGGCGTACAAACAAGACCTGGTCGTCGTCGCCGGCGTCGACAACCACGTCGCGGCCGGCCACAACGGCAACGCACACGACTACGGCAACGGCACGATGCTGACGGCGATGCCCCGCACCGACAAGTCGGGTGGGCTCGAGGCCCCGAACGGCGGTGGTATTTCGCTCGACCAATACCTCGCCAATCGCCTGCCGAAGACGCCGCGATCGTCGGTGAACATCAACATGCCCGGCGGCACCTTCACCATCTCGTACACCGGCGTGCAGCAACCGGTGACGGGCATGCGCCTCGAGAACGCGTTCAACGATTTGTTCGGCAGCTTCAACGGCTCGACGGACCCGGTGGTGTTGGCGCGCCGCAAGGCGACCCGTGAGAGCGTGATCGACTCGGTGCTCGAGAACTTCAAGTACGTGAACAACCGCGTCTCGGCAGGCGACAAGCTGAAGCTCGATCACCACTTGTCGGTGCTGCGCGACCTCGAGAAGCGGCTGGCACTCGAGGCCCAGGGAGCCGCCTGCGCACCGGTCAACCCTCCGATTCGGCCCTACCCCGATGCGGCGGCTTCGCTCTACGCGATGGCCTTCGCGTGCCAGCTGTCGGCGGTCGGTGCGTATGGCGCCTCCTCTCCTGAAGGCGACTCGAAATTTCCCGACATTTTCGGCGGCGGCTACCACTCGTGGATTCACCAGGGCCCCGACTACGGCCTCGACCCGGTCGCGCACCGCGAGGGCTGGCGCACGGCGATGCGCTGGTGGGCGGGCAGCTTCGGCACCCTGATTCAGAAGTTCAAAGACACGCCCGATGTCGGCGGCACCACCCTGCTCGACAACTCGTTGCTGGTCTGGTCGAACGTGTTCGGCATGGGCGCGTATCACGACTTCTACGAGGTGCCCGTGGTGCTCGCGGGGCGGGCCGGCGGCGGCATGAAGACCGGCCGGTTTCTCGATTATCGCGGCGCGCGCGCGGCGAACCCGACGCACTTCTACTCGACGCAGTACCTGGTCAATGACACGACCAACAATTTGTACACCTCGATTTGCCAAGCGATGGGCCTGAGCGACGTGACCTCGTTTGGCCAACCCGAGTTCAACTCGGGCGGCTTGCCCGGTCTGGTCTAGATGCGCTGGCTGGTCTTGCTGGTGGCGCTGGGCGCGTGTGACCCGTTTCCCGAGCCCGGGGGCAAGGTCGATTCGGGCTCTGGCGAGTGCTCGGGGCCCGCGCTGTTCGCCCGGTCGTGCTTCGGAGGCTGTCACGAAGCGGCGAGCGCGCAATCAGGGCTCGACCTCGAGTCACCAGGCCTCGCGTCACGTGCGTACAACCACCCCTCGGCCGGGCGTCACGACTACTTGATCATCGACCCCGAGATCCCCGAAGAGAGCGCGCTGATCGTCAAGGTTCGCGCGGCGCCTCCGTTCGGGGTGCAGATGCCATTGGGTCGTGCTCCGCTCACGAGTGCCGAGGTCGCGTGTCTTCAAGCGTGGGTCAACGGCATCGTCGCCGGCGGGTTGCCTGACGCTTCGGTCTCGACGAGCGATGCGGGGGCGAGCGATGCGGGCGTGGCAACTGGTGGCGATGGAGGCGTAACCGTCGCCGATGGAGGCCGGTTTTGGGGCCCATCTGTCGACGCCACCGAGTGCGTGCCCGATGGAGGGCGGTGGTGCATCGTGAAGCACGTGCCTGAGCCGCTGTACGCGGTGCGCGGGCTCTCGGCGACGAACGTGTGGGCCGTCGGGTCGCGCGGAGCGGCCTACCACTTCGACGGCACCGCGTGGACGCGCTCGGACGCTGGCACCGGGGCCTCTTTGTTCGACGTGTACCCGCTGACCGCGAATGATGTGTGGGCGGTGGGCGAACGCGGGTTGGTGCTCCGAAATCAGGGCAGCGGGTGGCGCGAGGTCGGCTGGGTGCCGAACGCAGAATTCCCCGATGCGGGGCTCTCGGCGGCAGGCCAGCCAGCGTGGGATCTGGGCGGCGTGTCAGCGACGGCGAGCGCGGTGTGGGTGGTCGGCGGCGGCGGCACGGTGGCGCACCTCGAGGGCGGCAAGATGCGAGTCATCACCACGACCAACGCCAATGCGCCCGGAGCCGACGTGTTCAAGGTGTGGCACCGCGATGACGGCGAATGGTGGGGCGTGGGAGCGGCGTTTCGCACCTACGACGGCGGGTCAGACTTCGTGTGGGAAAACGGCCGCGGGTCGATAGCGATGATCTTCGGTATGGCCGGCGCGGAGAACCCGACGACGCATGAACCCATTCTCGTCGGCGTCGGCACCTACTTCGGCAGTAACGAGGGCAACCTGCTGCAGTACAGCTACACCGACACCAGCCCCTACCCCTGGCAGCCGCCGAGCTTCACTGCCGAGAAGCTCGACCTGAAGCGTGATTTGCGCGGCATCTGGCTCGACCCTGCGGCCCGCGGGTGGACAGTGGGTCTCGACGGTGAGCTGGTCGAGCTCGACATGGTGCCTCGTAAATACACTCGGCACGTGTCTCCGACGCATGACCACTTGCTGGGCGTGTGGGGTACCGCCGTCAACTCGACCTGGGCGGTGGGCGGGCGCAGTGAAGGCGTCATTCTTCGCAGCAGGTGAGCGTTACGGCGCGGCCATCGCTTCGAGCTCTTCGAGCACGCGCTGAAAGCCGTCGAGGCTGTCGGTCATGAAGAACGGCACCGCGTTGTCGAAGGTGGGCTGGGGCGTGTTGAGCCACTGGTCGGCCGCCTCGGCAGACCCGAGCACGCGGGTCGCGACCCTGACGAGCTGCTTGCGGCGCAGGTGCTTGTTGGGAGTGCCGCAGTCCATCAGGGGCCGCAGGCTTTGACGAAGGCGTCGACCAATGGAGCTCGGTCGCCGCGGAGCGCCGCGCGCTCGGGTTGAAAGAGGGTCGCGACGAAGAAGGGGTGACCGTCGAGCTCGACGCCGCGAACCTCTCCGTTGGGCTCATGCGCGCTCATTCGCAGAGGGCCTTTGAGCAGGGCTTCGCGAAAGGCTGGGTTGAGGCCGTAGCGGCAGCGGTAGGCCTCGGTGATGGTGCGTACGCCGTACGCGGCGGCGATCTTCGAGCCTGCGACCAATTCGATGGGTTCTGAGGCTTCGACGAGGGCGCAGCTGAGCAGCGAGATGACCGGGCGGTGAGCGTCGGGAGCGGTCTCGGCGTGATCAGCGTCGGCCCAACCGAGCAGATCTCGCGCGTACTCGATGATGGCGTGCTGAAAGCCGCCGCAGGTGCCCAAGAAAGGGCGACCGGTTTGTCGGGCGTGGCGAATCGCGAGCAAGGCGCCGCTCATGCTGCGGTACGGGCTGCCAGGTACGCACCAGAGGCCGTCGTATCGCTCGAGCCGCTGAGTCGACGTGATCTCGTCGGTGGGGACCCATTCGAAGGCCGTGCCAGCGAGTGCGAGAGGTATCGCCCGGTGCGCGGTGATCGAGTCGTCACGGTCACCGATGAGGCCGATCAGCATGGCGTGGTGTACCTCAAAACCTCGGCGCTAAGGCAGGCAGAGGTACTCGGCATTGAAGCGACTGAGCACGAATGGGTTGGGGTCTGGGTCGGGCATCTGGTCGCTCCACATAAGCAGGTGGAGTTCGTGATCAAGGGGCGCCAGGCCCAGGCCTTTAATTGACCCTGGAATGAGAAGGCGCTCGTACTCAAACAGGCCTTGTTTGGTGACCTCAACCAGCGCGAAACCAGACGGTTTCCCATTAGTGTCGACTGTGTCCTGCGTCGCGAATGGCCGGCCGAGCGGGTCCATCTGCCCCACGATTGGGTTGGTCGATGGGAGCTGCGTTTGAATCACGCCTCCGTCGCCGAACAACCAGTCTGACCCGACCTCGTTGGTGGTGGAGATGCAGGAGAAGACCAAGGGATCGACAGCTGCGAGACTGCAATTTTCTCGAGGCAGCGTGGCGATCGGTACGCAGACGAAAGGCGAACCGCATTCATCGATTCTGGTAACGGAAGCTGGGGACGAGCTCCATGCCAGGATGAAGCCGTCCCTGTATGGCGACACGCTGCGGTAGCCAAGAGGCCACGGGAAGCCCGTGCCAAACGAGGTGTAGGCGGCTCCTCCATCGAGCAAGTCTGGGTAGTACCGACCGTAGCCCGCCCCGGCATCGTCAATGGCAGACCCCACTTCATCGAGTTTCACGACTCTGCCGAGCTTCGAGATTGCAGCTACCGGGCCGTAACCCAGATAGTGCCGGGGACCCGGGCAGCGCTGAGCCGTGAACTCCAGATCGCCATTTGAGCGGGTCGGATATCCGGCATCGGCAAACAATCGGTGGACCTCGACGCACAAGTCGACGTCGGTGTCTTCGAGGATGATTCTTTGCCAGCCATCGCCATCATCGGCTGGGAAGAGACGACTCATACCGAATCCAAGACTCACCTGAGTTGAACGGGGAAAACTGATTCGCCTTGTGATGCGAAGGTCATCGTCAAGCTCGAGCACCGAGCCAGGCAGATTCAAGATGAACCGCTCGCTAACGCGAATGAGTTGCTGATGATTTGTCAGTCCGTACCAGAAGGGGGTCGAGAGCCCATTGGTGGCCCCGGGCAACGTGCGCACCCACGACTTGTCGACGCGACCGTCGCAGTCGTTGTCCAACCCGTCGCACTTGTGCTCGGTCAACTGGTAGTTGGGGCCGTAGTCACAGGCTTGGTACCCGCCGTCGACGCATGGCGATTTGATGTCCGCGCAGACGCCGAGTGACAACGGGCAATCTCGCGAGAGCACCGCGCCATCAGGGGCATCATCAATGAGCCCGTCGAGGTCATTGTCGATTCCGTCACACACTTCGGCGATTGGCGTCCCCGCATCAGAGGCTCCGGGGCCCGCGTCACGGCTCGTCGTGCCGGCATCAACAGAGGAGGGGCCTGCATCGGTGATGGGTGACCCGCTGTCGAGCGCCCCGCCATCAATTGAGAGCGCCCCCCCATCGACCGAGAGCACTCCGCCATCGCTCGCGAGCGATCCCCCATCGTCAGTGAGCGCCCCGCCATCACGTGAGAGCACTCCGCCATCGCCCGAGAGCCCTGCATCGGCGGTTGTCTCATCGACCGACGCCAGGCAGCGGCACCCTGACATTGCGAAGACCAACCCAAGCCCCACCACCGCTACCCGCATATCGACACGCTAGCAGCTAACGCGGCGAGTCAGCCCGATCGAGCTTCTCTCTGAAGGCCAGAGGTATACGGTGCGCGCCCAAATGAGCACCCTTCGCCTCGACGGCAACACCCTCACGCTCGAGCAGATTCGAGACATCGCCTTTCGAAACCAAGTGGTCACGCTCGACCCCACCGCGCTCGAGCGCGTCACCAAAGCCCGCGCCCTGGTCGAGAAGATCGCCGCCGGTGACGAGCCCGCCTACGGCATCAACACCGGCTTCGGCACCTTGGCCGAGGTGCGCATCGATAAAAAAGACCTCCGCGAGCTGCAGCGAAACCTGATCGTCTCGCACGCGGCCGGAGTCGGCACCCCGCTCTCGCTCCCCGAGGCACGGGCGCTGCTGCTCTTGCGCTGCAATGTGCTCGCGAAGGGGTACTCGGGCATTCGGCCCTCGACCCTCCAGCTGGGCCTCGACATGCTCAACCGCGGCGTCACCCCCGTCGTGCCAGACCGTGGCAGCGTCGGCGCCTCAGGCGACCTCGCCCCCCTCGCGCACCTCGCCCTCGTCTTCATCGGCGAAGGCGAAGCGTTCTTCGACGGTCAACGCATGCCGGGCCGCACCGCTCTGCACAAAGCCGGCCTCGAACCGGTCGTGCTCGAAGCCAAAGAAGGCCTCACCCTCGTCAACGGCACCCAGGCGATGTGCGCAGTTGGCGTACCTTCACTCCTCTTGGCCGAAGAGCTGGCCGAGCTCTTCGACCTCGCCGGAGCGATGACCATCGAAGGCATGTTGGGCTCGCACAAACCCTTCGTGCCCGGCGTGCACCTGGTTCGCCCGCACCCAGGTCACGGCACGGTCGCGAAGCACATGCGCGCGCTCTTGGCCGACAGCGAGCTGGTCGAGACCCACGTCGACTGCACCAAAGTGCAAGACCCCTACTCGCTTCGCTGCATACCCCAGGTGCATGGAGCGGCCCGCGACGGCCTCACCTTCTGCCGCCGCACTCTGGAGATCGAAGTCAACGCCGGCACCGACAACCCGTTGGTGTTCGTCGAGACCGAAGAGCTCGTCTCGGCAGGCAATTTTCACGGGCAGCCGGTCTCGTTGGCGCTCGACGTGCTGGCGATGGCACTGACCCAGTTGGCGTCGATCAGCGAGCGCCGGGTCGAGCAGATGGTGAACCCGTCACTCTCTGGGCTGCCTCCGTTTCTGGCGAAGAACCCCGGCCTCAACTCGGGCTTCATGATCGCCCAGGTCACCGCGGCGGCGCTGGTCGCCGAGTCGCGCATCTTGTGCCACCCGGCCTCGGTCGACTCGATTCCGTCCTCCGCGGGGCGCGAAGATCACGTCTCGATGGGCATGACCGCGGCGCTCAAGGCCCGCTCGATCGCCGAGTTCGTCAAGCAGGTGCTGGCGATCGAATTGCTGGTGGCGAGCCAGGCGATCGACTTTCGCGCGCCGGGCAAACCGGGCAAGGGGCCGCACGTCGCGCACACCCTGATTCGCAGCCGGGTGCCGTTCATGGAACGCGATCGCGAAATTCACAAAGACATTTCGACGGTGGCGTCGCTGATTGACTCGGGAGAACTGCTGCAGGCCGTGCGACGTGCATGCTACGAAGGCGGTGCATGACCGAGCGTTCCGATCAGCCGAGAACCCTGTCCACCGCCATTCCTGCAATCCCGCTCCCGGTGCAGACCGCAGAACCTGCCACGGCCACTGAAGAAGAGGCCCGCGCCCGCATCGCGACGCTCGAGCGAGAGGCCCGCGCGCTGGGCACCTCGAGCGGTGCAGCCCTGCTCTTTCACGAGATGGGTCTGCTGTGGGAGACCCCGCTCCGCCACCCCCGAAACGCAGCGGTCGCGTACCAGAGCGCGTTCAAGCTCGCGCCTCGCTTTCTGGCGAACATTCGGGCCGCGCGCCGGCTCTTCGCCGAGGTCGGCAATTGGGTGATGGTGGTGCAGCTGCTCGACGCCGAGCTCTCGGCCACCGAGGCGCGCCGTGGCAAAGCCGCGCTGCTGTTCGAGAAGGGCCAGGTGCTCGAGCAACGACTGTCGAAAGAGCCTGAGGGCCTCGCCGCGATCGCCCAGTGCCTCGCGCTCGAGCCCGAAGACGTCACGCTGCTGGTGCAGCTCGAGCAGGTGTTCACCGAAAAAGGCGACTACCCCTCGCTGGTTCGCGTCTACCGGTTGCTGGCCAAGGTCGTGGCCGAAGACGGAGCCCGCGCGCACTTCCTCACCTCGGCGGGGTTGCTGCTCGAAGACCGGCTCAAAGACCCGAAGACCGCGTCCGAGCTGTTTCGCGCGGCCTTCGCGATCGACCGAAAAGACGCGCAGCTGTTGGCGGCGATCAAGCGGGTCTCGCAACGCGAAGGCACCGTCGACGAAGAGCTCGCGGCGCTGGCGGCCGAGGCCGAGGGGCAAGGGGCGCTGGCGGCTCCGACGTTCTTGCAGATCTCGAAGGCCTACGAGCGGCTGGGCAGGCCCGAAGACGCGTTGGCGGCGTTGCTCGCGGCGCGCCGGGTGGCGGCGACCGACCCGCTGGTGCTCTCCGAGCTCGCGCGCATCTACGAGAGCCAGGGGCGCTTCGAAGAGCTGGCCGACGTGTTGGTGACGTGGGTTCAGCACAACAACGATGAGAGCGAGTTCGTCGCGATCAACCTGCGCCTGGCCTCGCTCTACGAAGAACAGCTCAAGCGCGACCCTGAAGCGGTCAAGCGGTACAAAGCGATTCTCGAGCGGGTCTCTGGTCACGGCGGAGCGCTGGCCGGCCTGGGCAAGCTCTACTTTCGAGGCCAGAACTGGCAGGGGCTGATCGAGACCTACGAAGCCGAAGCGGCCGCGGCCGATGACGCGCGTACCAAGGCCGGTCGAATCTACAAAGCCGCCGAGACACTCGAAGAACGCCTTGGCCGGGTCGACGAAGCGATCGGCCGCTTGAACCAGGCGCTGCAGCTCTCACCGGGCTTCTTGCCGGCGCAGAAGGCGCTCACCCGCCTCTACGAGAAGCTGGGCAAGTGGAACGATCTGATCGGCATGTACGAAGCCGACCTGATGCTGATCACCGATCGCGATCAGCAGATCACCACGCTCAACAAGATCGCCGCGCTGCACGAAGATCGGTTGACCGACCTCCCCCGTGCGATCGAGAGCCTCAAGCGGGTGCTCGACCTCGCGCCCGACCACCTCGCCAGCATGCGCAACTTAGGCCGGCTCTATGAGCGCATCGGCTGGTGGTCTGATCTGCTCGCGCTCAACGAGCAAGAGTCTCGCTTGGCGAACGACACCAAGCAGGTGATCTCCCTCGCTCACCGCAACGCCGAGATTCTCGAAGAGCAGCTCAAAGATCGCCCGGCCGCCATCTCGGCCTGGGAGCGGGTGCTGCAGCTCTCACCCACCTACCTGCCTGCCCTGCGTGCGCTCGGCCGCCTCTACGGCCAAGACGGCCGGTGGGACTCACTGGGCGCCATGTACCGCGCCGAAGCGGAGATCGCTCCGTCGACCGAGCAGGCCGCGAACCTGATCCAGAAGATCGGCGAGCTGGCCGAGCACAAACAGAAGAACGAGAACGACGCGATCGCGCTGTACCAAGAGGTGCTGACGCTCTCTCCCAACCACGCGGCCGCGTTGCGCGCGTTGGGCCGCTTGTACCGCGCTCAGGGCAGCTGGGAGAACGTGATCGACATTCTCCACGCCGAAGCCGCGAACCGCACCGACCCGACCGAACGCGCCAACGCGATGTTTCAAGCCGCCGCGATCTGGGAAGACCAGCTCAAGAAGCCCGACCGGGCGATTGAGGGGTACCAAGAAGTGCTGCGGCTGGCGCCGAATCACTCGACGGCGCTGCAACAGCTCGAGCGGCTGCTGACCCTCAAAGACGACGTCAAAGAGCTGATCGTCTTGCTCGATCGCCAGACGCAAACCGGGTCTCCGGCCGACAAGGTCGCCGCCTGGCTCAAGTTGGCGCGGCTGTACCTCGATCGAATCAACGAGCCCGCGCGTGCCGCGAGCTGCTGTGACAGCGCGCTGGCGGTTCAGCCCCACAACCTGGCGGCCTTGCGACTGCTCGAGCGCGTTCGCGCGAACGACAAGCCCCGCCGCGCCGAGCTGCGTGCACGCATCGCCGAGGCCATCGGAGACCCGAAGCTCGCCGCGGCGATTCGGTTCTCGATGCAAGACACCCTCGACCCGCAGGGCAAGCCGACCGAGGAGGTGCTCGAGCAGCTCAAGATGGCGTTCATGGCCGACCCAACCGACGAAGCGTTGGGGTTGGTGCTCGAGCGCGCGCTGCAGAAGATGGGTGACGCGGGTGGGCTGGTCGCCCTCTACGAGCGCCGCCGCGCGACCACCACCGACTCGTCAGACATGCTGCAGCTCTCGTTGCGCATTGCTGACCTCCACGAGATGCGGCTGCGCGACCCTGCCAGCGCGATTCTCGCCTACGAGGGTGCGCTGCAGGCGGCCCCCGATCTGTACCCAGCGCTGCAAGGGTTGGTTCGCTCGTACCTGAAGCAAGGCGACGTGCTGCGCGCGCGCCGGGTGCTCGAACGCATCGCGGCACATGCGCATGATCAAGCGACCATCACCCACGCCTTGCTCGAGGCCGCGAAGATCGCGCGAGATCACCAGAATGACGTCGAGGGCGCCTCGGCCCTGCTCAGCAAGGTGCTCGAGCGTGAGCCCCTGCACTCCGAAGCCGGGCCTGCCTTCGAAGACCTCCTCGCCAAACGCGGTGGAGCGGCTGATCTGGCGAAGCTGCACGAGAAGCGCGGCGAGGCGAAGGTGGCGCAGAAAGATCTGCTCACTGCCTCGAGCGAGTATTTTCTGGCCGCCCGCATTCACCTCGATCAGCTCAAAGACCGAGAGTCGGCGATGGCCGCGCTCGGCAAGGCGCTGATGGCGATGCCCACCCTGCCCGACGCGCTCGAGCTCAAGGGCGTGATGGCGCTCGAAGACAAGAACTATGCTGACGCCGCGGCTGCGTTCGCGGTGCGCGCCCAGCAAGGTGGTGACGCCGCCCAGCTGGCCCAGATTCACCTGAAATTGGGAGCGCTCTACCACGATCACCTGAGCGACCAGACGCGCGCCGCGGCGCACTTGCAGACCGCGCTCTCTGGAGACCCCAACAGCGTCGAGGCGCTCGAGCGGCTGGCCTCGATTCACACCGCCTCGCGCAATTGGACTGGCGCGGCCGATTGTCTGCGCCGACTGCTCGAGGTCGAGACCTCACCCACGGCGCGCGCGCGGCACTCGATTGCGCTCGCGAAGATCGCTGATGAGGGCTTCGGCGACGTGCCGCAAGCGATCAGTTTGTATCGCAAGGCGCTCGACCTGGTGCCGGGTGACGTCGGCACGCTCGATCGCCTGGTGACGCTCTACGAGCGCAGCGGCGCGATGAACGAGCTGGTGGTGATGCTCGAACAACAGGCGCAGCAATCGGCCGACGTGCGCAAGGCGCTGGCGCTGAAAATGCGAATCGCCGCCATCGCCGCGAAGAGCCTCGATGACCCGCAGCGCGCTATCGCCGGGTACCGGCAGGTGATCGACCTCGACCCGACGCACATCGGTGCGCACGTCGCGCTCGCCGAGCTGTATGGCCGAGACAGTGGCTCGCTGGCGATGGCGGTCGAGACCCAGCGCAGCCTGCTGAAGCTCGAGCCGACCCGCGCTGAGAGCCTGCATTCACTGTTCAAGATGTGGGAGTCGATGCGGCAGCTCGACAAGGCCTTCTGCGCCGCGAGCCTGTTGGTGTTCTTGAAGGCCGCCTCCGACGTCGAGCTCGCCTTCTACAACGAGGCGCGCAACCGGCTGCCGACCGAGTTCCGGGCGACGCTGGGCGCTCCTGACCTGACTTCGCTGCAT
Source organism: Archangium sp. (assembly GCA_031367385.1). GTDB lineage: Bacteria > Myxococcota > Myxococcia > Myxococcales > Myxococcaceae > JAEUJT01. Next base: position 1,444 of record JANLPS010000079.1, on the reverse strand, counting down.
CACCCGCTCGCGCGCAACGTGATGGTCGACGTGCTGCGGGCGATTGGCGATCAGTTCGTCAAGCTGAGCCCACCGCAATTCGAACAAGCGGGTGTCGACCGCCGGGCAGACCGGCTCAAGAGCGACCACGCGATCTACAAGGCGCTGCAGACGGTCACCCAGCTCTTCTCGGTCGATGAGTTCGAGGCGTATCAGGGCAAGCGCGGCTTCGTGTCGCTCGAGACCACCGAGCCGCTGTCGATCATCGTCGGGCCCGACGTGGTGCGGCGCTTCAACATTCGCGAGCAGCGGTTTCTCTTTGGTCGGGCCGCGTTGGCGCTGACCGACAAGCTCGCGATCTTGCGCCGCATGTCAGCCACCGAGGTCGCCGATGTGTTGGGCAACTCGATTCGCATTCACCAGCCGACCTACGACGCGGTCGGGCGGCGAAACGACGACCAGAGCAAGGCGCTGCGCAAGGCGTATTCTCGCAAGGCCCTCAACGCGCTCAAAGAACCCGCAGACACGGCGATGACCTTGCCGGGGGTGAACGTCGAGTCACTGGTGCAGGGGCTGCTCTACTCGCAAGACCGCGCTGGGTTGCTGGTGTGCGTCGATGTGACCTCGGGGCTCAACATCATGCTGCGCGAAGAGGGCCCGCCGAACTCGCCTCGCCCAGAGACGACCGAGGCCATCGCCACCGCGGTCAATCAACGGCAAGACGTGCGCGAGCTGATGGGCTTCGCGATCTCAGACGAGCTGTTTCGGTTGCGGCAGCGGCTGGGTGTCTCGCTGGCGTGAAGGGGTGCGCACCCCGTTCGGAATTAGCGCTCGCCGTGCCGCAAGATCGATCCGCTCGGCAGTTCCTTCGTGAGCCGCTCGACCACTTGCATCACCTGCTCGAGCTCGGCGTGCTCGATGGTCAGCTTCACCCGGTACTCATCGGCCGGGTCGAAGGTCGGGTACGAGCCGATCGACACATCAGGCCTGGCCAGCGCCACCCGGTCGAGCACCGCGGCGATGTCTGATTCGCTGGCGTTCAAGTACATCGTTCGCAGCGACACCGGCGACCCCTCGAGCCCTCGCAACACCACCTCGAGCTGCAGTCGAAACAGCTGTGGCACGCCGGGCAGCATGAAAATATTCTCGCACTCGAGCACGGGGAAGCGGAGCGTCGGGTCGGCGTGCAACCGGCTGCCTTCAGGCCCCTCCGAGAGCCGCATCGCCGCCGCGGGTACCACTTCACCGTCGTACGCCGCGCGAATCAGCTGCGTCATCTCGGGTATCTGCACCACCCGCCGGCCGAGCGACAGTGCCACTGCTCGCACGGTCACGTCATCGTGGGTCGGGCCGATGCCGCCGCTGGTGATGACCCAGCGCGATCGCCGCTTCGCCAACATCAGCGCCTCGATAATCGCGTCGATGTCATCGAGCACCAGGTGCACCGACGTCACCGCCACGCCGA
>JANLPS010000105.1:0-16947 GCA_031367385.1 Archangium sp. | reverse complement strand
CGTAGAAAATGTTCTGGCTGGTGAAGCACCGGTACATCAACGCGCAGGTGTTGAGCTGCTTGAGCACCCGGTTCTCGGGGAAGCGGGCCTGGTGCTTCTTGACGAGCTTCGCCATTTCGGGCGTCGAGAAATTCTCAGGGTTCCAATGGGTGCGGCGCTCGGTCTTCAGGGCCCAGACCACCGGGCCCTGGTCGCTCCAGGCGGCCGCGGTGTAGGCCCACTGGGGGAGCACCGGGCCAAAGTGTTTCACTTCGCCGGGCAGGTAGGTGCGGGTGTACCCCGGGGGCAGCACCGCGCCGACCGCGTGTGGCGTGAACTTGCGGCCATTGAGCTCGAAGTTTCGCACCAGCACCTGCTGCCCGGTGTCGGGGTCGATGCCCACCGGCAGGCGGCCCGGCAAATGCGCCAGCGTCGCGCCCTGGGGCATGCGAATCGGGCGACCTTGAGGCGGCAGCAGTGACTCGTCAGACCGCAGGGTCGCGAGGAGCCACGGGTGCTCCATCACGAGGCCCTTGGGGTCAGCGATCAGCAGTCGGTACGAAGGCATGCCCTTGTCGCCATACCCTCTCATCGAGGGCCTGTCGAACCACGCCCTGCCCAATGCCTTTGACTCGAGGCGAATTCATTGCTCAACAGCCCGCCGTGACTTCGTCGCTCCCTTACGCCGAGAAGGTCAGGCGGCACCTGCGGCCTGCAGTGTTGGGCTGGTTCGACCACTCCAAGCGAGACCTGCCCTGGCGTCGCACGAGCGACCCGTATGCCATTTGGGTCAGTGAGGTCATGCTCCAGCAGACTCAGGTCGACCGAGTCATCGAATATTACGAGCGATTTTTGAAGACACTGCCGACGGTGCAGGCCCTGGCGGCGGCGAGGGTGCCCGACGTGCTCTCGCTGTGGCGGGGGCTGGGGTACTACTCCCGCGCTCGAAACCTGCACAAAGCCGCTCAGGCCGTGGTCGAGCGCTTCAATGGGGCATTGCCCTCTGATCTCGTGGCCCTCAAGTCGCTGCCGGGGTTTGGGCGGTACACTGCGGGCGCGGTCGCTTCGATCGCCTTTGCCCAGAGCGTGCCGCTGGTCGATGGCAACGTGGCGCGGGTCTTCTCACGGCTCTTCGAGATCGACGGGCTGCCTGGCGAGAAGTCGCGCGAAGCCCTGCTGTGGCAGATCGCCGAGGCGCTGGTCGAAGGTGAGCGGCCTGGCGACTTCAATCAGTCGCTGATGGAGCTGGGAGCGACGGTCTGCCTGCCCTCGAGGCCCCTGTGCCTTCTGTGCCCCGTGAACACCTGGTGCCTGGCGCTGCAGACGGGCCGTGTCGCCGAGCTGCCTCCGCCAAAGAAGGCGGCCAAGCGCAAGAAGCTCGAGCTGGCGGTCGCGGTGGCCCAGCGCAAAGGCGTGGTGTTGATGGCCCGCCGGGCAGAGAGCGGCCTCTTCGGCGGTCTCTGGGAGATGCCCTCGGTGGAGATCGGCGCCGACGCCAACGGCTACGCGGCCATTCGCGGCCTGCTGGGCAAGCGGGCGACCATCGGGCCCGAGATGTCGGTGATCGAGCGCACCCTCACCCACCGAGATCTCCGCCTGCATCTGTACCCGGTGGTGCTGCCGCCGAAGCTGCGCGAGGTGCCTGACGGCTTCGCCGAGTGGGCGTGGGTGCCGGTGACCGAAACCCATGCACTGGGCATGAGCTCGGCGATGGAAGCTGCGCTATCGTTCAGCGTTCCAACCACGTAAGTTGTGCGGCAACGTGGCTCGCCCCAAACCGGCTCAAATTCTCGTCGTCGATGACGACCGCTCGACGCAGCGAGTGCTCGCTGACGCGCTGAAAAAACAAGGCTTCGACGTGACGGTCGAGCGCGACGGCGAGTGGGCCGTTCAGACCTTCGAAAAAAAGTCGTTCGACGCGGTGATTCTCGACCTGCTGCTGCCCGCGGTCAGCGGCTACGACGTCGCCCAGCAGCTGCGCTCGATGCCCAAGGGGCAGCGGGTGCCGATCATCGTGATGTCGGGCGTGTACAAGAGCTCGATTCACCAGAAAGAGGCGATCACCAAGCACGGGGCCTTCGCGTTTCTCGAGAAACCCGTCGAGCTGCCGCTTCTCTACGAGACGCTGAAGAACGCGCTGGGCAGCCGCTACCCGAGCCTTCAGAAGCCCAAGGTGCACGAGCCCGTGCCCCCGCCGGTCGAAGAAGACGAGGTCACCGGCGAGTACATGGCCGACGACAACCAGCGCGAAGAGGTGCAGGTGGTCGAGCAGCAGGCCAAGAAAGAGGCTCCGACCAAGCCGCTGGTGAAGGGTGATTTTTCGCTGCGGCCCTTCGCCGAGGTGCTGGCCCAGCTGCATCGCGACAAGGTGACTGGTGCGCTGCTGCTGCGGCGCGAAAAGGTGAAGAAGATCGTCTATTTCAGAGACGGCACGCCTGAGCTCGTGAAGTCGAACCTGCTGGTCGAGTGCCTGGGGCGCATTCTGGTTCGCGAAAAGATGATCTCCGACGCCGAGTGCGAGGAGTCGCTGCGCCGAATGCAGTCGAGCAAGCGCATGCAGGGCACCGTGCTGATCGACATGGGCTGCCTGAGCCCGCACAACCTGAAGCACGCGTTGAGCATGCAGCTGCAAGAGAAGCTCTTCGACGCCTTCCGCTGGGACAGCGGGGAGTACCAGCTGAACCCCGATGGCACTCCGCCGCCTGAGCCGCTGTCGCTGGGCATGAGCAGCGCGCAGCTGATTCTCGAGGGCATCAAGCGCACGTACGACGAAGAGCGCCTGGGCAAAGCGATGCACGGGCTCGAGCAGTGCTATGTGCACCCCTCTGAAGACACGCTCGCCGCGCTGCAAGACGCCGGGTTGGGTGATGAAGAGCGCGAGCTGATGCAGTTGGTCGATGGGCACAAGACGGTCGCGACGCTGCGAGCGCTCGAGCTGTTGCCCCAGCTCGAGACTGACCAGCTGCTCTTCGCGATGAAATGCGCGCAGATGATCGACATTCGATCTGACCCGGCTGAGGGCAAACCGCGCCTGTCGATCGTGAACATGGCGGCGTTGACGCCGAAGGCCCTGCCGCCGATGCCACCACCGTTGCCGACCGCTCCGACGATGCCGCCGCCGTTGCCGCCGAAGCCGTTGACCGCGGTGTCTGCCGCTCCTCCGTTGGGAGCGTTGGGCGCTGACCCGACCGAGTCGGTACCACCTGCGGGCTCGCAGCCGCTCTCGATGCCGCCCCCGCCGCCGCCTGACTTGACCCCGCCGCAGTCAGCGCAGCCCGCGAAGAAGCCAGAGCCTGCCAAGCCAATGATGTTGCTGCCTGAATTGCCCGAGATCTCGAGTGGGCCGCGACTTTCAGATGCCGAGGGGTTGGTTCGAGAGCACCTGGCAGCGAAGGCCGCCGCGATGAGACGGCTCGACTACTTCGAGATTTTGGGCGTGAAGGCGAACGCGACGCGCGAAGACGTGAAGCGCGCGTACTTCGGGCTCGCGAAAGAGTACCACCCCGACAAGCACTTCGACTCGAAGTCGGCCGAGGTGAAGCAGCTCGCCCAGCAGATTTACGACCTCATCTCGGCGGCGCACGACACGCTCGCCGACTCGACCGAGCGCGATCGCTACGTGAAGGAGCTCGCGCAGGGCCTCAAGCGCGACATGGGCGAAGACGTGAGCAAGATTCTCGCGGCTGAGGGCAAGTTTCAGCGCGGCGAAGAGATGATGCGCCAGCGAAATTACCCGTTGGCGGTCAAGGCCTTCGGCGACGCGATCGAGCTGTACCCCGAAGAGGGCGAATTTCACGCGTGGCTGGGTTGGGCGATGTTTCAGGTCGACGTCGGCGACGCGAACGGCGCGATGGATGCGATCGAACGCGCGATCTCGCTCAACCCCAAGCTCGACAAGGCGTACTTGTTTCTCGGGTACATTCAAAAATCGACCGGGCGCCCCGACAAGGCCGAGAAGCAATTCGAGAAGGCCATTCAGTGCAACCCAGACTGCACCGAGGCGCTGCGCGAACTGCGGTTGCTCGGCAATCGCGGCAAGCGGTAGGCGAACACTTTGAGACTGGCCGAGCGGTTTCTCATCACCCGGCCGCTCGAACAAATGGAGAGCGCGCTGGTTCGCGCCGCCATCGCCCAGCCCACCCTGATCGATGCGCACGAAGAGGCGATTCTTCGCACGGCGCTTTCACTCGCCAAGCTCTACACCGTCAATCACGAAGGGCGCGACGTCAAGGTCGGGGTGATGTTGACTCCGTTTCGCGAAGAGCTGTCGCGGCGGCTGGGGCCGGTGTTGCTCGATGAGCGGGTCAAGGTCACCCGCGAGGCGCTCAAGCCGCACCTGCGCGACTTGAAAGAGCGAACGCTGTCGATGCGCGACGCGGTGGTGAAGCGCTTCGCGAACCGGCTGCCGGCCGAGGCCTTCGACCAGGAGCTTCGAAAAAAGGCGCTGGTGCTGGTGATGGGGGGCGGCGGAGGCACGGCCTACGTGCACCTGGGCGTGCTCTCGCTGCTCGACGAGTACGGGCTGTCGCCCTCGTTGATGGTGGGCACGTCGATGGGCGCGATTCTGTCGCTCTTTCGCTCGCGAATGCAGCGCTTCGAGCAAGACGAGATCGTCAACATCGTGCGCACCTTGTCGTGGCGAAAATTGTTTCGCGCGGTGTCGATGGAGAACCGCTACGGGCTCCCAGCAGCGCTTCGGCTGTATCTGCGCTCGGGCATCGGGCGGTGGTTCGGCGTCGACACCGCGGGCGGCGAAGGGGTGCGGCTCTCGCAGCTGCCGATCAAGACGATCATCGCGGTGGCGGGCATCAGGCGCGGCAAGCTCCCGCACCCGCTGGAGTTCTACGAACGGTTGATCAGCGCGTCGCCACGGCAGCTGCTCAACCCAATGGTGCTGCCGAAGTGGTTCAGCGCGCTCTGGGAGCTCGCCGCGCGGCCCGACATCTTGACCCGGGTGCATCTGGGCGCCGACGACGAGACCGCGGAGTTCGACGCGATCGATGCAGCGGGGTTCTCGAGCGCCCTGCCCGGCATCATTCACTACGACGTGCTGCGCGACGACACCCGCATGCACAACCTGCTCAACGGCCTGATGGAGAGCCGGCGAATCTCGCGCTTCATCGACGGGGGCCTGGTCGACAACGTGCCTTCGAAGGCGGCGTGGCGCGCGGTGCACAAGGGGCAGATTCGCACCCGCAATGCGTTCATTCTGGCGCTGAACGGGTTCAGCCCGCGGCTGTCGACTCCGCTGTGGTTACCGATTTCGCGGCTGGCCGAGATCAACGTCTCGCGCAGCCGCCCGTACGCGCACCTGACCCATGACTACAAGCGCACCCTGGGCGCGCTGACGGTTGTGCCGACGGTCGAGCAGCTGCTCGAAGCGGTCTACTGGGGGCGGCGGCAGTTGATCGGCGAGGTGCCGTTTCTGACGCGAATGCTGGCGCCCCTGCCCCGCATCGGGTGAGGGGTTTCGAGGTTTCGCAGTGCGTCATGATGTGGCAAACCTCCGGTCACCATGAGCACGTCATCGACTTCGACCGCGGTGCTGAAGGCAGACTCAGTGTGGATGGATGGCGCGCTGGTGCCCTGGGAGAAAGCCAACATTCACGTCATGACGCACGCCCTGCACTACGGGCTCGGCGTGTTCGAGGGCATTCGCGCGTACAAGACGAAAGATGGGCGCCTGGCCATCTTCCGCCTCCAAGAACACATTCGAAGGTTCATGGACTCGGCGCACATCATCATGCTGAACCTGCCCTTCACCGAGCAGCAGCTGATGGATGCGTGCATCGACGTGCTTCGCTCTCAGCAAGACAAGTTTCCCAATGGGGCGTACCTGCGGCCGATTGCGTTCATGGGTGACGGCGCGATGGGCCTGGGGGCGATCAACCCGACGCGCGTTGCGATTTGCCCGTGGGAGTGGGGCAGCTACCTGGGCGACAAGGGCATGAAAGACGGCATTCGCGCGAAAGTGTCGAGCTTCACGCGCATGCACGTCAACGTGAACATGGTGCGCGGCAAGATCTCGGGGCAGTACGTGAACTCGATTCTGGCCAAGCGCGAGGCGGTGCTGGCGGGGTACGACGAGGCGATTCTCCTCGATATCTCGGGCTTCGTCGCCGAGGCCTCGGGCGAGAACGTGTTCTGCGTCGGGCGGCATGGCGTGGTGCGTACGCCGTCGCTGTCGTCTCCGATTCTGCGAGGCATTACGCGAGATACGGTGATCGAGCTGCTCAAGGGCATGGGGCGTGAGGTGCAAGAGGTGAGCTTCACGCGTGACGCGCTCTACATCGCGGGCGAGGTGTTCTTCACAGGCACGGCGGCTGAGGTGACTCCGGTGCGCGAGGTCGACAACCGGCAGGTGGGCAATGGCGGTGCGGGCGAGATTACGAAAGCCATTCAAGAGATGTACTTTCGCGTCGTGCGCGGGCACGAGCCGAAGTACGCGAGCTGGCTGACCTACGTGTGAGTTGAGGGCACCACGGCCACGCCGGTGACCGAATCGGAGGCCCTCCTCGCGCTCGGGGCGTTCGCGCTGCTCACCAAGCTCCAACTCGAAGACGCGGCGGTCTCGCTGATGGCGGGGGAGCTCCTGTACGCGCGCAACCAGTGGGTGCGCTTCGCACTCCGCCTGAACGCTACTTCTCGTTGAGCCGCACGCTCAGGCCGGTGCGCGCGAGGTAGTTGCCGCTCATGTGAAACGGGAGGCTCGGCAGCACGAAGTCTTTCTGGACGACGCCACGCGAATCGGGGTCGGGCACCGACTGCCTGCCCAGGCTCACCTCACTGATGTAGTTCTTCAGTGCCTCGCCGCGCAGTGCCTCGACCTTCGCGGTGCCAGGGTCGCTGTCGGTGCCAACGGCGCCCTGCGGGCGTACAGCCTTCGACCGCGCGTCAGTCACGGCGATGATTTCGGTCTTGCCCGTCTCTTTGAGCCGCACCAACTGGCCCAGCGCGCGAAACCCGAGGGCCAGCGGCGCTACCTGCGTCACCATGTCTTGAACCGACGCGAGCGCACCGTCGCTGAAGTTGGCGTTTCGAAATGATCGGGGCAACGCCTGGTTGTAGACCTCGCGAAAGGCCTCGTTGCCTACCCGGGGTGAACCGAGGGTGTAGACCTGGGTGGTCTCTCGGGGCGCGAGCCCGGTCTCGACGGCTCGAAGGGCGGCAACCTGGCCCACCGCAGCGCCAAGACTGTGGCCCCCGAAGAACACCGGAGCGCCGGGCTTACCGCCACGCGCAAGCGCCAGGCCCTGCTCAACTTGCGGCCACACGCTGTCGAGCGCATTCGCGAAGCCACGGTGCAGCTGCAGACCAGCGGGGTTGGTCTTCTTCCAGCTTGGCGAGACCGTCGCGATGTCGGCGTCGACCTTCGCGTCGGTCAATGACTCGGTGCCCCGAAAAATACAGAACGCGTTGCCGGCCTTGTCGGCAACCGAGAACCCCTGGGTGTCGGAGGCTTTGTCTTCGAGCCAGGTGAAGGTCTTGAGGTCGTAGCCCCACCTGCCCAGCTGCGCCTTGACCGTCGCTTCGTCTTTGTAGGCGAGCACGCTCAGGTGGGCCATGCGGTGCGCATTGACCTCGCTGTACGCCTTGGCGTTGGGTTGCATCACAGCGGGGGGTGGTTCGACTGCCGCCACTCCGAAGCGCTCGACGTTCAGCGCTTTGCCGATGGTCTCGATTTGTTTCGAAGCGTTCTTGGTTGGGTCGAGCTCGGTCAGCTTCGAGCGTTTGCCACTCTCGGTGACGACGACCGCCACCCCGTTGGCGATCTCCACGTTCTTGAAACCCAGGTCTTGTGCATACGATTCGCTGACCGCGCGAACATCGTTGCCGACGGCGAGCTGCGAGGGCAACGACCCTGCGCTGATCAGCTCGTGGCGCATCGCGCGCCCCGCGTTCTTGGCGACTTCGAGCGGGTCATTGCTGTTCGAGGCGAAGGCCCGGAGCGTGCGCGCGATGCCCGGGTTGGTGGTGAGCCACTTCTCGGCCTCGGCAGCGCTCAGCATCGGCACCAGCGCACGGGCCATCTCTGTGACTGTGCTCCCGTTGGCTGCGGTGGGGGCCGGTTGAGGTGCCTCGGTTCGAATCGCGACCGACGCCGGCAGCTCGCGCGAGTACACGCGTCGAGGCCCATCGCCATTGGGAGGAATGCCGGACATGACGCCCACCCAAACACAGCGAGGGCCTCTGTTTCCAGTCGTGGCGGCGTCTTCTCGTCGTCCAAGAATCTGAGTAGATCGAGCTGCTTCAAGGCACTCGCGACGATCGGGGTAGAGTGCGGCGCTCATGGCCTCTCGCCGACCTGAACGATCGCAGCGCATCAACACCAGTGATTTGATTGTCGACGACCGGGCACCCACGGGCGAGGTGCCTGTCGCCGGCGGTCACAACCCATACAACCTCGAGAACCCGTCGATTCTCGACATCGCCCCACCCGAGCCGAAATCGCTCGAAGACACGGGTCTGAAGATCGGGCTGCTCTCAGACATCGCGCTCAAATTTCTCTACTACACGGGCACCGCGACCGGCGCCGAGCTCTCAGACACGCTCAAGCTGCCGTGGACCAACGTGGTCGAGAACGTGATCGACTTCGTGGCGACCGAGAAGTTGGTCGACCTGCGCGGCGGCAAGGGCTTCGGCCGCATGTCGGTCGACTTCATGCTCACCGTGAAGGGCCGCGAATACGCACGTGATGCGCTCGAGCGAACGACCTATGTGGGGCCTGCGCCGGTGCCAGTGCAGCAGTACAACGCGCTGATTCAGAATCAGACCCGCGAGCTGCCGGTGGTCAAGCGCAAGACGCTCGAGCTGGCCCTCTCGCACCTCGTCGTGCCTGGCGCGATCATCGACAAGCTCGGGCCCGCGGTGAACTCTGGGCGCTCGCTGTTTCTGTTCGGGCCCCCGGGCAACGGCAAGACCTCGCTCGCCGAGGCGGTCAGCGGCATGTTCGGGGGGGAGGCCTACATCCCCTATGCGATTGAGATTGATGGGCAAATCGTCAAGGTCTTCGACGAGCTCGTGCATCACGTGGTGCCGATGCGCAGCGCTCACGATGGGGCGCGCAAGCCCAGCCTCGACCTCGATCGCCGCTGGCAGATCTGCCGGCGCCCCGCGGTCATCGTCGGCGGAGAGCTCACCCTCGAAACCCTCGACCTAATCTACTCGCCGACCGCCCGATTCTATGAAGCGCCGTTTCAGGTCAAAGCCAACGGCGGCATGCTGCTGATCGACGACTTCGGCCGGCAGAAGGTGCACCCGACCGATTTGCTGAACCGGTGGATCGTGCCGCTCGAGAAACGGGTCGACTTTCTCACGCTGCACACCGGGAAGAAGTTCGAGATACCCTTCGACCAATTGATCGTCTTCTCGACCAACTTGGACCCCAAAGAGCTGGTCGACGAGGCCTTCTTGCGGCGAATCAAATACAAGATCGAGGTCGGCAACCCCGACGAGCGCCAGTACCGCGACATCTTTCGGCGGGTCTGCGAGGCCTCGGGCATCGCCTACGTCGAACAGGCCGTCAGCTACCTCATCGAGAGCGCCTACAAGCCCCGTCAAATCGAGATGCGCTCGTGCCACCCGCGCGATCTCGTGCAGTTGGTCAAAGACTCAGCCCGGTATCGGGGCACAGCGCCCGCTTTGTCGAAGGAGCTGCTCGACAATGCCGTCGCCGTCTTTCTGGTCGACCTGTAGGCGCATGTCACACCTGGAGGTCCCGGTTTCTGGACCCGAGGCTAAAGGTGCTTAGAGTCGGCGCTGGTGACTCCTTCTCAGGTGGCTCCAGCGTTCAAGGTTCGGCCGGCCCGGCGGGGCGACGCGGTGCCGATCGTGACGTTGCTGGCCGAAGTCGGAGCCGCGGGAGACTCGTCGGCAGTCACCTGGATCATCAGTCACCCCGAGATGGAGTTGATGGTCGCGGCCGACTCGCTCGATAAGGTGATCGGCGTGATTTCGCTCTCGCACCGCCCGCTGATGAAGCTCGGTGGCCGCGCGGCGATGATCGACGAGCTGGTGGTTGCCAAGAGCTGGCGTCGCAAGGGCGTCGGGCGCGAGCTGCTCAAGCGCGCGGTCGAACGGGCGAAGGTGTTGTCGGTGAAGCGGCTCGAGATTCACTCGCTCGACCGGGTTGACGACGCGGTGATGGCCTTCATGGCCTCGTGCGGCTTCGAACAGGCGCACATCGGCGTGTTTCGGCTTCGTTGAACCAAAGCTGATTCGCGCTAGGTTCATCGGCCGTGGAACTCGAACTGACCGGTTTTGGCGAATTCGAGGGAGTCGAGCTGCTGCAGAAGCTCCACCTCTTTCAAAAGCTCACCTTCGACGAGACGACCCGCTTGGGCAAGATCATCGATTACCTCGATGTGCCCGCGAACAGCGTGGTGATCGAAGAGCACTCTCTGGGCAACGCGCTCTACGTGATCGCCAAAGGCGAGTGCCGGGTGAGCCGCGATTCGAACGCCGATGGCACGCATGATCACGGCGAAGAAATCGGCCGCTTGAAAGAAGGCGACTTGTTCGGAGAAATGTCGCTCATCGATGACCTGCTCACCAGCGCGCGGGTCTCGACGGTGACGGAGTGCCGGCTCTTGCGCATGCCCCGAGATCGATTCGAGGCCTTGCTGGGCAGCGACGAGAAGCTCGCGGTGAAGGTGTACCGCTCGTTTTGCCGCACCTTGTCTGAGCGGCTTCGTCGCACGACCACCCTCCTCGCCCAGTCGCAAGCTGGCACCGTCTCCGTTCGCTAAAGGGCTCTCATGGAACTGGCGACCTTCAACCAATTTCTCGGCGCCGCGGTGAAGAACGGCGCGTCTGACATTCACTTCAAAGTCGGTTCTTCGCCGGCGCTGCGGGTCAACGGGCAGTTGCTGCCGGTCAAGGTGCCCGCGCTGCAACCCGAAGACACGATGCGCATCGCGAAGCACATCTTGAGTCAGGGCCGGTACAAGGGCGTGATCGACGACCTGCAAGACTGGGACACGAGCTACGCGCTCGACGGGGTCGGCCGGTTTCGCACCAACTTGTTTCGCAACAAGGGCCACCTGGGCGCGGTGATGCGAGCGATACCCCTCACGGTGCCTGACTTCGCGAAGCTGGGCATGCCGCAGGTGCTCGAGAAGATCTCGCAAGAAGAGCGTGGGCTGATTCTGGTGACGGGCGTGACGGGCTCGGGCAAGTCGTCGACCCTGGCCGCGATGGTGAATTACATCAACGCGCACTACCGCAAGCACGTGGTGACGATCGAAGACCCGATTGAGTTCGTGCACGAAGATCGATTCAGCCGGGTGATGCAGCGAGAAATCGGCCCCGACACGACGACGTTCACGCATGCGTTGCGCGCGGCCCTGCGGCAAGACCCCGACGTGATTCTGGTCGGTGAAATGCGCGATGCCGAGACGATTGAGGTGGCGATCAAGGCGGCCGAGACGGGTCACCTGGTGCTCTCGACGGTGCACACGACTGATTGCTACCGCACGATCAGCCGCATCATCGGCGTGTTTCCCCCTGAGGCGCAGACCGGGGTGCGAAACCGGCTCGCTGAGAACTTGAAGGCGACGGTGTCACAGAGGTTGTTGCCGCATGCCTCGGGCAAGGGCCGAGTCGCGGCTGCCGAGATCATGGTCTCGACGCTTTCGGTTCAAGAATTCATCAAAGACCCGGCGCGAACCCATGAAATCGTCGATTTTCTCGATCGAAACCACGATTTATTGGGCACGCAGACCTTCGATTGGCACCTCGCGCAGCTGATTCGCAACAAACAGATCACGCAAGAGGTCGCCCTCGATGCGGCGACGAATCGCGCTGACTTCGAGCGAGCGCTGGCCTTCGAATAACTCGGGCTCAGGGCAGGTTGATTTTCACCGTGCTGGCCTCGAATGAATCGGTCTGCGCGACGGCCTCTTTGGCGGTCGCCCGATCCATCGGGGCGTGGGCGAAGACGCCCTTCACCAGGTACTCACCTGGCGGCCCATCGAGCTTGATCGCGTCGTTCATCACGCCATTCGACGCCACGCTGCGCAAGTCGAGGCTCGAGCCGCCTTCGGCCCTTGGGTAAATCCACTGCTCGGTACCCGAGGGGTGCACCATTACTGCGGCGAAGTGCTCGTACCCATTCGGGGCCAGCTCAATCACCAACTTCGCGCCCTGCACACACTCGACCACCACGTCGTCAATCGCACAGCCAACCGCGAAGTTCGGCTTGAGCCCACGCGGCTCGGGCGGCTTCTGCGTGACCACCAGGGTCACCGCCACCGCGACGACAGCCGCGGCGACGGCTACACCGATGATCATCTTCTGGCGATTCACTTCACCTCCGACACGTCCCAATCGATGGTGGTCATCAGGTCTTTGTGCCGCTTCTTCACGTCGGCGTCGAGAAAGGCGATCGCGTCTTTCATCTTGTCCATCAGCCGAAAGTGCTTTCGCTTCGTCACCTTGAGCTGCATCAGCGCATGCACCAGCCAGGGGAAGACCGCGGTCACGTCGGTGTGCACGTACACCGAGCCCGTCTCGACCGCGTCGACCGAGACCTTGCCCCAGGTGTGGCCTTCGCCAGCGGGGCAGCTCGAGAGCGCTCCGTTGTCGACCGGGTCGACGCAGAACTGCACGTCGATGTCGAAGCCCTGGGTCGGCACGTTGAGAATTTGGTCGAGCAACGGCTCGCCCTGCAGCGTGTAGTTCTTCGGCACGCCGCCGCCCAAGATCCAGATCGCGAGGCGGTTGTTGAAGTTGTGACGGCAGTAGTGCTGCATCGCCGCCATCGAATAGACGTCATCGTTGATGTCGAGCTCGAACTTGAACGAGTCGCCCAACAACTTTCGCAGCTTCACCACGTTCAAGAAGATCGACCCATCTTGTACCGCGCCGACCCAGATCGGCACCGCGCGGCGGTAGCAGGTCGAGAGCAGTGACGGCTGTTTCACGCCCAGCTCTTGCTCGATGGCGTTGATGCTCTTGCCGAGCAGGTAGTGAAACTCAGGCGTCGTCATCTTCTTCTGAAACTCGGGGCCGCGAATGATCGCCGAGAACAGGCGATCGGTGTCGAGCAGCGCTTCCTCCCAGAACCCGAGGTCATAGATGCGAATGACCCGCGCCAACCGGTACTGGAGGTCACCCGCGTTGGGGTTGATTTCTTTGATGCCGTGGCCAATGACGCGGTGCGCGTCGTGGTACAGGTTCGCGCCAGTGGTGGTGATGGCCGAAATGGCGCCCGACTCGACCAGGGGTATCAGGCAGCTCTGGTGCAGCCCGGCCGGCGTCATGGCGCCCGAAAGGGTCAAGAACACACCGGCATTCTCCGTCAGGGAGCGGCGCATCAGCTCGAAAGCGGTGCGTTCTTGGCGGCCGACGTAGGCGCCGAACGCGGTCTCGAGCAGCTCGACGGCGGTCTCTTTGCCGGTAATCGGCTTCGGGTCGACGCGGCGGCTCTTGTCGTAATGTTTGCGAAGATTCTGCTGGGTCTTGGTAGCCATGAGCGCGGGCGGTATACACCGCTTCCCCCGGCCGACTCATCGGAGTTTTTGCTTTGAAAACATTCGTCACGCTTCTCGTCGCTGTCGCAGTCATCGGCTCAATCGGTTGCAAAGCCCCAGGCACCAGCGCGCTCCAACCCGACTACCGGGCCACCCCAACCGCGGCGTCATTTTCGGCCTGCCCCACCAAAGACGAGACGCACGGCAACGCCGCGGTGGCCGACGTTTTTCCCGACACGCAGAAGATCACCATCACCAACAGCGCGAAGACCGGCTCGGGCCTCAAGTTGACGATTTCGGGGCAAGACGCGGCGGCTTTTTCAGTCGTTGCGCCGACGCCCACCGCGATCGGCGCGAACGATTCGGCCGAGGTCTCGGTCGCGTTCTCACCCGACAAACGCAGCGCGTTCAAGGCGCTGCTGACCATCGATGATCAATTCGATGGCACCCCCAACGTGACGGTCGATCTCTCAGGCGAGGGCAAGAATCTGCCTGCGGCCCCGACGGTCGAGGCGGCCCCACAAAAGGCCGATGGCAGCGCCTTCGTCACCTGCGACCCGACGGTGTACTGCGAGGCCGGTTTCCCCGACACGCTGTTCGCGAAGACGGTGACTCGGCAGCTCAAGCTTCGCAACAAGGGCTGCGCGGCGCTCAAGGTGACCGGGCTGGCCATCACCTCGAACCGTGGAGACACGCAGGGCTTTTCGATTGTCGCACCCGCCACCCTGCCCTCGGCGACGTCTCCGTTGCTGCTGAGCACCGCCGACGGCACCGATGAGATCACCATCACCATCGCGTTCAACCCGAGCGATGACGGCACCGGCAACAACAGCCGCGACGCGGTGCTCACCATCACCTCGAACGACGCGACCAACCCGAGCACTCTGGTCGCGCTCTCAGGGCAAGGCGTGAAGCCGTCGGCCTACGTGGTGCCCTCGAAGTGCGAATTCAGCGTCGCCAGCGATGGCTGCGGCTTCGCCACCAAGACCAGCGGCCGCGCGCAATTTCGCTTCACCAATGAGGGCAACGCTCCGCTCAAAGTGGCCTCGACGACCTTCAAATCGACCGGCACCCAGACCAGTGGCTCGGGCGATCGCTTCAAGATCGTCACTCCGTTCACCGGCACGACGATACCGGTCGCGGGCTCGGCCACGCTCGAGGTGACCTACACCGACGCACCGCTTTATGTGAGCGACCAGCTCGAAGTGAAGATAACCCTGCCCGACGGAGTCACCCTCGCCGGCAGCTTCACCCTCGCGCTCTTCGGTGGCAGCAAGCCGTGCCTCACCACCGACCCGCTCAACACGGTCAACTTCAACAACCCGACGACCGATGAGAGCTCGCAGACGGTGACGATCAAGAACGGCACGGGGTGCGGCAACTTGACCATCTCCAGTGTCTCGGTCGACAGCTCGAACTTCTTCAAGCTGGGCACTGCGGTGCCTGCGAACACGCTGCTCGCGCCAGGTGCTTCGGTCGCAACCAGCGTGACCTACAAGCGGCCCGCCTCGGGTGGCATGCAGGTCGGCCAGCTGCGAATCGAGTCGAATGACTCCGATTTCGCAGACGCGAAGCTGGTGCAATTGCTCTCGGCTTCACCGCTCGATGAGCTGCCGGTTGCCGAGCTGCGTGGGTGTACGCCAATGCAGGTGACCAGCGATGCGACCTGCGCGATGGGCTCGACCTCTTCGATGAGCGCCTCGCTCGCGACCCTCGGAGCGCACACGATCACGATCTCCGGTGTGACGAGCTACGACCCGGTGCCAGGCATGGCGGGGAGCAAGCGGGCGGCGACCAAGTACAAGTTCACCTTGCTCAACCCAATGCCTCCGAACGTGACCGGTATGAATTTGGCGAACAACGATCTGCAGATCACCTCGTCGACGACCACGCTCACCGTGACGTCAGCGGCGGCGGTCTACCGAGTCGGGTTGTTCGTGTACGACGATCGGGGCCAGCAATCGTCATCGTCGACGCTCACGGTGAACATCACCCAGTAGCGTTACTCGGCGGCGCGCATCGCGGTGAGCACCGGAGATTCATGACCGGTGCCCAGGCTGCGCATCGCCAGCTTGTCGAGCGTGGTGCCGCGGTAGACCTCGAGCATGCGCGCCTGGCCCTCACGCCAGACGTGGTGCATCGTGCACGCGCCGCTGAAGCTGCAGGCCATCTGGCTCTTGTCTTGTTCGGTGCAGAGGTTGACGCTGACCGGGCCTTCGACGGCTTCGATCACATCGAGAAAGCTGATCTGGCTGGGCGGGCGGCCCAGGTTGTACCCACCGTGCGCGCCGCGCGTCGATCGCACCAACTGCGCTTTGACGAGTGTTTTCAAGATCTTGGCCAAGAACTCTTCGGGTATGGCCATCTTTCGCGCGATCTCGCGAAACGACGTGGTCATGCCATCGGGCAGTGACGCCATGAAGGCCATGGCCCGCGTGCCGTATTCGATCTTCCGGGAGATCTGGAGTGCGTGCTGCATGGGTGGGCTAAGTCACCTGTAGCATGATCGACCTTCACTCGCACACGACCGCCTCCGACGGTGAGCACACGCCCGCGGAGTTGCTGGGGTTTGCCCACGCCGCCGGAGTCACCACCCTCGCCGTCACCGATCACGACACGGTCGCCAACATCGGCGAGTGCACGCGGCAAGCGGAGCAACGCGGCATGCGCCTGGTGGCCGGCATTGAGGTCTCGGTGATCATGAACCGCCGCGAGGTGCACATTCTCGGGCACTTCGTCGACCCTGCGAACCCGGCCCTCGCCACCTTCGCCGACCAGCTGAAGATCGAGCGCGAGAAGCGCATGGAGCTGATGGTCGAGAAGATTCAGCAGCTGGGTTTTCCCGTCACGATGCAGCACGTGCGCGACCTGGCCGGCCCCGGGGCTCACCTGGCGCGGCCGCACCTGGCCCGCGTGTTGATCGAGATGAACTACGTCGGTTCGAGCAAAGAGGCGTTCGATCGGTTCTTGGCCGACGGGCGCCCGGCGGCGGTGCCGAGGTTCGAGGTCAGCATCGAGCAAGCCATCACCCTGATTCACGGAGCGGGTGGCACCGCGACCTGCGCCCACCCCGGCGTGTCGAGAATTCAGGAGTTCGAGATGGCCGAGATGAAGAAGGCCGGGCTCGACGGCATCGAAGCGATTCACAGCGATCACGCGCCCAGCTTGCGCGAGAAGTTCATCGGCTGGAGCAAGGCGCTCGACCTGATACCCACCGCGGGCAGTGACTTTCACGGCCACACCGTCGCGCCGAACCGGCACCTGGGGGCGGTGCAGATGCCGCCCGATAATTTCGCCCAGCTCGAAGGGCGTCGGCCGTAGAGGCCCTTACTGCAGGCGGCGCTTGAAGATGAGCGTGCTGATGAACTGTGCGCGAAAGGCTTCGAGCACCGAGGCGTTGCCGTCGGTGGTGACGAGCTTGTCGTAGGCGTCGTGCAACATGCAGCTGTCGTCGGGCGTCTCGTCGGTCAATGTGTAGAAGCGGTGAACCTGCTTG
>JANLPS010000035.1:0-13421 GCA_031367385.1 Archangium sp. | reverse complement strand
GACGCGAAAAAGGCCGCTTCGTCGATCGAGATCTTCGCGGCGTTCGGGCGGCTGACCACCGTGGCGATGCCGAGGTCGAGCAGCTTTGGCAGCAACCGCCCGTTGCGCACCATCACCATCACGTTCGACGGCTTCAAGTCGCGGTGAACGATGCCTTTCTCGTGCACCGCGTCGACGACGTCACAGAGAGTGTCGAAGAAGGGCGCGAACTGGGCCAGCGGCATCGGGCCATGCTCTTTGAGCCAGGCCGACAACGGCACCCCGCGCACCAGCTCCATCGCGATCCACAACAGGCCGTCGGGCTCGGCGCCGAAGGCGTAGACCTGCACCGCGAAGGGGTGATCGATTCGCGAGGCGAGGCGGGCTTCGCGCAAGAAGCGTGACTGGGTGAAGCCGTCTGCTTCACTGCCGGCGCGCAAGACCTTGATCACCGCCTCGCGGCCCAGCAGCGTCTGGTTGGCGATGTACGCGGCGCCGACGCCCCCTTGCCCGAGCTTGGTGAGCACAGAGAAGTCGCCCAAGACCCGCCCAGTGAGGGTGCCCTCGTCTTCGGGTTCGCTGCGCTCCGGTTTGGTTTTCGTGGTCATGCTGCGGCAGGCCCACTCTCGACGAGCGGGCGGCACAGTCAAGAGAACGAGGCAGGCTGATGTGGGTGCCGCTACGTCGCTGTCGCACGCGGGGCTGTCACCTGTCAGGGGGTTCGCGAGGCGAGAGGGCTCTGGCGCCAGGCCGATTCGGCTAGGTTGCGCTCCAACGATGGCGACCGCGCAGGTTTCGAACTCATCGTTTCGCGCCGCGCTCGAGAAGGTGCTCGACGCAGAGCGGGTGGTGCTCGCGACGGTGCTCGCTCGCCTGCGCATCTTTGGCTCGCTGGCGGCGGTGGTGGCGCTGATCATCTTCAGCATCACCGGAGACTGGCACTCGTACACGACGTCGCTGATCTCAGGCTCGATGCACGTGGTGCTCTCGGTCGTGATCTGGCGGCTGCTGGTCACCGGCAAGCTGGTCAAAAGCGCCGGGTGGATCGTGCCGCTCTTCGACGTGCCGATCGTGGCGGTAGGTCAGGTGTTGCAGACGCCGCACCTGCCGTCGCCGCTGATGGGCATGGTCAACACACCGGCGATGATGTTCGCCTTCATGGTCGTCACGGTGATGTCGCTCTCGCAGCGGGTGATCATCTTGACCTCGATGATCGCCCTCGTACCGATTCTCTACCGGGCCTCGTACGTCGGTTTGAGCCCCGGCGTGCTCGGGCTCACCTTGATGTCGTGGGCGGTGATCACCCCTGGCCCTGCTCGCCATCGTCGGTCGCATGCGAGGCCTGGTGCACACTTCGCGCGCGCAAGATCTGCTCGGCAAATACGTGCTGGGCAAGCGCATCGGGTTGGGGGGCATGGCCGAGGTCTTCGAGGCCACCTATTCACCCGAGGGCGGCTTCGAGCGCCGGGTGGCGGTCAAGCGCATCTTGCCGTCGTTCGCTGATCAAGAAGTGGCGATGGCGATGTTTCGCCAAGAGGCCGAGGTCGGCGCGATGCTGGCGCACCCGGGCATCGTGCAGGTGCTCGACTTCGGCACCTACCAGGGCACCTCGTTCTTGGCGATGGAGTACATCGACGGGGTCTCGCTCAAAGACCTGATCAGCCACTCGCGGTTGGTCAACCAGCCGCTCGCGGTGCAGATCGTGGTGCACATCGCGTGGCAGCTCACCGAGGCGCTCGACTACATTCACAGCCGGGTCAGCAACTCCGGCAAAATGCTGAACCTGGTTCATCGAGACTTGAACCCGCCCAACATCATGCTGACCCACAACGGAGACGCGAAGCTCGCCGACTTTGGCATTGCGCTCGTGGCGGGCCAGGAGCGCATGACCGCGGTCGGCGTGATGAGGGGCAAGGTCGTCTACGCGGCGCCCGAACAGCTGCGGAGCGCGCTGTATGACGCGAGAGCCGACCTCTTCGCGCTGGGGTTGACGTTGCATGAGTGCCTGACCGGCAACCGGGTCTTTCGCGGAGACAACGAGCTCGAAGTGATGAAGCAGGTGCTCGAGGCGCCAATTCAAGCGCCGTCGGCGTTTCGGCCCGACGTGCCGCCGCAGCTCGACGAGATCGTGATGCGGTTGCTCGAGCGTGATTTAGAAAAGCGAACGCCCTCGGCCAACGAGCTGCGACGGCATTTGCTGAGCCTGCCGCGAGAGCTGCTCGATTTTCAGAACGGGCGGCGCTTGCGGGCGCTCGCGGCGGCCGAGACCAAGACGGCGCCGGTTCGGCAGCAGGCCGATATCGCCACCTCGGCGCTGAGAACCGACAAGGCGCTCGTCGAGACCAAGGCGGTTGATCAGACCGGGTCGCGGTAGCTGCGCGTCGTGGTGCGCGAGTTCAACTTCGACGGGTATCTCGACATCGCGGTCAGCCACCAGCCCGGCGCGCTCGGAGGTGAATTCAACCAGTGAGCTTTCAACAAGGTCGCTGACTTCGAAGCGCGGCGAAAGTATCGTGCCTCGATGCTCACACTCTTGACGGCCCTGCTGGTCGCGCAGGCGCCTGCCCCCACCACGACGAACATCGGCGTCTACATCAACCAGGTCGCCAGCATCGATCTGAAGAACAACCAGTACACCATCGACTTCTGGGTCTGGTTTCGAGGGCCGGCCCGAACGATATCGCCGGTCGACACCTTCGAGATCATTGACGGCCGAATCAACTCGAAGACCAACATCATCAAGAAAAAAATGCCCGACGGGCAAGACTACTCGGCGGCCCGAGTCAACGCGACCGTGCACCAGCACTGGGACTTGCGGCGTTACCCGCTCGACAATCACAAGATCGCGCTGGTGATCGAAGACTCGGAGATCGACTCGAGCCGCGGCGTCTTCACAGTCGACCCCGGTAGTCAGGGCGTCGACCCCAGCGTCGCCGTCTCGGGGTGGACGATCGAGCCCAAGCTCGAAACCCACGTCGTCGACCACCGCTACGACTCGAACTACGGTGACGTTTCGATTTCAGAAAGCGCCGAGACCCACTTCAGCCGCTACGAGGTGTTGATCAGCGCCAATCGAAGCGGCTTCGCCCGCTACTTCAAGGTCGTTTTCGTCTTGCTGATCTCGGTGCTGGTCTCGTGGTGCGCTTTTTTCATTCGGCCCAAAGACGCCAGCCCGCGCGTCTCGGTCTCAGTCGGCGCGCTCTTCGCTGGGGCAGCCGGCATGCTCGCCATCAACGCCCAGCTGCCCGACTTGAACTACATGACCCTCACCGACAAGACGGTTTTTCTGTGCCTGGGCATGATTCTGGTTTCACTGATCGGCACCGTGGCGTCGCTCACCCTCAATTACCTCGGCAAAGAAAAAGGGTGGCAGCGCGTCGACCGGTTCGGGTCGATCGCTTTTCCCATTCTGTTCGTGGTGCTGCTGTTCAGCATCATCGACTGACTGACGTGTGGGTGAAACGGTTACCTGGGTGTCAGGTGTGGGGGCCCTTCACACGCATCGCTGTGAACCGAATCAGAATAGCCTCGCTCCTACTTCGCAGTGGGGAGGGCGCGCACGCCTATGGGTTCTTCAAGCCGGGTCGAGCAATCGACCATCGTCGATTCGCCCGATGATCTCGAGAAGACCTCGCGTCTGAGCAACGAGAACTTGAAGCCCCTGCTCGCAGCGTTGCAACGCGCGAAAGCCGAAGAGGCCAGAGCGGCCGCGAGCGGAGAGTTCGAAATCACCCAAAAGATGGACCCTGAAGTCATCGTCGCGCTGCGGGAGCACTTCAACTCGCAAGACGCCTCGCACCCGACGCCGCCGCCGATGCGGCCCCCGCCCGAGGCGGTCAGACCGACCAACGCCGCCGCCTTCGCCACCGCGATGGCCACGCTGCCCAAAGTGATGCACGACCAGGTGATGGCAGCGCTCACGAAAGCGCAGGCGCGGCTGACCTCCGTGCCCGAAGCCTTCGCGCTCAATGCCGTTCAAGGTGAGCTCGCCCGCGCGATCACCAGCGGGTACCTCTACGGGTTGCTGACCGAAATCGGCCGGCCCACCTTCGTCGAGAAGATCACGCGGGCCTATGCCTCTGAGCAGAGCGGCGGGTCTGAACCCCGGTTTTAGCGCGGAGCGTCGCCGAGCAATTTCTCGATCGCCGTGCGTGAAGCGTTGCCCACCAGCTGACCGATGGGTCTGCCGCCGCGAAAGGCGATCAACGTGGGTATCGCGCGAACGCCGTACTGCTGGGCGACCGACTGATCGGTGTCGACGTCGACGCTGAGCACCACCAGGTCGGCCCGGTCTTTCACCAGCGCGTCGAGGGTCGGCTGCATTGCTCGGCAGGGCGGGCACCAGGTGCCGGTGAACTTCACCAACACCAGTGGCGCCGAGCTCAGATCTTGGGCGAAGTGGGTTTCATCGGTCTGTTTGAGGCGGGGCTCCAGCATGGGGCGGTACTCCGGGTGTGGGGTTCGCCTCAGCAGTGCTCCCGAGCGGTTCGAGTGTGTCAGCGGGTGTCAGCGACGCGCGAAGGTGGGCCCGGGCGCGCTTGAGGCGGCTGCGCACGGCGTTGCTGGTCAGCCCGAGCTGCTCGCCGAGCTCGAGGCTGGTGAAGCCCTGGGTCGAGAGCATGATCAGTAGCCGGTCGGTGCGCGGTAAGCCCATCAGCGCGTCGCTCAGGCGCTCCGAAAGCTGGCGCTGCTCGGCGAGCGCGGCGGGGTCGTCACAGGTGCACGGCAGGTCGGTGGCGCCTTCAGCGCGCTCTTTCTGGGCGTGCTCATTCATTCGATGACACTGCCGCGAGACCAGGGTCGACAGCCAAGCGACGGGCGAGCCTTCGGCGCGAATGGTGGTCATCGCAGCACTGGCCGTGATCAGCGCCTGCTGAACCGCGTCTTCGGCGTCAGCCGCGAGGTGGCAGCGCCGGCGTGCCACGGCCAGCAACGTCTGCCCGTACTGTCTGGCAACGAGATCGAGGGCGGCGAGATCACCCGCCTGCATCAAGGCGACGAGGTCTGCTGAGGTGGGGGCTCGGCCGGGCATGAACCAAAGGCAGTGTCTTCTGTGGGAATAAATGTGTCACGGGGCTCCTCAGATGCCCGGTTTCACTGGGGAATAAGCCTTTGACTTCCACCGGAGATCACGCCAGAGGGCTGTGGTGCGAGAGGTGCTCGTCGTCGATGACAGCAAGGTGATGCGCGACATGATCGTCGCCTGTCTGCGGCCCGAGGGCTCGCTGGCCTTTACCCATGCCGCGAGCGGGCTCGAGGCGATCGAGAAGCTGTCGCTCAGGCCCTACGAACTGCTGCTGCTCGACATGAACATGCCCGACATCGGCGGCCTCGAGGTGGTCGAGTTCGTACGCAGCCAAGACACGCTCAAAGACCTGCCGATCATCATGATCACGACCCGCGGTGACGATGCTTCTCGCGAGCAAGCGCTCAGCGTCGGAGCCTCACGCTTCTTGACCAAGCCGTTCACCCCCGAAGGGTTGTTGTCGGAGGTGAGGTCATTGATCGACTCGGCCGCGGCAACGCCATGACCACCGACTCGCTCGACGTCGAAGAGTTCATCGTCGGGTATCTGGCTGAGGTCGATGATCACCTGAAGGCGTCGAGGGCTTGTCTGGTGGCGCTCGATGCGTCGCTGCAGAAGGGTGGCGCGAACCCCAAGGCCGTTCGTGAGCTGTTTCGGGCGCTCCACACCATCAAGGGCCTCTCGGCGATGGTCGGGGCCGAGCCGATCGTCGACATCGCCCACGAGCTCGAGACGCTGCTGCGCTCGGCCGATCGCTCCGGGGGGCGGCTGCCCGCGCAGGCCGTCGACCAGATCGTGCGGGCGTTAAAGGCGATTGAAGAGCGCGTCGGCAACCTCTCGCGAAAAGAGACGCTGCCGGTCGCGCCCAAAGAGCTGCTCACCGCGCTCGCGGCGCTGCAGCTCGACGCAGGGCCGGCGCTCAAGTCAGGCACCCTCTCGCTCGAGGCTGAGCTGCTCGCCAAGCTCTCTTTGGCCGAGCAAGCGCAGCTGCTGCAGGGGCTGGCGCAAGGCAAGCGGGCGATTCGAGCCGATTTCATGCCCTCGCAAGAGCGGGCGGCGCGCGGGCTGAGCATCACCTCGGTCAGAGCGCAGATCGCCTCGCTGGGCGAGCTGGTCAAGGTGCTGCCGCGGAGCGTGCCGGCCACCGCCACCACCCCCGCTGCCGTCGCCTTCATCTTGCTGGTGGTCACCGACGCCGGCAACGACGAGCTGGCGCGGGTCGTCGATGTCGCTCCCGACCAGATTCAAGAGCTGATCGCGGTCAGCGTGGAGCCTGCGCTCGCGGCCCTCGACGATGACGGGCTCGACCGGTCAGACGACCAGGGGCAGGGTCGCAACGTGGTGCGGGTCGAGGTGCAGCGGCTCGATGACGCCCTCGAGGTGCTCTCGGCGCTGATGGTGACCCGGCTGCGGTTGCAGCGCTCGGTGGCGGCGGTGTCGCAGGGCCAGGTTCAATTTCGCGAGCTGAACGCCATTCTGGGCGAGAACGCGCGCCAGCTCCGAGACCTGCGCGCCGCCTTGATGCGGGCCCGCATGGTGTCGGTGGCCGAGATGCTCGAGCGCACGCCGCTGCTGATTCGCGGCTTGAGCCGAAGCTCGGGCAAGCCGGTGCAGTTGCACCTCGACGCGGGGCGCAGCGAGCTCGACAAGTCGGTGGCAGACCGGTTGGCGCCGGCGATCGTGCACCTGCTTCGAAACGCGGTCGACCACGCGATCGAATTGCCTGATGAACGAAAAGCCAACGGCAAACCCGCCGAGGGGCGCATCGACATCACCTGCGTCGCCTCGTCTGGCAGCCACCTCACCCTCGTGGTGGCTGACGATGGGCGCGGCATCGATGCGGTGAAGGTCGCCCGGCGCGCCGGCAAGCCCGTGCCGCCCGATGACGCTGGTCTGCTCGCGCTGATCACCCGGCCCGGGCTCTCGACCCTCGACAAGGCGACCCACACCAGCGGCCGCGGCTTGGGCATGGACATCGTCAAGCGCATCGTCTGCGACGACCTCGGCGGCCAGCTCGAGCTGCGCACCGAGCCAGGGCGGGGCACCCGGTTCATGCTGACGGTGCCGCTCAGCGTCACCATTCTCGACGCCTTCTCGTTTCTGTCGGCGACGCGCACCTTCGTGGTGCCGGTCAGCTCGGTCGACGACCTGGTCGAGATCGCACCCACCGCCGTCTCAGGGCCCCCGATGCTCACAGGCCGCGGGTCTCCCGCGCGGTTGCTGCAGTACCGGGGGCAGTCGGTGCCGCTGTTCAAGCTGGGCGCGCTGCTCGGGTTCTCTGGCGCCGCCGCGACCCAGCCGATCGCCATCATCGTCGCCAAGAGCGACAAACGCTTCGCCTTCGAGGTCGACAAGATGCTCAACCAGCAAGAGATCGTCGTGCGACCGCTCAAAGACGCGCTGGTGACGGTCGATGGCATCTCAGGCAGCACTGACCTGGGCGACGGGCAGCCCACCTTGGTGCTCGACCTGCTCGCGCTGGTTGAACGCGCAAGCACCAGCGGGGCCGCGTCATGAGCGTGCTGCACGTGTTGTTCAAGGTCGGTGACGCCGACTACGTCTTACCTGCCTCCGACGTTGTGCAGATGGAGTCGTTCGTTCGAGCGACCGAGGTGCCGGGTGCGGCGTCGTACGTGGCCGGGCTGGTTCAGATTCGTGGCCAGGTGATACCGGTGATCGACCTGCGAGCGCGCTTCGGGCTTCAGCCGGTGCCGCGAGGGCTCGATTCACGGGTGATCGTGGTGCGCGACGGGGCTCGAACCGTGGGCCTGCTCGCTGATTCGGCCCGCGAGGTCGTTCGCATCGAGAGCGACGCGTTTCACCCCCCACCAGCGGTGGTCGAGCAGCAGTCAAGAGGGTTCGTGAGCCAGGTCGCGCAGGCTGGCACGCGGTTGGTGATGCGCATCGATTTTTCGAAAATCATCGGGCAAGACGCACTTCCACAGGAGTAGCACCATGGCCAAAAAAACGAAGAGCACCAACGGCACGAATGGCCACCCGGACACCTCGACGCAGGTGAAGAGCACCGCCAGCTCGCTGCGTGAGACCGCGAAGCATGCGCTCTCGGTCGAAGAGGCTGCGACCCGCCTGGCGTCTGGCGGGGCCAAGCAGGCCGCCAGCGCCGAAGAGATTCGAACCGGCGCCGAGACCCTCGCGGTCAGCATCGAAGAGCTGCTGAGCACGGTGCAGTCGGTGGCGCGCTCGCAGGCCACCATCGCGGCTTCGGTGAACGACACGCTCGGCGGCTTCGAGACCTCGGCCGCCGGTCTGATTGAGCTCGCCGCGTCGGTCTCGAGCGCTCAAAAATCAGGTGAAGCGCTGGCCATTTCGGCCGAGAGCACCTCGGTGACCCTCGAGCAGTTCGCCCGCTCCGTGACCGGCGTCAGCTCGAACGTCGCCGACCTGGCCAGCCTCGGCGAAGAGCTCGCCGCGACCGTGACCCAGACCAGCGCCAGCGTCACTGACATCGCCGGTCGGGGCCAGAGCCTTGCGGCCACCATCGAAGAGGTCTCATCGACCATCGAAGAGATGGCCAAGGGCATCACCCGCTTGTCGACCGATTCGAAGGCCGCCGCCGACCAGGTGGTCGCGATGTCGAGCGGCGTGACCGGAGTCAGCGCCGGGCTCGACGTGGTGGCGCGCGATGCACTCGAGATGGCCAGCGCGGTCGAAGAGACCTCGGCCACCGCAGAAGAGATGTCGCGCTCGGTGCGCGCGGTCGCCGAACAGGCCAAAGCGCTCGAGGCCACCACCGCTTCGAACGCCAGCGCGGCCGAACAGATCGCGGCCTCCGTCGAACAGGTCGCCTCGACCGCCGAAAAGAACGCCGCCACCGTCGATTCGAACGCTGCGGCGATCGAGCAGTCAGCCCGCTCGGCCACCGGGGTCGCCAAGAGCGCCGAGCAGCTCAACTTGATGGCTTCGACCAGCGCCGCCGGGGCTGGCGAGCTTGATGTGGCCACCAAGCGCATCTTGGGCATCGTGCAGAGCGCGGGGCAGACCGCGGCGCGGGTTAGCACCGACGCGCGCGATGGCGCCGTCACGCTCAAGAAGTCGATCTCGGGCCTGGTGACGATTCGGGCGTCGATTGGCGAGTCGTCAGCGGTGATGAAAGAAATGGACAAGCGGGTCGAGGAGATCGGCGACATCGTTCAGACCATCAATCTCATCGCTGACCGCACCAACCTGCTCTCGCTCAACGCCAGCATCGAGGCCGCCCGCGCTGGCGAGCACGGTCGCGGGTTCGCGGTGGTCGCAGAAGAGATTCGAGCCCTCGCCGATCGCGCCGCCACCGCCAGCAGCGACGTCGCGAAGATCGTGCGCAGCCTGCAGTCGACCGCGCGGCAAGCCGCCACCGCGTCAGCCGAGAACACCAAGGTCGCCGAAGAGGGCAGCCGCCTTGCAGAGTCGGCCAACGAGGCGCTGAGCGCGATTCTCGGGGGAGTCAATGAGGTCAGCACCTCGGTCAAAGAGGTCGAGCGGGCCTCCGTCGAGCAGAGCGACGCGGTCAGCGCGCTGGGCAAGAACGCGCTCAAGCTGAGCCAAGAGAGCCACAACATCGCCCGCGCCGCCGCCGAACAGACCCAAGCCACGCAGCTGCTTACCAAGGGCGCCTCCGAGATGCGGCAGATGGCTCGGCAGACCCGCGAGGCCACCCTCGAGCAGGCCCGGGCGCTGCGAGAGGTCGTCAAGGCCAACGCGCGGCTCACCGCCGGGGCGGCCCACGTGTCACGCGCCATGGAGGAGCAGGCCACGAGCGCGGCCCAGCTGGCCAAGGCCTCGTTGGTGATGCGAGGGCTGACGCACAAGACCGCCAGCTCGATCAGCGAGCAGACCAAGGCGTTGGCCACCCAGGCCGTCGCCAGCAAAGAGGTGTCGATGTCGCTGCAGCGCGCGGTCACCGGCCTCGCCGAGCAGGCCAAGGGCGCCACCGGGGTCGCCCGCGCGATGGACGATGCGCGCAACCAGGCGGTGCACACCTCCCGCGCCGTCGCTGAGCAGGCCAAGGTCTCGAAAGAGGTCGAGGCCACCGCCCGAGAGCTGGCCCGCTTGTCGGCCTCGCTCAACACCGCGACCATCGAGCAGACCCAGGGCATCTCGTCGCTGGTCAAGAACTCAGACGAGGTTCGTCGGGCTGCCCGGGTCTCGGCCAAGGGCTTGGCCGAGCAAGCCGAGGCGATCAGCTCCATCTCTCAGACCGTCGCGCGGCAGACCGGCGCGCTCCAAGGCGTCTCGCGAGCGATTCTCGAGCAACAATCAGCCAGTGAGCAGGTGGTGAAGGTCATTGGTGATGCGCGGGTTCAAACGCGCGACGTCGCCAGCGGTGTTGCCCAGCAGCTCAAGGTCGCCACCCTCGCCACGGCCGACATTCGCTCGGTCGCCGCAGACATTCAGAAGATTCGGCTCGCGAACGTCGAGCAGGCCGAGCAGGTCGTCTCTCTGGGAGCGGCGTTTGCGAAGGCCGAACGCGGGCACCCGAACCCAGGGGCCCCGGAGAAGTCATGAACCACCGGCCCATCGCCGCCGCCTTGACCCCCGCCGAGCAGCAGCGGGTCAATGAGGTGCAGAAACAGCTGGCGCTGGGGCAGGGTGGCGTGGCGGCGCTGATTGAGGGGCTCTCAGACCCAAGCTGGTCGGTGCGTCGCGAAGCGGTCACGGCGCTTAGCCTGCTGGGTCAGCCAGCGGTAGACGCGTTGTGTGAGGTGCTGCGAAAGCGCCGCGACAACGAAGCGCGCATCGCCGCCGCGGTCGATGCCCTGGTGGCGAGCCTCTCAGACGTGCTGGGCGCCGTCACTGCGCTGGCGCTCGAAGCAAACCCGGCGGTCGTCGCCGATGCCGCTCAGGTGCTCGGGCGGCGTCGAAACGCCAACGGTGTTCGGGTGCTCGCGCCCCTGGTGAACCACGTCGATGACAACGTGGCGGTGGCGGCGATCGAGGCACTGGGCCGCATCGGCGGGCCGGTAGCGATCGAAGCGCTGATCTCGGCCGTGCAAAGCGGCAATTTTTTTCGAGTTTTCCCCGCGATTGATGTGCTGGGCCGGTGTGGTGACCCCCGCGCGATCCCTCCGTTGGCGAAGTTGATCTCGAATTCGATGTACCAGCTCGAGGTCGCCCGCGCGCTGGGCCGAACCGGAGAGTCGGCGGCGATCAGCCCCCTGCTCGCGCTGCTCTCGCACCCCAGCGAATCGGTGACGCGGGTCGCGGCGATGGCGTTGGCCGATCTCCACCACCGCCACCTCGAGCGGTACGGCAACCTCGAGGCGCCGCAGCAGACCTTGAGGCGTGCCCAGGTCGACGCCAGCGCCATCGCGCGCATGGCCCGAAGCCTGGCGACCGCGAGCGAAGAAGAACAGAGGGCCTTGGCTCAGCTCTTCGGCGCGCTCGGCGGCCCCGATGCCATCGCCGGGCTGTGCTCACTGCTCGACGAGCCTCGCGCCGTCAGCGCAGTGGCCGCTGCCGCCCTCAAGCGCCTCGGCAAAGAGGCCGATCAGCAGGCTCGAGGCGCGCTGCGGAGCGGTGACAGCGCCCGCCGACAGATTTTGTTGCCGATCATGAGCAGCGTGAGCGCGCAGGCCGAGATCTCCGAGTGCCTCACCGATGGCGACGGCTTGGTTCGTGCGTTGGCCTGCGAGGCTCTGGCCCGGGTCGGTGCGGTCGAGGCGTCGGGCCCGCTGTTCGAGCTGCTCGCCGACTCCAACCGCCGGGTCGTTCAGGCGGCGGGTGGGGCCATTCAGTCGCTCGGGAGCGCCCAGACCAAGGCGATGGCCCTGCGCGCGGCCACCGACCCGAGGCCGGCGATTCGCCGGGGTGCCCTGCAGGTCTTGAGCTACTTCGCTTTTCCCGAGGCGCTGCCGCTGTTTCTCGAGGCGCTCCGCGGTGATGACGTGCCGGCTCGTGAAATCGTGATGGCCGGGCTCGCCTTGCTCGAGGCGCCTGAAGCCGTCGAGGCCTTGCTGGGCCAAGCCCGTGAAGACAACGAGAAGATTCGAGCCGCGGCGCTGCGGGCTTTGGGCCAATGCGCGTTGCGCGACGACCGCATCGACGCTTGCTGTCTCGCCGCGCTCGACGATGCCCGCGCCTGGGTTCGGTACTACGCGTGCCAGGCGCTCGGCCGCCGCCAAGCCCACGCCACGTGCGCCCGGCTCGAGGCGCTGCTGCATGACGACGCTGGCCAGGTTCGAGTGGCCGCGGTCGAGGCGCTGTCGGCGTTCAAGCTGCCTCAGGCCCAACAGGCGCTGCGACGTACCGCCGAAGGCACTGACCCCGACATGCAGCGGGCGGCCTTGATTGGCTTGGGGCTCAGCCGAGGCCCCGAGGCGCTGCCGGTGTTGCTCAAGGCCGCGGCAGACACAGATGCGTCGACCAGGTTGGTGGCGCTCTCCGCGCTGACCGAGAGCGCGGCAGACGCCGCCTTGCCCGCGCTGATCACCGCCGCGACCGATGCCGATGAGAACGTCGCTTCGGCTGCGCTGGGGTTTCTCGCCGCGCTGCCCGGAGTCGAGGCGACCGCCGCGCTGGTGGCCTTGGCCGCGGTGCCCGCCGAGCGCGAACGGGTCAGCCCTTTTCTCTCGGTGCCCGGGGCCGCACGGGTCGCCGGGCTCTCGGCTGCGCTGGCGACAGCTGACGACGAGCTCGCCTCGCTGGTGGCCTCGGCGCTCGCACGCTTGCATACCCACGAGGCCGACGAGGCGCTGTTGTCGGCGATGGGCTCGCCCTCGACGGCGGTTCGAAAAGCCGCGGCCGCCTCATTGGCCTCGTTGCGAACGCCCCGCGCGATGGAGGCCCTGGTTCGGGCCGCCAGCAGCGACCCCGAGCCTCAGGTGCGCCAGGTGTGCGCGGTCTTGGTGAGCGTCTAGACCCATGAACTCGATGGCCGCCTCACAGCCGTTATTCGCCATCTTGAGCGCGCTCGTCGAGAGCCGGGCGGGCTTGCATTACGGCCCCGACGAGAAAGAGCTCTTCTTGGATCGCGTCGGCACCCGGGCCTCTGAAGCCGGCTTCGAGTCGCTGCTCGATTACTATTATTTTCTTCGCTACGACCCGGGCAGCGCCGCTGAGCTCGAGAGGCTGCTCGACGGTCTGGTGGTGAACGAGACCTTCTTCTTTCGCGAGCTGCACCCTCTGCGGGTGCTCGTCGAGCGCTTCGTGGTGCCGCTGGTCGAGCGTGGCAAGCGGCCGCGCATCTGGTCGGCGGCGTGCTCGACTGGCGAAGAGCCGCTGACCCTCGCGATGTTGCTGGCCGAAAAGAACGTGCTCGGCCGGGTCGACCTCGTCGCGAGTGACCTCAGCACCAAGGTGCTCGGCCGCGCCCGGGCTGGCCGGTTCGGTCACCGCGCGCTGCGAGAGGTGCCTGATCAAGGGCTGGTCGACCGGTGGCTCCGCCAAGACGGAGGGACCCTCGAGGTGGCCGCGAGTC